>NZ_JBKGGX010000019.1:0-108362 GCF_052041925.1 Pseudomonas sp. SMN5
CGAGCCTGCTCGCGATGAGGTCATCGCATTCAGCGAAAAACTAAACCCTGGGCACCGTCTCCACCATCGAAGGCCGCTCACTCACCTCGGCAAACCACGTTGCCAGTTGCAGACTGTTCTTGCGCCATTCCAGGTCCGGGTGGCGCAAGTCCAGATAGCCGAGGGCGCAGGCGACACTGATGGACGCCACGTCGAAATGACTGGCCAGCTCGGCGACGGCCTCGGTTTCAAGCACGCCCAGGGCGCGACGGATCTTGTCCCGTTGCGCATCGAGCCATTCGTCCCAGTGTTTTTCGGCCGGACGCAGGGCAGTTTCGTAGCGGATCATCACGGCTGCATCCATCATCCCGTCAGCCAGGGAGGCCAGCGTCAGGCGCCGCCAGCGGGCTGCTCCGTCCCGGGGAATCAGCGGATTGCCGACGTGCTGGTGGTCCAGATAGTCGAGGATGACCCGGCTGTCATGCAGCACATTGCCGTTGGCCAGGCGCAGGGCCGGGATCTTGCTCAGCGGATTGTCATCGATCAGCACCTGGTCCGGTTTGACCGGCGTAAGTTGGCTGAGCTGCAACGCCACGCGATCCTGCTGGCCGGTTTCATGCAGCAGCACCAGGACCTTGCGAACGAAGGGGGAGGCGGGGTTGTAGAACAGCGTCATGCTGGGTGTGGACATGCGGGTATCCTCGAAAAACGACCAGGGCTTAGCCTAGACAGTTCCGGGGCGGGTGGCGAGCTCCGGTGTGGGGACCGGATGCTTATCCGCGTTTGATCAATCCCCAAGTCCCCAGCAACGTTGGCACTCCTAAGCCCACCCAGCTCACGGCATCCCAGGCCCCGTCCCCCAGGAGTGCCGAAAACAGCCCGGCAGCACTGAGGGTGCCAATCAGTACGGGAATACCAAACACTTTCCAGAAACTCGATTGCCGAGGCCTCATGAGGTGGCCTGCGCGCCAATGGCTGCACGCTTGGCTGCTTTGCGCCGCACCACCCACAGGTAGACACCGCTGCCGAGGACGATGATGGTCAACACGTCGAGCGCCGCCCAGAAGATCTGCATCGGCCGGCCGCCGTAGTCGCCGAAATGCAGGGGCAGCGACAGGCTCATGACGTCCATGTACCACGGGCGTTCGGCCACGGCGGTGACGTCCAGGGTGCTGGCGTCGATCAGCACCGGGGTTAGCAGGTGCGAGGTCAGGTGCGTGCTGCCCTTCATGAACACGCCGTAGTGGTGTGCGCTGGAGAACAGCGTGCCGGGGAAGGCAATGAAGCTCGGCTCCATCCCAGGTGCGACCTCTCTGGCGATGTCCAGCAGGCGAGTGGCCGGCGCCAGGTGTGTCAGCGGCGGAGCATCGCGGTAGGGTTCGATCATGGTGCTGAGGCTGTCGTTGCGCCAGGCGGCGATGATCAACTCGGCGCACGCGGCGATCACCCCGGTAACGCCTACGGTCAGCGCCCAGACAAGGGTCACCACGCCGATCAGGTTGTGCAGGTCGAGCCAGCGCAGGCGGGTGGATTTGTCCTGGCGCACGGTGGCGAACTTCAAGCGCCGCATGAACGGCAGGTACAGCACCACGCCCGAGACGATGGCAATCACGAACAGCAGGCCCATGAACGCCAGGAACAACTTGCCCGGCAAGCCCGCGAACATGTCCACGTGCAGGCGCAGCATGACCATCATGAAGCCGCCATTGGCCGAGGGCATTTCCAGGGCTTCACCCGTGCGTCCATCGAGCATGAAGGTGTGGGACGAATTGGGCTCGGTGTCCGGCGTCGGCGCCATGATGGTGATGACGCCGTTGGGGTCGTCTTCGTCCCAGCCAAAATACTGCACCACCTCATCCGGGCGATGGGCCTTGGCTTTTTCCACCAACTGTTGCAGATCCAACTGTGGGGTGTCGGCAGGCATTTGCCGGAGCTCGGGGGCGTCGCCCAGCAAGTGCTCGATTTCATGGTGGAAGATCAGCGGCAGCCCGGTGATCGCCAGCATCAGCAGGAACACTGTGCAGATCAGGCTGGTCCAGGTGTGGACGAAGGACCAGCGGCGGATGGTTTTGCTTTTCATGGTCTATCCGGTTGCAAGAGGCCGTGTCATCCGAGATGGGTCGGACGAGCCGCAGAAACTGTGGGAGCGGGCTTGCTCGCGAAAGCGCCGTGTCAGGCAACCATAATATCGCCTGTTACGCCGTCTTCGCGAGCAAGCCCGCTCCCACAAGGGTTTCATTCAGCCGACAGGCCTCAGATGGCTCTCAAAAAATTCACTCTGCTAATCCTTACCACTTGTAATTCACGCTGGCGACGACGCTGCGCTGGTCGCCGTAGTAGCAATAGAATCCGTCGCAGGTGGACAGGTAGTCCTTGTTGAAGATGTTTTTCGCATCCACCGCCACCGATACACCCTTGAGCGAATTGCTCAGGCGTCCCAGCTCGTAATGAGCCGAGGCATCGTAGACGGTATAGGAACTGACATGCCCCCAATCGGTGTTGGTGGTATTGCCGTAGGTGTCGCCGACATAACGCACGCCTGCACCCACGCCGAAGCCGTCGAGCGGGCCGTTGTGCCAGGTGTAGTCAGCCCAGGCGGTGGCCTGGTTGCGCGGTACCTGGGCCATGCGCTTGCCTTTCTCCGCCGCGGTGCCCTTGGTGATTTCGCTGTCGTTGTAGGTGTAGGAGCCGATGAGTTTCAGGTTGTCAGTGACTTCGCCCGAGGCTTCCAGCTCGAGGCCACGCACCTGCACTTCGCCCACCTGGCGGGTGATGTTGTTTTCACTGACCGCGTTGTTTTTCTGCGTCAGGTCGAACACCGCAGCCGTGAGCAAAGTCTTGGTGCCGGGCGGCTGGTACTTGATGCCGGCTTCGTACTGTTCGCCTTCGGTTGGCTTGAACGCGTCGGTGCTGTTAACGGTTGAGCCCGCCGCCGCCTGGAACGACTGGGCGAAGGAAATGTAGGGCGTCACGCCGTTATCGAACACATAGCTCAGCGCCGCGTTGCCGCTGAATTTCTTGTCGCGTTGGGTGTTGGTCGCATCGTTCTGGTTGTGGAACACGGTGCCGGTGTGAATCCAGTCTTCACGTCCACCAAGGGTCAGGCGCCAGTTGTCCAGGGCGATCTGGTCCTGGACGTACAGGCCGGTCTGGTTGGTCTTCTGGTTGTAGTCGTACATGGTGAAGTACTGGACGTTGGAGAAATCCTGCCCATAGGTCGGGTTGTTGACGTTGCTGGTCGGCACACCGCCAGAGCCCCACTTCCAGCGGGCATTGCTGTTGGAGCGCTGGTGATCCAGGCCCAGCAACAACGTGTGGCTCAAGACCCCGGTCTGGAAGTCGGCCTGGAAGTTGTTGTCCACGGCGAATTGGCTGATGTCTTCGTCTACGATACTGGCGCTGCGTTTGACGGTGCCGTCGGCGCTCACTGCCTCCTCAGGCCCCGCCGGCCAGAATTGCCCGCCGGCGGAGATGCCCTGGAATTCCAGATCGCTCTTGGTGTAGCGCAGGTTCTGGCGGAACTGCCAGGTGTCGTTGAAGCGGTGCTCGAACGCATAGCCCAGCGCGTAGTAGGTGCGGTCGTAGAATTCCCAGTCCGGGTCACCGAGGTTCTTGTGATGGGAGATCTTGCCCGCCGCCGACGCCAGCTTGGTGCCTTGCAACGGTAGGAATTGCCCGGTAATCCCAGTGTCGTCGCGGGTGTACTGGGACAGGAATGTCAGCCGGGTGTCGTCGTTGATGTTCCAGGTCAGGCTCGGCGCGAGGTTGTAGCGCTTGTCCGGAATGTGATCGACCTGGGCGTTGCTGTCGCGCACGGTGCCGCTGAGTCTATAGAGGAACTGGCCTTCGTCGTCGACCTTGCCGGTGCTGTCGAAGTTGATCTGCTTGTGTTCATAGCTGCCGGCCTGCAACTCGACTTCATTGCTGCTTTCGGCCTGGGGACGACGGCTGACCATGTCCAGCATGCCGCCCGGTGGCGTCTGGCCGTAGACCGAAGAGGCCGGGCCACGCAGCACGGCGATGCGCTCAAGGTTCCAGGTCTCGATCTTGGGCGTGACGTAGTTGCCCTTGGGCAGTGGCAAGCCATCGAGGAACTGGGTCGGCACGAAGCCGCGCACCAGCAGCCAGTCGTTGCGCGAGTCCGAGCCGTAGCCGCTGCTCTGCACGCCGGCGGTGTAGCGCAGGGCATCGTTGAGGTTGAGGACGGAGCGTTCTTCCATCTGCTGGCGCGTCACCACCGAGACCGAGCGTGGCAGCTCGACCACCGGCGTGTCGGTCTTGGTGCCGGCGGCGGTGCGGGTGGCGACATAACTGTCGGTCGGGCCCCAGGCGCTTTCGCTGACACCTGCGCCAATCACGCTGGTTTCCGGCAGGGCCATGACGCCCTCGGGCACGGCCACCAGGCTGTAGGTGCCGGCGCTGCTTTGCTGCAGTTGTAGACCGGTGCCGCGCAAGGCTTCACGCAACGCGCCGGTGGCATCGAACTGACCCTGGACCGGGGCCGAGGTCTTGCCTGAAGCCAGGGACGGTTCCAGGCTCAGGGCGAGGCCGGCCTGGCTGGCGATCTGGTTCAGGGTGCTGGCCAGTGGCGCGGCGGGCAGGTTGTAGGCGCGCACGTTCGAGGCCTGTTCGGCCGCCAGCAGCGGACCGCTGCTCAACGGCATGGCAAAGGCAATGGCGAGGGCCAACAGGCTGGGGCGCAACAGGGTGTCTAGCGGGCGGGACATACGGCGGCTCCTGAATGGAAATATTTCTCAATTGCCTGGGTGCCGGACGAAAATTGAAAAGTGATAGGGGTGGATGAAAATAATTTCGATTCAAATCGGTGGCGGGTGATTGATCCGGGTTTTAGGGTGAGGCAGATGGTTTCATCGCGAGCAGGCTCGCTCCCACAATGACCGCGTTGTGCACCATATTGTGCTCAACGCAAAACGCCTGTGGGAGCGAGCCCGCTCGCGATAGCTACCTGTCAGGCACCTGATATCTCAGGGCTTGGCCTCAGTCCTTGGCCCCACCACCACCCACCATCTTGTGTGATGCTCGACCTGCACTGGCAAGGTCGGCAGCAGCGCCGTCAAGGCCAGGTCGGTGTCGTGCAGCGGGAAACTCCCGGTGATGCGCAGGTCCGCGACCTTGGGCTCGACGCCCAGGTAACCACGACGGTAGCGCCCGAGCTCATGCACCAGGTCTTCGAGGCGGGCGTTGTCCACCACCAGCATGCCGCGGGTCCAGGCATCGGCGCCGGGATTCAGGGCCAGCGTCGGGCCCAGGCCATCGCGGCGCATCAGTACCTGTTGGCCTTCGCGCAGGATCTGTTCGGTGTCCGTCGCCTGGGGATGGGCCGCCACGGCAGATTGCAGCACGCTCAGCCGGGTGCCTTCGTCCTCGCGTTTGACCAGGAACCGCGTGCCCAGGGCACGCATGCGGCCTTCGCGGGTTTCGACGATGAACGGACGTGGATCGTTGTGGCCGGTCTGCACCAGGATCTCGCCTTCCTGCAGGACGATTCGCCGCTGCTTGTCATCGAAACGCACGTCCAGGGCGCTGTGGGTGTTGAGATTGATCAACGTGCCGTCGGCCAGGCGTAGCGTGCGCTGTTCGCCCGTGGCGGTGCGCTGGTCGGCGAGCCAATAATCCAGCGGCAGGTAACGCTCCCCGGCGAACAGCGCCAGGCCGATGACCGCAACCACGCTCGCCAGGCCGCTGCCGACCTTGCGCAGCCGGCGGCGAATGCCGGCCCGCGTTTGCAGCAACGCGGCGCGCGCCGGGCCATTGGCCACGCTGAAGCGTTGGTCAAGCATGCGCAATTGCCGCCAGGCGCGAGCGTGTTCTTCATCGGCGGCGTGCCATTGGGCGAAGGCCTCACGCTCCTGAGGGCTGCCCGTGTCCAGCGACAACTGCCAGGCAATCGCTGCCTCCAGCACGCGAGCCGAGACCGGTTTGGAAGGGGACGGACTCATGTCGGCTCACCGTACAGTGCGATGTAGCACTGGCGAATACCCTGGGCCAGATACTGCCGTACCCGCGGCACCGACACCCCCAGGCGCTGGGCGATTTCGGCGTGGCCGAGGCCATCGAGGCGGTTATAGAGGAAGGCTGCACGGGCCTTGCTCGACAATTTGCCCAATAGCCGATCAATGTTCTTGAGATCTTCAAGGATCATTTGCTGGTCTTCCACCGAAGGCTGCTCGGCTTCGGGAATCAGCATCAATTCGGTGAGGTAAGCCTGTTCCAGCGCGGCCCGGCGGAAGTGGTCGAACAGCAAACCCTTGGCGATCGCCACCAGGAAGGCCCGCGGCTCGCGAGGCGCCTGGAGTTCGTCGCGGCCCAGCAGGCGCACGAAAGTGTCCTGGCTCAAGTCCTCGGCCTTCTGCGCACAGGCCACGTTACGTCGCAGCCATGCCAACAGCCACGCACGATGGTCGCGGTACAACGCACCAACCAGGTCACTGTGGGGGCTTGGGATTGACGACACGGAGCATCACCGACGTTTTAAGTAACGAGAATTGTTCGCGATTGTGTCAGAGAGCAGGGAAGGAAAGCAATTGGCGCTGGTCGGGCGATTAAAAGGGGCGTATGTAACGCCGGTTATTTCAGGCGGGCCGGGTCACTGTGGCGAGGGAGCTTGCTCCCGCTCGACCGGCTGGCGATCCAGTGCGCAGCGCTCGCAAAAATGGGTCTGCTTCGCAGCCCAGCGGGAGCAAGCTCCCTCGCCACAGGTTCAGTGGTTTCCTTCAAGGCGTTGCGCAAGAGGGTCGCACTAGATAGAAGGCGCCTGCTGCCGGCGCTTCCACTGGCCCAGGCGCTGTTGCAGCTCAAGCGGGCTGTGGATCTGTTGCTGGCGGGCGCGGCTGAACAGGATGAGTGCCAGTTCTGCGGTAGCCAGGGCATCGGCGCTGGCGTTGTGGCGTTCCTGCACTTCAAGCTTGAACCATCCGATCCACTCGTCCAGCCCTGCTTTGCGCAGGTGCGCCTGGGGGCAGAGCATCGGCGCAAGGTCCGCCACGTCCATAAACGGATGTTGCAAGCGATAGCCCAGGTAATCCTTGAGCGCGCGTCCAAGCATGTGGGCGTCGAAAGGGGCGTGGAATGCCAGCAGCGGGCTGTCGCCGACGAACTCCATGAACGCCACCAGCGCCTCGGCCGGATGACTGCCGGCGGCGATGGCACTGGGTGCCAGGCCGTGGATCAACACGCTCGGTCCGAGCTTCTGCTTGTCGCATTGCAACGTCCGTTCGAATTGCTGGCTGAAGTCGATGGCGCCGTCCTCGATGACCACCGCGCCGATGGACAACACTTCATCCTTGTTCAGGTTCAGCCCGGTGGTTTCCAGGTCCAGCACCACCCAGCGCTGTTCCCGCAGGCTGCATTCACACAGCGGCGAAGGCACCGGCAGCCGTTCCAGACGTTTTTGCAACGCATCGGGCAATGTCGGTTGGGCTGGGCGCAACCAGGAGAACAGCTTCATAACTGATACCTCAGCGTCAGGCTGCTCTGCAGGCGCTGAGCCTGGCGCAGGGATTCGCGCAGGATGCGCCGGTCAAGATGATTCAGGCTGTCGGGGTCGACCCGGTTGGAATAGGGCAGGTTTTCACGGGTCTGCAATTGATGCTGCTGCATGCGGGTCTGCTGGATGAAGTGATAGGCCTCTTCATAGGCAGCCCCGTCCAACGGCTCGATCACGTCCTTGACCACCAGTTGCCGCAAGCGCTCCAGGGTATTGTTGGCTTCGATGCCGTTGGCCAGTGCCAGCAAGCGGGCGCCGTCGACGAAAGGCGTCAGGCCTTGGACTTTCAGGTCGAGGGTGGCTTTCTCGCCGTTTTTGCGGCTCAGCACGAATTCCCTGAAGCGCCCCACCGGTGGTCGGTGGCGCAGTGCATTGTCGGCCATCATCCGTTGGAACAGCCGGTTATCGCCCACCTGCTGGAGAATCTGCTGGCGCAATTGCTCGCACCCTTGTTCGTCACCCCAGACCACCCGCAAGTCGAAATAGATACTCGAACCGAGCAGGTTCTCCGGCGTCGCCTCGCGGATAAATGCTGCAAAGCGTCGAGCCCATTCCGCGCGGGACAGGCAAAGTTCGGGGTTGCCGGCCATGATGTTGCCCTTGCACAACGCGAAGCCGCACAGCGCCAGGCTCTGGTTGATCTGCTGAGCAATGGGTAACAGCAAGCCGCGAATCTGCGCCGCATGGGCAGCGTCCCGGGCTTCGAAGAGGATGCCGTTGTCCTGGTCGGTGTGCAGGGTCTGCTCGCGCCGGCCTTCACTGCCGAAACACAGCCAACTGAATGGCACGCCCGGGTCGCCCTTGTCGGCCAGGGTCAACTCGATGACCCGGCACACGGTGTGGTCGTTGAGCAGGGTGATGATGTGGGTGATCTGCGTCGATGACGCGCCGTGGGCCAGCATGCGCTCCACCAGTTGGCCGATCTCACCGCGCAGGGCCACCAGGTTTTCCACCCGCGGCGCGCTGCGAATGGTTCGGGCCAGGTGCACCAGGTCGACCCGCTGCAGGGAAAACAGGTCGCGCTCGGACACTACGCCACACAAGCGCTGATCCTTGACCAGGCAGACATGGGCGATGTGGCGCTCGGTCATGGCAATGGCGGCGTCAAAGGCGCTGTGGTCCGGTGTCAGATGGAACGGCGCCTGGGTCATGTGCTCGGCGATGGCTTGGGAAAAATCCCCGGTGCCGTCGGCCACGACCTGTCGCAAGTCGCGCAGAGTGAAAATGCCGACTGGCGATTTTCTATCGTTCACCACCACGATGCTCCCGACCTGTTGCTCGTGCATCAGCTTCACGGCTTCGCGCAGCGGCGTGGCCGGATGGCAACTCACCGGATGACGCATCGCCAGCTCACCCAGCCGGGTATTGAGGGAATATTGCGTGCCCAGCGCCTGGGCCGACTTCTGCTGGACCTGCTGGTTGACCTGGTCGAGCAGGCTGCTGACCCCGCGCAGGGCGAAATCACGAAACGGCCCGGACAGGGCGAACAGCTTGATGAAGGCCTGTTTGTTCAATTGCAGGCAGAACGTGTCTTCGCCGGCCAGATGCTCCGTGCGGGTGGCGCGCTCGCCGAGCAGGGCAGCGAGGGGAAAGCATTCGCCGGAGGTGATTTCGAAGGTGGTTTCGGTGCCGCCCTTGGCTGTGTGCGGACGCTCACCCACCACCCGGCCCTGCTTGACGATGTAGAAGTGCTCCACCGGACCGTCGGCCGGCTTGATGATGCTTTCGCCCGAGGCATAGAAGCGCAGCAGGCATTGCTCCACCAGATAGGCCAGGTGGGCATTTTCCATTTGGTTGAACGGGGGGAAGCGTTGGAGGAATTGCAGCGTCCCCTGGATGTTTTGCAACACCGCGGTTTTCCCTGCCTGAATGAAGGCGTCCGCTTTTTTCATGACTTTACGCAATCTTTTTCGAATTGTTGTGGTCGGATCAGTTCCCCCATGGTCGACCCCTGAGCACGGAGTGCCCATTGGACGTAAGTCTAGGTCGCAGCAATCGCACCGCGATGAGGAAAAAGACTTACGCCCGGTGTCTGCAAAATCGTCATTGAATGCTCTTGGAAAAAAATCCGACGAAGTGCACATTGAAGCGCCGCGAGACGATGTCTGACCACTGTGCCAGGGGATCGATTTAAGAACGTAGAGAGCATCATGTCCGACCACGATATTTTGAGTGACGCCGAGCGCGAGGCGCTGAGTGCCGTCATGCTGGAGCCTGACCTGCCGCCGCAACGGGTGTTGATCGTCGATGACGACAAAGACGCCCGCGAGCTGCTGTCGGAAATTCTGGCGCTGGACGGTATTCATTGCATGACCGCCGCCAGCGGTGAAACGGCGCTCAAGATGCTGGAGACCAAGCCCTCCATCGGTCTGGTGATTACCGACTTGCGCATGGGTAACGTCGATGGCCTGGAACTGGTGCGCCTGGTGCGCGAGTCGGAACGGGCCGCGCTACCGATCATCATCGTGTCCGGCGATGCCGACGTGAAGGATGCGATCGAAGCCATGCACCTGAGTGTGGTGGATTTTTTGCTCAAGCCCATCGATACCGAAAAATTGCTGGGGCTGGTCAAGCATGAGCTGGGGATGGATCTCTAGCTTTTTTGCCGAAGCTGTTTTGCCAAAGTGCTCTTGTGGTGAGGGAGCTTGCTCCCCCTGGGCTGCGCAGCAGCCCCCTATTTCTGACATCGAAATCGCATTGGCTGATTTGCGACTGCCGCGCAGTGGAGCGGGAGCAAGCTCCCTCGCCACAGACGCTGTGCAAACAAAAAGGGCCCTGATCGCAAGATCAGGGCCCTTTTTCAACGCTACCGCTCAATCACAACCCATTGGCCGCCTTGAACTCACGACGACGACGGTGCAGCACCGGCTCGGTATAACCGTTGGGCTGTTTGGTCCCCTCGATCACCAGTTCGACCGCCGCCTGGAAGGCGATGTTGCTGTCGAAGTCCGGCGCCAGCGGGCGGTACAGCGGGTCGTTGGCGTTCTGACGGTCCACCACCGGCGCCATGCGCTTGAGGCTTTCCATTACCTGGTCCTGAGTGACGACGCCATGGCGCAGCCAGTTGGCGATGTGCTGGCTGGAGATACGCAGCGTCGCACGGTCTTCCATCAGGCCGATGTCATTGATGTCCGGCACCTTGGAGCAACCCACGCCCTGGTCGATCCAGCGCACGACATAACCCAGGATGCCCTGGGCGTTGTTGTCCAGTTCGTGCTTGATCTGTTCCGGCGTCCAGTTCGGGTTGACGGCCAGCGGGATGGTCAGGATGTCGTCAACCGAAGCACGGGCGCGCTTGGCCAGCTCGGCCTGCCGGGCGAACACGTCGACCTTGTGGTAATGCAGCGCGTGCAGGGCAGCGGCGGTCGGCGACGGTACCCAGGCGGTGTTGGCACCAGCCATTGGGTGGGCGATCTTCTGTTCGAGCATGGCGGCCATCAGGTCCGGCATGGCCCACATGCCTTTGCCGATCTGTGCGCGACCTTGCAAGCCAGTGCTCAGGCCGATGTCGACGTTCCAGTTTTCGTACGCGGCGATCCACTTCTCGGCTTTCATGTCGGCCTTTCGCACCATCGGGCCGGCTTCCATGGAGGTGTGGATTTCGTCGCCGGTGCGGTCCAGGAAACCGGTGTTGATGAACACCACGCGTTCACTGGCCGCCTTGATGCAGGCCTTGAGGTTGACCGTGGTACGGCGCTCCTCGTCCATGATCCCGACCTTGAGGGTATTGCGCGGCAGCTCCAGCACGTCTTCAATGCGGCCGAAAAGCTCGTTGGTGAACGCCGCTTCTTCCGGGCCATGCATCTTCGGCTTGACGATGTACACCGAGCCGGTACGACTGTTGCGTCGCGTGGTGTTGCCGTTGAGGCTGTGGATCGCCGCCAGGCTGGTCACCAGTCCGTCGAGGATGCCTTCCGGCACTTCGTTGCCGTCCTTGTCCAGGATCGCGTCGATCGTCATCAAGTGGCCGACGTTGCGTACGAACAGCAGCGAGCGGCCGTGCAGCGTCAGGCTCGAACCGTCGACGGCCGTGTAGGCCCGGTCGGGGTTCATGGTGCGGGTGAATGTCTGGCCGCCCTTGGCGACTTCTTCCGCCAGGTCGCCCTTCATCAGGCCGAGCCAGTTGCGGTAGATGACCACTTTGTCGTCGGCATCCACGGCGGCGACCGAGTCTTCGCAGTCCATGATGGTGGTCAGCGCGGCTTCCATCAGGATGTCTTTGACGCCGGCGGCGTCGGTCTGGCCGACCGGGGTGCCGGCATCGATCTGGATTTCGAAGTGCAGGCCGTTGTGCTTCAGCAAGACGGCGGCCGGTGCCGAAGCGTCGCCCTGGAAGCCCACCAGTTGTGCATCGTCACGCAAGCCGCTGTTACTGCCACCCTTGAGCGCGACCACCAGTTTGCCGTCAACGATCTTGTAAGCGGTGGAGTCGACATGGGAGCCGGCCGCCAGCGGGGCGGCTTCGTCGAGGAAGGCGCGGGCAAAGGCGATGACCTTGTCGCCGCGAATCTTGTTGTAGCCTTTGCCTTTTTCCGCGCCATCGGCTTCGCTGATGGCGTCGGTGCCGTACAGCGCGTCGTATAGCGAACCCCAGCGGGCGTTCGAGGCGTTGAGGGCGAAACGGGCATTCATCACCGGCACCACCAACTGCGGGCCGGCCATGCGGGCGATTTCGTCATCCACGTTTTGGGTCGTGGCCTGGAAATCCGCCGCTTCTGGCAGCAGGTATCCAATGTCTTGCAGGAAGGCTTTGTAAGCCACGGCGTCATGGGGCTGGCCGGCACGGGTCTGGTGCCAGGCATCGATCCGCGCCTGGAAATCGTCGCGTTTGGCGAGTAGGGCTTTGTTTTTCGGCGCCAGGTCGTGGATGACCTTGTCGGCGCCGGCCCAGAACGCATCGGCCGTGAGACCGGTTCCGGGAATGGCTTCGTTATTCACGAAGTCGAACAGGACTTTGGCGACCTGCAGGCCACCGACTTGAACGTGTTCAGTCATTGCTTGCCTCACTCTGCTCAGCTATTTCGCTTTTCAGCTCTTCGATTTTGACAATGAAGCCTCGGGACATTTAAACCACAAACCCGGTTACCAGTACATGCCATCGCTGGCGGCTGGGTGGGACCTGCCACGGGCGTTTAAGCCTTGCTGACGGGGCTTTCTCAGGGATGCGACTGCGCCTTGGCAGACATCGGTCCAGCGTTATGTAGTGCGCGCTGCGGCATACTACATGATCAGTTGCGGTTGTGAAAATCAGACTAAATGCGTCGTTCTGCGACCGACTAAAGCAGTACGGTCACGACGAAGCATTGGATGTTCTCAAAAAATTGATGGATTGTTCCAGATAAATCTACGTTGTGTACACATTCTGTGGCGAGGGAGCTTGCTCCCGCTGGGCAACGCAGTAGCCCAAGAAGTCGAGTCGCGCGTTTCCCATAGCGCCGGTCCGGTTCAGCGGGAGCAAGCTCCCTCGCCACAAAAGCCCGGCCGTCGTGATGCGGTGGCTTGCCTATACTCTGGCTTCTCACAACAAGAGGGCTGCGCCATGGACCACTTGGTCATTACTGTTTTCGCCCCGGACAAGCCCGGGCAGGTCGAGCGCATTGCCGATTGCATCGCCGAGCACGGCGGCAACTGGCTGGAAAGCCGCATGTCGCACCTGGCCGGTCAATTTGCCGGAATCCTGCGCCTCAGCGCCCCCGCCGAAGCCCATGAAGAACTGATCGAAGCCTTGCAGGGGCTGACGACTCATGGCATTCGCGTGTTGATCGCTGAAAGTGCAATGGAACAATCCTGTACCTGGAAACCCATCGCCATGGAACTGGTGGGTAATGACCGTCCCGGCATCGTGCGCGACATCACCCGTTTGCTCAGCGAGCAGGGCGTCAATGTCGAGCGATTGGTCACCGATGTGCGACCGGCGCCGATGAGCGGCGAGTTGCTGTTTCACGCCGAAGCGATCCTGGGAGTGCCGCTGGGTCTTTCCCTGGATACCTTGCAAGAGCGGCTGGAAACCCTGGCCGATGAATTGATGGTGGAGCTCAAGCTTAGCGACGAAGCATGACCGCGGTTTTATCCAAGGAAACCCTGCGCCTGCCTGTGGATAACCTGTAGAGACCCGGCGCTGGCCCAAGCCTGCCGGGCCTTAGCGAGCAGTGATCAAAAAATCACCAATTTTCAAGGGCTTGTGCACAAACGGCGGGGATCACGCTGTGGATAACCTTGGGAAGGATCAGTGCAGGCCACGCCCGGCGTGACCTGTGGAGGTCTGTGCGTTTTTTGATCAGCTGCGCCGGCGCATGCTGACTACGGCATCGACGCTGTACACCGCGAGCCCGGCCCAGATGAACAGGAACGCCACCAGGGTGCTGGACGACAAGTGTTCACCGAACAACAGCACCGCGAGCATCAGCACCAGGGTCGGTGCGATGTACTGCAAGAAACCCAGGGTGGTGTAGGGCAGATGCCGTGCGGCGGCGTTGAAACACACCAGCGGGACCAGTGTCACCGGGCCGGCGGCGACCAGCCACCAGGCATCGGAGGTGCTCCAGAAGGCCGCTTGGGCGCTGGTGGCGGTCGGGTTGAACAGCAACCAGGCGAGGGCGATCGGCACCAGCATCCAGGTTTCCACTACGAGCCCCGGCAAGGCCTTGACCGGCGCCTGCTTGCGGATCAGCCCGTAGAAGCCGAAGGTCAACGCCAATGCCAGCGAAACCCAGGGCAAGCTGCCCACTTGCCAGACCTGCTGCGCCACGCCGACCGCCGCCAACCCCACCGCCAGCCACTGCATGCGCCGTAGCCGCTCGCCCAGGATCAGCATCCCCAGCAGTACGTTCACCAACGGATTGATGTAATACCCCAGGCTCGCTTCGAGCATACGTCCGTTGTTCACCGCCCAGACATAGATCAGCCAGTTGGCCGCGATCAACGTGCCGCTTAGGGCCAGGATCGCGAAGCGACGCGGATTGTCCCGCAGCTCACGCCACCAGCCGGGGTGTTTCCAGACCATCAGCAATGCGGCGCCAAACAGCGCTGACCACAGCGCCCGGTGGATGATGATTTCCACCGCCGGTACGCTGGCGATGGCTTTGAAATAGATTGGGAACAGACCCCAGATAATGTAGGCACTCAGGCCCAGGATGTACCCGCGACGCGGGTTGGCGGCTTGCATGCAGAATCCTTGCTTAGGCAGCTAACAAAGGAGTGATTGTAAGGAGATTTGTCAGGTTGTGGGGTGAGGGATTTTGATGCGCTTGCTGAAAAAAACTGTGGCGGCCTGACAGCCGACCTGTCTCTGGCGGTCGTACCCAATCCCATTGTGGGAGCGCATTGGTCATCAGAACAGTTTCAACGGCTCTTCATCCAGCGCCGCCAGTTGTTCGCGCAATGCCAGTATGTGGTCGCCCCAGTACCGTTCGTTGCCGAACCACGGGAAGCTGCGAGGGAACGCGGGATCATCCCAGCGCCGGGCCAGCCAGGCGCTGTAATGCATCAGGCGCAAGGCGCGCAGGGGTTCGATCAGTGCCAGTTCGCGGGGGTTGAAGTCGTGGAACTCGCTGTAGCCATCCATCAGTTCCGACAACTGCCCGAGACATTCCTGGCGGTCGCCGGCGAGCATCATCCACAGATCCTGCACCGCCGGGCCCATGCGGCAGTCGTCCAGGTCGACGATGTGGAACACCTCGTCGCGGCACATCATGTTGCCGGGATGGCAGTCGCCGTGCATGCGGATGGTCTGGTGG
This sequence comes from Pseudomonas sp. SMN5, assembly GCF_052041925.1. Taxonomy (NCBI): domain Bacteria; kingdom Pseudomonadati; phylum Pseudomonadota; class Gammaproteobacteria; order Pseudomonadales; family Pseudomonadaceae; genus Pseudomonas; species Pseudomonas sp. SMN5. The sequence goes on from NZ_JBKGGX010000019.1 coordinate 15,223, forward strand.
GGCGTGGCGGCGTAGACCTCTTCGACGCGTGTGAGCAGATCCCGGGCGACCGACTCGTAGGCCGGTAACAGGCCGCTGGGCACGAAGCCGCTTTGCAACACGGTCGCCAGCGAATCGTGGCCGAAGTTCTTCACGCCCAGGGCTTCGCGATGCTCGAACGGACGGCTGGCGCCCACCGCGTGCAGACGCCCGAGCAATTGCCCGAGGCGATAGAGCTGGTCCAGGTTACCCGGCTCCGGCGCCCGCCCGCCGCGCCGGGGAAACAGCGTGAAGCGGAACCCCGCGTGCTCATGCAGGCTTGTGTCGTGATGCATCAGTGGCGCCACCACCGGAACTTCGCAATCGGCCAGCTCGAAGGTGAAGCGGTGCTCTTCCAGGATCGCTTCGTCCGTCCAGCGCTGCGGGCGATAAAACTTGGCGATCAGCGGCTCGCCATCTTCGATGCCGACCTGGTAGACACGGTTTTCATAACTGTTGAGGGCCAGCACACGGGCGTCGCTGAGCAAGCCAAGGCTCTCAACGGCATCGAGCACCAGGTCGGGGGTGAGGGTATCGAACGGATGGGACATGCTGACTCCTGCGCAGCGGCAGGGCTGCCGCGTCCGGCCCAGCATGGTAGCGCAAAGCAGTCTGGATTGATTGATCAGACTTGTACCGGGCCCTGTGGCGAGGGAGCTTGCTCCCGCTCGACCGCGCAGCGGTCGCATGCTTGATGATGACCGCTGCGCGCTCAAGCGGGAGCAAGCTCCCTCGCCACAAAGAATGACTCAGGCGCCGATCACCCCGCCATCTTCACGGGTAATCACCATCACCGACGAGCGCGGCTTGCCGTTGGGCAGGTGCTCGGGGAAGGTCGAGCCGCCGTTTTCTCCCGGATGCTGGATCCCGACGAACAGAGCCTTCTGGTCCGGCGCGAAGCTGATCCCGGTCACCTCGCAGCCCACCGGTCCGACCATGAACCGGCGGATTTCACCGCTGTCGGGGTCGGCACAGAGCATCTGGTTATTGCCCATGCCGGCGAAATCCCCGGCATTGCTGGAGTCGCCGTCGGTGAGGATCCACAGCCGGCCGGCCTTGTCGAAGCCCAGCCCATCGGGGCTGTTGAACATGTTTTGCGCATTGATGTTGGACGAACCGGCTTTCGGCGTGCCGGCGTGCACCGTCGGGTTGCCGGCGACCACGAACAGGTCCCAGGAGAAGGTCTTGGACGCGTGGTCGTCGCGGTCGGTGCGCCAGCGCAGGATCTGGCCGTAGACGTTCTTGGCCCGTGGGTTCGGTCCGTCCACCGGTTGGCCGTCTTCGCCGCGCTTGGAGTTGTTGGTCAGGGTGCAATAGACCTGGCCGTCCTTCGGACTGACCACGATCCACTCCGGACGGTCCATGCGCGTGGCCCCGACGGCGCTGGCAGCCAGGCGTGCGTGGATCAGGATTTGCGCCTGGTCGGCGAAACCGCTGCTGGCATCGAGACCGTTTTTGCCGTGGGTCAGCTCGATCCACTGACCCTTGCCTTTGGGATGGTCCGGGTTGCCGTCGCCGGCATCGAAGCGCGCCACGTACAAGGTGCCATGGTCCAGCAGGTTGCGGTTGGCCTTGGCATTACGAGGGTTGATGCGCTCGCGGCTGACGAACTTGTAGATGAACTCGCCACGCTCGTCGTCGCCCATGTACACCACGGCGCGACCGTCACGGGTCTGCGCCAGGGCGGCGTTCTCATGTTTGAAGCGGCCCAGGGCGGTGCGTTTCACGGGCGTGGAATCAGGATCGAACGGATCGATCTCCACCACCCATCCGTGGCGATTGAGTTCGTTGGGGTTCTTCGCCAGATCGAAGCGTGGATCGTACAGATGCCAGTTGATTTCGCGGCTGGCGACAGTGGCGCCGTAGCGTTTTTGCGCTTCGTCGAACTGCAAGTCGGACTTGCTGCTGCCGAAGCAGTCGGTGAAGTTTTCTTCGCAGGTCAGGTAAGTGCCCCAAGGCGTCATGCCGTTGGCGCAGTTCTGGAATGTCCCCAGCACCTTCTTGCCGCTCTTGTCGGCGCTGGTTTTCAGCAGGTCGTGACCGGCAGCCGGGCCGCGCAGGCGGATCGGCGTATTGCCGTGGATCCGGCGGTTGTAGCGCGAATCCTGGACGAACTGCCACTGGCCGCCGCGACGACGTTGGACCTCGATCACCGACACGCCCTCACTGGCCTGGGCCTTGTGTACGTCTTCAGCCGACTGCGGTTGGCCGCCGTGGGGGAAGAGGTAGCGGTAGTTGGTGTATTCGTTGTTGATCGCCATCAACGCCCGATTGTTGTCACCGGGGAAGGGGAACAGGCTCATGCCGTCGTTGTTGTCGCCGAATTGCACTTCCTGGGCGCGGGCGGTGCCATTGCCGCTGGGGTCGAAGGCCGGCGCGTTTTTCTTCAGCGGCTGGCCCCAGCTGATCAGTACCGAGGATTTGTAGCCCGGCGGCAGGGTGATGGTGTCGGTCGTGGCGGCAGCGATGCTCTTGAAGCCCAACAGCCGGCTGTTGCCTTCGCTCACGGCGGCGGCCAGGACGCTGCGGCTCAGCAGGTTGCCGCCCAAAAACATCGCCGCGCCGCACAGGGCGCCGGCGCTGATGAAGCTACGACGGCTCAGGCCGACGATTTTTTCCAGGTCGGTGGATTGGTTTTCTTCTAATAGGCTCATCTCAGGCTCCCTGCTGGTTTTGGCAGTCACCTTAAAGGGGGTCGATGAAACTATTGTTGCAACTCGCTACAACGGTGTACCGAGCAACACATTTGTCGGGGAAAACCGCACTTGTACCGCCGAACCGGGCGCCAGGTTCCGGTTGCGCAATTGGAGCGGGTCGGCCAGGGCGCACAATGTCTGGCCATTGGGCAGGCCGATGCGTACTTCGCTGGGGCCATCCTCGGCCGCGGCAACGTGCTCGATCACGCCGTGCAGGACGTTGTTCGCGGAGGTGTCCGGCTCATCGGGCGCGCGTAATTCCAGCCAGCCGGCCTTGATCAGTGCGACCACCTGGGTGCCGGCCGCAAGTTCCAGGCGCACGGTGCTGTCGTGGGTGATCCGCGCTTCGATGACCAGGCCACGGGCCAATTCCAGCCGTACCCGGTCGTTGTGGCCCTGGGATTCGATGTCCAGGACCGTGCCGTGCAGTTGATTGCGCGCACTGGTGCGCAGCATCAGACGACCCAGTAGGCCCAGGTCGTCGGCGTCTTCGCTGGCTTCGAGCAACTGCGCCTGCAAGGTCTGCAAGCGCTGGTAGAGGCGCAGCACCCGTTGTCCCTCGTCCGACAGCCTGGCGCCGCCACCGCCCTTGCCGCCGATGCTGCGTTCCACCAAAGGCTGGTCCGCCAGATTGTTCAACTCATCGATGGCGTCCCAGGCGGCTTTGTAGCTCAGGCCCGCGCTCTTGGCTGCGCGGGTGATCGAACCCTGTTCGGCGATATGCTGCAGCAGCGCGATACGTTGGGGCCGCCGGACGATGTGTTGGGTCAGGAGCGTGGGCAAGGACATGACGAAACTACACGCGAAGATTGATCAGCGGACGTTGGCGCCTTGGGCGCGGCGCGTCAAGCCGGTTCGCCGGGTTTTGGCGTGCGGGCCAGGCAGTAGACATCGACGCGTGCCGCACCGGCGTCGAGTAGCAATCCCGCGAGCGCCTCGGCGGTGGCGCCGGTGGTGAGTACGTCGTCCACCAACGCCAGGTGACGTTTGCGCAAGTCGACACCGGGCGCCAAGGCAAAGGCCTGGCGCAGGTTTCGACGGCGCGCCCGGGCATCGAGTGCCTGTTGCGCCGGGGTGTCCTGGACCCGCCGCAGGAGGTTTTCTTCGCAGGGAATTTCCAGCGTTTCGCAGAGCCAGCGGGCAATCAGTGCCGCTTGATTGAAGCCCCGTTGGCGCAAGCGTCGGGCAGCCAGTGGCACCGGTAACAGCGCATCAGGCCGTTCCAGCCCTTCATCGAATTGGTGTTGCAATGCCTGCGCCAGCAGTTCGCCCATCAGCCGACCCAGCGGCCATTTCGCTTGATGCTTGAAGCGGGTGATCAGACTGTCCACCGGAAAATCATAAGCCCAGGGCGCCAGGACCCGCTCGAAGGACGGTGGTCGCGTGGCGCATTGCCCGCAACGCAGTCCGGCTGTAGGCAGCGGCAGGGCGCAGACGCTGCATTGATTGCCGAGCCAAGGCAGCTCGCTTTCACAGGGGGTGCAGATCGGCTGTAGCGTATCGGTAGACTCACCGCACAACAGACAGAATTGTTTATTTTTTAACCAGATGTAAACCTGTCCTTCGTATCGTGGTTGACAGCGCATGGCTCTTCCTTAAATATGCCGAACATCCGTGTCGCGCCTGTGGGTATTGGATATCCCGGACGCCAGCCAAGCATAATCAAGGAAATACCGATGAGCGCCAGCACCACTGCCAACCTGCGTCATGACTGGTCTTTGGCCGAAGTCAAAGCACTCTTCGTGCAGCCGTTCAATGACCTGCTGTTCCAGGCGCAGACCGTGCACCGCGCGCATTTCGACGCCAACCGCGTCCAGGTTTCGACGCTGTTGTCGATCAAGACCGGCGCCTGCCCGGAAGATTGCAAATATTGTCCGCAGTCCGGTCACTACAACACCGGGCTGGATAAAGAGAAGCTGCTGGAAGTGCAGAAGGTCCTGGAAGAGGCCGCACGGGCCAAGGCCATCGGTTCCACCCGCTTCTGCATGGGCGCGGCCTGGAAACACCCATCGGCCAAGGACATGCCCTACGTGCTGGAAATGGTCAAGGGCGTGAAGGCCATGGGCCTGGAAACCTGCATGACCCTGGGCCGTCTCGACCAGGAACAGACCGAAGCCCTCGCCCAGGCCGGGTTGGACTATTACAACCACAACCTCGACACCTCGCCGGAGTTCTACGGCAGCATCATCACCACCCGCACCTACAGCGAGCGTCTGCAAACCCTGGCCTACGTGCGTGATTCGGGGATGAAAATCTGCTCCGGCGGCATCCTCGGCATGGGCGAATCCCTGGACGATCGCGCCAACCTGCTGATCCAACTGGCAAACCTGCCGGAGCATCCGGAATCGGTGCCGATCAACATGCTGGTAAAAGTTGCCGGCACGCCGCTGGAGAATGCCGAGGACGTCGATCCGTTCGATTTCATCCGCATGCTCGCGGTAGCGCGGATCCTCATGCCCAAGTCCCATGTACGCCTGTCGGCCGGTCGTGAAGCGATGAACGAGCAGATGCAAGCCCTGGCATTCCTGGCCGGCGCGAACTCGATTTTCTACGGGGACAAACTGCTGACCACCGCCAACCCGCAGGCCGACAAGGACATGCAGTTGTTCGCCCGTCTCGGAATTCAGCCTGAAGCTCGCGAAGAACATGCCGACGAAGTGCACCAGGCGGCGATCGAGCAGGCGCTGGTGGAGCACAAGAGTAGCGAGCAGTTCTATAACGCGGCTGTTTGATCAACCCGACTTCTTATTTGGAATGCGGGCCCCTGTGGGAGCGAGCCTGCTCGCGATAGCGATGAAACATTCGACATCTACTTGAATGACACACCGCCATCGCGAGCAGGCTCGCTCCCACAGGGGGCCCATTCGGTCTTTAAATGGCGTTTCCCCCGAGGCCTGCATGCCCTTCGATCTCGCCGCACGCCTGGCTGCCCGTCGTGCCGAAAACCTCTACCGCCAACGCCCACTACTCGAAAGCCCGCAGGGGCCGCAAGTCGTGGTGGACGGTCAGCCATTGCTGGCGTTCTGCAACAACGATTACCTGGGCCTGGCCAATAACCCGCAGGTGATCGAGGCCTGGCGCGCCGGGGCGGCCCGCTGGGGTGTCGGTGGTGGCGCTTCGCATCTGGTGATCGGCCATAGCGGTCCTCATCACGCCCTGGAGGAGGCCCTGGCCGAGCTGACCGGTCGTCCGCGCGCCCTGCTGTTCTCCACCGGCTACATGGCCAACCTCGGCGCCGTCACTGCGTTGGTCGGGCAGGGCGATACGGTGCTGGAAGATCGGCTCAATCACGCCTCATTGCTCGACGCCGGGCTGCTGTCCGGAGCGCGTTTCAACCGCTACCTGCACAACGACGCCCAGAGCCTGGCCAGCCGCCTGGAAAAAGCCACCGGCAATACCCTGGTGGTCACCGATGGTGTATTCAGCATGGACGGCGACATCGCCGACCTGCCGGCACTGGCCCGTGAAGCCAAGGCTAAGGGCGCCTGGCTAATGGTCGACGATGCCCACGGTTTCGGCCCGTTGGGGGCAAACGGTGGTGGGATCGTCGAGCATTTCGGCTTGAGCCAGGATGACGTGCCGGTCCTGGTGGGTACCCTGGGCAAGGCGTTCGGCACTGCCGGGGCTTTCGTTGCGGGCAGCGAGGAACTGATCGAGAGCCTGGTCCAGTTCGCCCGCCCCTACATCTACACCACCAGCCAGCCACCCGCCCTGGCCTGCGCAACCCTCAAGAGCCTCGAACTGCTGCGCAGCGAGCATTGGCGGCGCGAGCACTTGCAGGTACTGATCCGCCAGTTCCGCCAGGGCGCCGAGCAGATCGGCCTGCAATTGATGGACAGCTTTACGCCGATCCAACCGATCCTGATCGGCGATGCGGGGCGGGCGATGCGCTTGTCGCAGATGCTCCGCGAGCGCGGACTGATGGTCACCGCGATTCGTCCACCCACGGTGCCGGCCGGCAGTGCGCGTTTGCGCGTGACCCTGACCGCCGCCCATAGCGAAGCTCAAGTGCAACTATTGTTGAATGCACTGGCCGAATGTTTCGCACAGTTGGGACTGGAGCCAAGCCATGCGTGATCGACTGATACTTCTGCCCGGTTGGGGCTTGGGCGTTTCACCGCTGGAGCCGCTGGCCGCCGCGCTGCATGGGCTGGACGAGCACTTGCGGGTGGAAATCGAGCCGTTGCCGGCGCTGGCGTCCATTGACCCCGAAGAATGGCTCGACGAACTGGACGCTTGCGTGCCGCAGGACGCCTGGCTGGGCGGCTGGTCCCTGGGCGGCATGCTGGCCGCGGAGCTGGCGGCGCGCCGGGGCGAGCGCTGCTGCGGATTGCTGACGCTGGCGAGCAATGCGTCGTTCGTCGCGCATGAACAGTGGCCGAGCGCGATGGCCAGCGAGACCTACGACGGGTTCCTCGCCGGGTGCGCCGCTGATCCACGGCAAACCCTAAAGCGTTTCAGCCTGTTGTGCGCCCAGGGCTGCAGCGATCCGCGGGGCTTGTCGCGGTTGCTGCTGGCCGGTGCGCCGGGCAGTTCGCCTGAAGTATTGATGGCCGGCCTGCAAGTGCTGGCGCAACTGGATACTCGCGCGGCATTACAGGGTTATCGCGGTCCGCAACTGCATTTGTTCGCCGGGCTGGATGCTCTGGTGCCGGCGGAGGCAGCAAGTGATTTGCTGGCGTTGCTGCCGGATGTCGAAATCGGCCTGATCGAACAGGCCGGCCACGGATTCCTTCTGGACGACCCCCACGGTGTGGCGGCGGCGATCCAGGCTTTTCTGCATGAGTCCGGTGATGACTGATTTATCGATTCCCCCATTACCTGGCGCCTTACCCGACAAACGCCAGGTTGCCGCTTCGTTTTCCCGGGCGGCGACCAGCTATGACAACGTCGCTGAATTGCAGCGCGACGTTGGCCAGCAATTGCTGGCGCGGTTACCTGCCGGGTTTGTGCCGGGGCGTTGGATGGACCTGGGCTGCGGCACCGGTTATTTCACCCGAGCCCTGGGCGCGCGCTTCGGCGCAGCGAATGGTCTGGCGCTGGATATCGCCGAAGGCATGCTCAATCATGCCCGCCCTCAGGGTGGGGCCGCGCATTTTGTCGCCGGCGACGCCGAGCGCCTGCCGGTGCAGGCGTCGAGCTGCGACCTGGTGTTCTCCAGCCTGGCGGTGCAGTGGTGCGCGGAGTTTGCTTCGGTACTGAGCGAGGCCTATCGCGTATTGAAACCTGGTGGAGTGCTGGCCTTCACCAGCCTTTGCGTGGGCACGCTGTACGAATTGCGCGACAGTTGGCGTCAGGTGGATGGCCTGGTGCACGTCAACCGTTTCCGAGCGTTCGAGACCTATCAACAGCTGTGCGCGGCCAGCGGACTGAATCTCATCAGCTTGGAAAATCGTCCTCATGTGCTGCACTACCCCGACGTGCGCAGCCTGACCCACGAGTTGAAAGCGCTGGGCGCGCACAATCTGAATCCCGGTCGCCCCGGCGGATTGACGGGCAGGGCGCGGATCAAGGCGCTGGTCGAGGCCTATGAACAGTTTCGTCAGGCACAAGGACTGCCGGCGACCTACCAGGTGGTCTACGCCATTTTGGAGAAACCGCTATGAGTCAGGCCTATTTCATTACCGGCACCGACACCGATGTCGGCAAGACCACCGTCGCGGCCGGCCTGCTGCACGCCGCGCGCCTGGCCAGCCTGAGCACCGCCGCCGGCAAGCCGGTGGCTTCCGGTTGCGAGGTCACCCCCAAGGGCCTGCGTAACGCCGATGCGTTGGCGCTGTTGGCCGAGTGCTCGGTGCCGCTCGATTATGCCCAGGTCAACCCGGTGGCGTTCGAGCCGGCGATTGCGCCGCACCTGGCAGCCCGGGAAGCCGGTGTTGCGCTGACCGTGCAATCATTGCTCGGGCCGATGCGCGAGATACTGGCCTTGCAAGCTGATTTCACATTGATCGAAGGCGCCGGCGGCTGGCGCGTGCCTCTGGCCGATCAGGACAATCTTTCGGATCTGGCCAAGGCATTGAGCCTGCCGGTGATCCTGGTGGTGGGCGTGCGCCTGGGGTGCATCAGCCATGCGCTGCTGACCGCCGAAGCCATCGCCCGAGACGGCTTGCAGCTGGCCGGTTGGGTGGCGAATATCATCGACCCCAAGACCTCGCGCCTGGAAGAAAACCTCGCCACCCTGGCCGAACGTCTTCCCGCGCCATGCCTGGGCAGAGTGCCGAAAATCAAAGGTGTCACTGCTGAAGCCGTGGCCGGTCATCTGCATCTGGAGCTGCTGGATTAAGGTTTTCGCTATGGTAAGGCAGTGTGCCATTAGTGTTTTTGTCGGGCCTTTCCGAAGGCCTTCTGCTTCAATAGCCACTGTCGACCCTTCAAGAAGACGAGCTCTGCCATGCAAATCTCAGGAAACACCGCGTTCTATGCCGGTCTGAGCACTGTCCAGACGGGGCAGAACCGTGTCGATCAGGCGGCCAGCCAGATCGCCAGCACTACCATCGAGCGTTCGGTCACCAGCCAGTCCTCTGAGGTCCAGGTCGATCGCCTGCGTTCGGTGGATCGTAGTCAGCAGTCAGACGTAGCCAGCAACATGGTGGAAATGTCCCAGGGCAAGTTCCAGGTTGACTTGGGCGTGAAGGTCGCCAAGGCATCCGACGAAATGCTCGGTACGTTGATCGATACCTTCGCCTGATCGCTCTACTTCAAGTTTGCAAAAGCGCCGCGATCGTTCGCGGCGTTTTTGTCTCTAACCTCTTCTTGCTCAACTAATCTTTTCTCCACGTGTATCGCGGGCCTTGGCTGTGAGGGATCGCGCCTGCCTGGGATTTTCCCGATTCGATGACGAATGGCAAAAGATCGACGCTTGACAAGATTTGGGCGTAAACGTATGTTTCAAACAACTGTTTGACCGCCATAACAAATCCATGCGGTCGTTCATTCCCGGTTACATCAGCAGAGGTTTATCGCTATGCCTGACTACAAGGCCCCCTTGCGTGATATTCGCTTCGTTCGTGACGAACTGCTCGGCTACGAAGCGCATTATCAGAGCCTTCCGGCTTGCCAGGACGCAACTCCGGACATGGTTGACGCCATTCTCGAAGAAGGCGCCAAGTTTTGTGAGCAGGTGCTGGCTCCGCTGAACCGCGTGGGTGACATCGAAGGTTGCACCTGGAGCGAGTCCGGCGTGAAAACCCCGACCGGTTTCAAGGAGGCCTACAAGCAATTCGTCGAAGGCGGCTGGCCAAGCCTGGCCCATGACGTGGCGCATGGTGGTCAAGGTCTGCCGGAGTCCCTGGGCCTGGCGGTCAGTGAGATGGTCGGCGAAGCCAACTGGTCGTGGGGCATGTACCCAGGCCTGTCCCATGGCGCGATGAACACGATTTCCGAGCACGGTACGCCCGAGCAGCAAGAGGCTTACCTGACCAAGCTGGTTTCCGGTGAATGGACCGGCACCATGTGCCTGACCGAACCTCATTGCGGTACCGACCTGGGCATGTTGCGCACCAAGGCCGAACCGCAGGCCGATGGTTCCTACAAGGTCACCGGCACCAAGATCTTCATTTCCGCTGGCGAACACGACATGGCCGACAACATCGTCCATATCGTCCTGGCACGTCTGCCGGATGCACCGGCCGGCACCAAGGGCATCTCGCTGTTCATCGTTCCCAAGTTCCTGCCAAATGCTGACGGCACCGTCGGCCAGCGCAACGCGGTGAGCTGTGGTTCCCTGGAACACAAGATGGGCATCCACGGCAATGCCACCTGCGTGATGAACTTCGACGCGGCCACCGGCTTCCTGATCGGCCCGGCGAACAAAGGCCTGAACTGCATGTTCACCTTCATGAACACTGCACGCCTGGGGACCGCGCTGCAAGGCCTGGCCCATGCCGAGATCGGCTTCCAGGGTGGCCTGAAATATGCCCGCGACCGCCTGCAAATGCGCTCCCTGACGGGCCCGAAAGCGCCGGACAAAGCCGCTGACCCGATCATCGTTCACCCTGACGTACGTCGCATGCTGTTGACCATGAAGGCCTTCGCCGAAGGTAACCGGGCGATGGTGTACTTCACCGCCAAGCAGGTCGATATCGTCAAGTACGGTGTGGATGAAGAAGAGAAGAAAAAGGCCGATGCGCTGTTGGCGTTCATGACGCCGATTGCCAAGGCGTTCATGACTGAAGTCGGTTTCGAATCGGCCAACCACGGCGTGCAGATTTATGGCGGCCATGGCTTCATCGCCGAGTGGGGCATGGAGCAGAATGTTCGCGACAGCCGCATCTCGATGCTGTACGAAGGCACCACCGGCATCCAGGCGCTCGACCTGCTGGGCCGCAAAGTGCTGATGACCCAAGGCGAAGCACTCAAGGGCTTCACCAAGATCGTCCACAAGTTCTGCCAGGGCAACGAAGGCAACGAAGCGGTAAAAGAGTTCGTAGGACCTTTGGCTGCGCTGAACAAGGAATGGGGCGAGCTGACGATGAAAGTTGGCATGGCGGCCATGAAGGATCGCGAAGAAGTAGGCGCAGCCTCCGTGGACTACCTGATGTACTCCGGTTATGCCTGCCTGGCCTACTTCTGGGCCGACATGGCGCGTCTGGCAGCGGAAAAACTCGCAGCCGGCACCACTGAAGAGGCCTTCTACACTGCCAAGCTGCAGACCGCGCGCTTCTACTTCCAGCGTATCCTGCCGCGTACCCGCACTCACGTGGCGGCCATGCTGTCGGGTGCCAACAACCTGATGGACATGAAAGAAGAAGACTTCGCGCTGGGCTACTAAGCCTTACGCGGGACTTCCCCCAAAGCCGCTGCTTCCCTCGGGATGCAGCGGCTTTTTCATGTCCGCCACAAATATCCCTGTGGGAGCGAACTTGCTCGCGATAGCGGCGTGTCAGCCCATGGAGGTGCTGGCTGAACAAACGCCATCGCGAGCAAGCTCGCTCCCACAGAGGATCAGAGGCGATCCTGAAACAATATTCATCCAGCCAGCCCCTAAGCAAACCTTCTTCCCTGCCGTTACAACGATGGCAGTGTGACATCTGTCACATCTTCCGTGCCTTATTGCACTGTTAGCAGGCACAATGCCATCTTTGATCAGCCGGGTTGGAGCTTTTACCCTTGCCGCGTTCTTCCGCTGTACGTTTCAGCCATTTCCTACCGTCGATGTTGCTATTGCTGTCGGGGCTTGCGGCTGCCTACGTCAAGGATCTCAACGTTTTCTTCACCTCGTTGTTCAATGTCCTGCCCACCCTGGTATTGCTATTGGGCGGGGCGTATTGCGCGGTCTACCGACGCCAGCGTGAGCTGTTTCTGATGGTCACGGTGTACATCGCCTACTTCTTGCTGGACACCCAGACTGACTTTTACCGCGATAACGGCAAGGTGCGCGAAGACGCCGCCGTGGTGTTCCACCTCGTCTGCCTGCTGCTGCCATTGCTGTTCGGATTGTTTGCCGCGTGGCAAGAGCGCACGCATCTGTTCCAGGACATGGTGGCTCGGTTCGCGGTGTTGCTGGTGTTCGGCAGTGTCGCACTGGCCCTGGAGCAGAGTTTTCCCCAAGCGTTGCTGTTATGGCTTTCGGAGATCCGTTGGCCTGCGTTGCACGGCGCCTGGATGAGCCTGATCCAGTTGTCCTACCCGATGTTCGCCGCCGCCTTCCTGCTGCTGGCCTGGCAATACTGGCGCAACCCGCGGCCCCTGCACGCGGCGCAGCTAGTGGGGCTGCTTGGATTGTTCTGGATGCTGCCGAAAACCTTCATCCTTCCGTTCACCCTGAACATCATGTGCAGTCAGGTGATGCTGATGATCGCCGCGGCGGTTGCCCACGAGGCCTATCAGATGGCATTTCGTGATGAACTCACTGGCCTGCCGGGACGTCGGGCGCTGAATGAACGCATGCAGCGCCTGGGGCGCAATTACGTGTTGGCGATGAGCGACGTGGACCATTTCAAGAAATTCAACGACACCCACGGCCACGACGTGGGCGACCAGGTGCTGCGCCTGGTGGCGAGCAAATTGTCCAAAATCGGCGGTGGCGGTAGGGCGTATCGCTATGGCGGTGAAGAATTTGCCTTGGTATTTGCCGGCAAGACCATTGATGAATGCATGCCTCATCTGGAGGTCATCCGACAGTCCATCGAAACCTACGCCATTCAGTTGCGCAATCCCGACAGTCGTCCCCAGGATGATCAACAAGGCCGCCAGCGTCGTTCCGGGGCCGGTGCCTCCAGCGTATCGGTGACAGTCAGCATCGGCGTGGCCGAACGCCTGGAGCAACGCACCCCCGAAGAAGTGCTCAAGTCCGCCGACCAGGCCCTCTATAACGCCAAGGGCGCAGGGCGCAACTGTGTGGTTGCCTTTGGACAGACCCGACGCGGCGCGGTGCGCATGGAGGCCGCAGCGGGTTGAGTGATGATGGCGCATTCAGCGACTCGACAGTGATTGTGAGCGTCGAGGGCCGGCAGTAGGTTGCAACGATCTGCTACCGGAGAAAACCACCATGCCCGAGTACAAAGCCCCGCTGCGCGACATGCGCTTTCTGATCGATCATGTCTTCGATTTCCATGGCCGTTATGCCGAGCTGGGCGCCGGCGATGCCAGCCCGGACATGGTCAGCGCGATTCTCGAGGAAGGCGCACGATTCTGCGAGAACGTGCTGGCGCCGCTCAATCGTTCCGGTGACGAGCAGGGCTGTCATTTCGACAACGGCGTGGTGACCACACCTACAGGTTTCAAGCAGGCTTTCGCACAATACGTGGAAGGCGGCTGGCACGGGCTGGCGGCGGATCCCAGGTATGGCGGCCAGGGCCTGCCCAGCTCGCTGGGACTGGTCATCAGCGAAATGATCGGCTCCAGCAACACCTCATGGGGCATGTACCCTGGCCTGACCCACGGCGCAATGTCGGCCATTCATGCCCACGGCACCGAAGAACAGAAACAGACCTATCTGAGCAAGCTCACCGCCGGCCAATGGACGGGCACCATGTGCCTGACCGAAGCCCATTGCGGCACTGACCTGGGGATCATCAAGACCCGCGCGGTGCCTCAGGCCGACGGCACTTACGCGATCAGCGGCAGCAAGATTTTCATCTCCGCCGGTGAGCACGACCTGAGCGAGAACATCATCCATCTGGTACTTGCCAAACTGCCGGACGCGCCCGCCGGGACCAAGGGTATTTCGTTGTTCATCGTGCCCAAGTTCCTGCCCGACACCCGCGGTGAAGCTGGAGCGCGCAATGGGGTGAGCTGCGGCTCGATCGAACACAAGATGGGCATCAAGGCGTCGGCTACCTGCGTGCTGAACTTCGACGGTGCCAAGGGCTTCCTGATCGGCGAGCCGAACAAAGGCCTCAACTGCATGTTCACCATGATGAACCACGCCCGGCTCGGCACCGGCATGCAGGGACTGTGTCTTGGAGAAGCGAGCTTCCAGGGAGCCATTCGATACGCCAACGATCGCTTGCAGATGCGCTCGCTGACCGGGCCCAAGGCGCCGGAAAAAGTCGCCGACCCGATCATCGTCCATCCCGACGTGCGCAGGATGTTGCTGACCATGAAGGCCTTCAACGAAGGCAACCGGGCGCTGACCTATTTCACCGCGCAGTTGCTGGATACCGCGCACCTGAGCACGGATGAGAGTGCCCGCCAGGAAGCCGAGGACCTGTTGGCCTTCCTGACGCCAATTTGCAAAGCCTTCATGACCGACACCGGGCTTGAGGTGACCAACCACGGCATGCAGGTGTTTGGCGGGCACGGTTTCATTCGCGAATGGGGCATGGAGCAGTTGGTACGAGACTGTCGCATCGCGCCGATCTATGAAGGGACTAATGGCATCCAGGCCCTGGATCTGCTGGGGCGCAAAGTCCTGGGCAGCCAGGGCAAGTTGCTGCGTGGCTTCACCAGGATTGTCCACAAGTTCTGCGCCGCCAACGCCGGGCATCCGCAGCTCAAGGAATACCTCGCGCAGTTGGATGAGCTCAACCAGCAATGGGGCGAACTGACCACCCGGGTGGGCATGGCCGCCATGAAGAACCCGGACGAAGTGGGCGCCGCCTCGGTGGATTACCTGATGTACAGCGGTTACATCATCCTCGCGTACCTGTGGCTGCGCATGGCATTGGTGGCACAGGCGCAACTCGACGGCGGCAACGGTGACGAGGATTTCTGTCGTGGCAAGCTGGCGACCTGCGAGTTTTACTTCAAGCGTCTGCTGCCGCGTACTGCCGCCCATCGTGCCGCTGTCGAGGCGGGGAGTGATTGCCTGATGAAGCTGCCGGCGGAGTTGTTCGCCCTATAATTAGCGGTTGAAACACAAAATCTGTGGCGAGGAAGCTTGCTCCCGCTGGGACGGTCCGACGCTTCGGGCGAAGCGGCCCCATGTTTTGCGATTCTGCGCAATCGAACGGGAACAAAGCTCCCTCGCCACAGTGTTCGTGTGGGCTTCCTGTGTGACTAAAAATAACAAAAAGGTCACGGGTTGACCCTATGTGTCGTAAAAGTTGTTGAGGTACACTTCAGGCATTGCTAGAACCATTTCCTACGAACCAATTGTTTAGATCCTGCGAGGTTTGCCATGGCTGACTACAAAGCGCCCCTGCGCGATATGCGCTTCGTCCTCAATGAAGTATTCGAGGTCGCGAAACTATGGGCCGAACTGCCGGCGCTGGCTGAATCCGTAGACGCTGAAACCGTTGAAGCGATCCTTGAAGAAGCCGGCAAGGTCACCAGCAAGAGTATCGCGCCCCTCAGCCGTGCCGCTGATGAAGAAGGTTGCCACTGGGCCGACGGCGCCGTCACCACGCCGGCAGGTTTCCCACAGGCCTACAAGACTTACGCTGAAGGCGGTTGGGTCGGTGTCGGCGGCGACCCAGCCTATGGCGGCATGGGCATGCCCAAGGCTGTTTCCGCCCAGGTCGAGGAAATGGTCAACTCCGCCAGCCTGTCCTTCGGCCTGTATCCGATGCTGACCGCCGGGGCTTGCCTGTCGATCAATGCCCACGCCAGCGAAGAGCTGAAGGCTGCGTACTTGCCGAACATGTACGCCGGTGTCTGGGCAGGCTCCATGTGCCTGACCGAACCGCATGCCGGGACCGACCTGGGGATCATTCGCACCAAGGCCGAACCCCAGGCCGACGGTTCCTACAAGGTCAGCGGTACCAAGATTTTCATCACCGGCGGCGAACACGACCTCACCGAGAACATCATTCACCTGGTGCTGGCGAAGCTGCCGGATGCGCCGGCCGGTCCGAAAGGTATCTCACTGTTCCTGGTGCCCAAGTTCCTGGTCAATGCCGACGGTAGCCTGGGCGCACGTAACGCGGCCAACTGCGGCTCGATCGAACACAAGATGGGCATCCAGGCGTCCGCCACCTGCGTAATGAATTTTGACGAAGCCGTAGGTTATCTGGTCGGTGAGCCGAACAAGGGTCTGGCGGCCATGTTCACCATGATGAACTATGAGCGTCTGGGTGTCGGCATCCAGGGCCTGGCCACCGGCGAGCGTTCCTACCAGAACGCCATCGAATACGCTCGTGATCGCCTGCAGAGCCGTTCGCCGACCGGTGCGCAGAACAAGGACAAGGTCGCCGACCCGATCATTGTCCACCCAGACGTGCGCCGGATGCTGCTGACCATGAAAGCCTCGAACGAGGGCGGTCGGGCATTTTCCACCTACGTGGCAATGCAACTGGACACCGCCAAGTTCAGTGAGGACGCGGCCACGCGCAAGCGCGCCGAAGATCTGGTGGCGTTGCTGACGCCGGTGGCGAAGGCGTTCCTGACCGACCTGGGCCTGGAAACCACCGTCCATGGCCAGCAGATTTTCGGCGGCCATGGCTACATCCGTGAATGGGGCCAGGAGCAACTGGTGCGTGACGTACGCATCACCCAGATCTACGAAGGCACCAACGGCATCCAGGCGCTGGACCTGGTGGGGCGCAAGATCGTCGGCAGCGGCGGGGCGTTCTATAAATTGTTCGCCGATGAGATTCGCCATTTCACCGGCACCGCGAGCAGCGACCTGGCGGAATTTACCCAGCCATTGAACCAGGCCGTCGGTACGCTGGATGAGCTGACCGAATGGCTGTTGGACCGGGCGAAGACCAACCCGAACGAAATCGGCGCGGCCTCGGTGGAATATCTCCAGGTGTTCGGCTACACCGCTTATGCCTACATGTGGGCCCTGATGGCCAAAGCTGCCTTGGGCAAGGAAAGCCAGGATGACTTCTACGCAAGCAAGCTGGGAACCGCACGTTTCTACTTTGCTCGCCTGCTGCCACGCATCCATTCCTTGAGCGCTTCGGTGAAGGCGGGCAGCGAGTCGCTGTTCCTGCTGGACGCCGCTCAGTTTTGATACATGGCGTCATGTAAGCATTTGCTTACATGACGTGCTGGCGTTTTCCCTCTACCGACAGATTGGATCCACGGCTAATCTACTGCACATGGACGTCGCGCAGGATGCGCATAAGCAACAACACGGACACGTAGGATTCTGCCAGGAAGGCGGAGTGAAATGGATGTCAGGGAAACAGTCTGCAAAGCCCCGCTTCGGCGGGGTTTTCTTTTGTCTGCGTTTTTTCAACCCAGGTCTGTTTCTTCTACTGATGGCCGTTGAACCCTGACGAGCGGTCACGGGTCAATGAGCTATATGGCAATGCAGCCATCGCCCATCAGGAGCCCACCATGGATTTCATTCGTATCATCATCGCCATTCTGCTACCGCCGCTGGGTGTATTTCTGCAGGTCGGTTTCGGCGGGGCCTTCTGGCTGAACATTCTATTGACGCTGTTGGGCTACATCCCGGGCATCGTGCATGCGGTGTACATCATCGCCAAGCGCTGAAAATTCGCAAATATGTAGAAATCCTTGTGGGAGCGAGCTTGCTCGCGATTGCGGAGTATCAGTCTATAAATAGGCTGCTTAGACCCGACGCTATCGCGAGCAAGCTCGCTCCAACAGGTTCTTCATTGCCCTACAGCGGGCTGTCCATCACCCTGCGATAGAACAACCACTCCTGCTCCAGCGCATGAGCCTGGTTCGCCGCCTTGCGAAAGCCATGGCGTTCGTCCGGGTAGTAATGCGCCTGCACCGCAACGCCGTTGTCCTCCAACGCCCTCACCATGTCGCGGGTCTGCTGCGGCACGACCACGGCATCCAACTCTCCCTGGAAGAAAATCACCGGCACGCGGATTTGATCGGCGTGCAGCAGCGGGGTGCGGGCGCGATAGCGTTCGGAATCACGCTGAGGGTCGCCGATCAGCCAGTCCAGGTAATCGCCCTCGAACTTGTGCGTCGCGCGGGCCAGGGCCACAGGGTCGCTGACGCCGTAGAGGCTGGCACCGGCGCGGAAGACATCGTGGAACGCCAGGGCGCATAGCGTCGTGTATCCACCGGCACTGCCACCGCGGATGAATGCACTGCGGCCATCGATCAAACCTTGCCCATCGAGGTAGGCGACCACCGCACAGGCATCCTCGACATCCACCACCCCCCAATTCAAATGCAACGCCTGCCGGTACGCCCGGCCATAGCCGCTGCTGCCTCGGTAGTTGAGGTCGGCCACGGCGAAGCCGCGATGGGTCCAGTACTGGATACGCGGATCGAACACCGGATAACAGGCCGAGGTCGGACCGCCGTGGATGAACACCACCAGGGGCGGTTTCGCATCAGCATTCATGGCCGGATAAAAAAATCCATGGGCCTCTTCGGATGCCGAGGGGTAGCGCAGGGTTCGAGGACGGCTGATCTGCTCGATGGGCAGCGGTGCGAGGCCACCGGCCAGTACCGTGATTGCATGGCTTTGGCGCTCGATGGCAATGACGGCCGACGGGTGGGTCGGCGAGGCGGCGATTGCATAAATGCACCGCTCATCCAGCGCCAGGCTGCGAAAACGGCTGTAGGCACCAGTGAAGTCCTCGCCAGCGGTGTCGCTGCGACACAGGCCCAACCGTCCAAAACCCGCTTCGGTCCAACTCGCCAAGTAGGATTGCTCGCCCAACGGCAGCCAGGTGCAGCCACCCAGTTGCCACGGCGCGGGTGCATGATCGGCCTCGGCGGCGGGCAGCGGTTCCAGGCCGCTGGTCGACGCCACCCAAGGCTGCCAGTATCCTGCGCGATCCGTCAGGCAAGACAGACGATTGGCCGCATCGAAACGCGGCTGCTGGATGGATTCGCCATCGCCTTTGCCCGCCACACAGCGCGGCTCACTCCAGCCCGAGGCATTGCGCTCGGCCAACATCAAGCGCGTTGCCGTCCACGGTTGATGCGGACGGCTCCACTCGACCCAGGCCAACCGCTGCCCATCCGGGCTCAGGATAGGCGAGGCGTAGAAATCCGCGCCTTCAGCCAGCACATGCCGTTGGTGATCCACCAGCCCGATCGACACCAGACGATGCCGGTTGGCCTGCTCCTCTACCGCCAGCACCTGCCCGAAGGCGAAACTGAGGTCACCGTAGCGGCAATCGCCAGTGGTCAGCGCCACGGGTAGCGGGTCGGCCAGCGATTGGTGATACAGCTGCTGGTCGGCCTCATTGACGAACAGCACGCCGTCGTCGCTCAGGCAGAACGATCCGCCGCCGTATTCATAGACCCGGCTGCGGGCGCTGAAACCGTCCGGTGTCAGGCAGCGGGCCTGGTGGTTTTGCCAGTGCCAGATCCGGCAAGCGCCGTCTTCGGGCCGGTATTCGTTCCAGAACAGGCCCAGGGGCCCAAGCTGCAGTTCGGCGAAGTCGGTGCCGGCGGCAACGGCCTGGGCGGCGCTGAACGGATCAGCCTTTGGCGATGAGGTGTGAGTTTCGTTCATTGCGGAAGGCCAGTTGTTCGATGGTTTGCGTGGCGTGCTCGGCGTCTTCGCGAGCCTGGAGAATCACGCCGTGATGTTCGGATTTGCTGCACACCGGGTCGGCGTTGCTGGCGTCGCCGGTGAGCATGAACGCCTGGCAGCGACAGCCACCGAAGTCCTTTTCCTTTTCATCGCAGGAGCGGCACGGTTCGGGCATCCAGTCATAGCCACGAAAGCGATTGAAGCCGAACGAGTCGTACCAGATGTGCTGCATGCTGTGGTCGCGCACGTTGGGAAACTGCACCGGCATCTGTCGGGCGCCATGACAGGGCAGCGCGGTGCCGTCCGGCGTGACCGTCAGAAAAATACTGCCCCAGCCGTTCATGCAGGCCTTGGGGCGTTCTTCGTAATAGTCGGGGGTGACGAAGATCAACTTGCACGGATGCCCTTGGGCCTCCAGCCGGGCACGATATTCGTTGGTGATCCGCTCGGCGCGTACCAATTGTTCGCGGGTGGGCAGCAGCCCGACGCGGTTGAGCTGGGCCCAGCCGTAGAACTGGCAAGTGGCGAGCTCGACGAAGTCGGCTTCAAGGGCGATGCACAGCTCGATGATGCGGTCGATCCTGTCGATGTTGTGCCGATGGGTCACGAAGTTCAGCACCATCGGGTAGCCATGGGCTTTCACTGCCCGGGCCATTTCAAGTTTTTGCGCGAAGGCTTTTTTCGAGCCGGCCAGCAGGTTGTTCACCTGCTCGTCGCTGGCCTGGAAACTGATCTGGATATGATCCAGGCCGGCTTTCTTGAAGTCGCTGATTTTCTGTTCGGTCAAGCCGATGCCGGAGGTGATCAGGTTGGTGTAGAAGCCTAGCCTGCGGGCCTCGCCGATCAGTTCGGCGAGATCCTGGCGCACCAGCGGCTCGCCACCGGAAAAGCCCAGTTGCGCGGCGCCCATTTCCCGGGCCTCGCGAAACACCTTGAACCACTGTTCGGTGCTCAGCTCCTTGCCCTGCTCGGCAAAGTCCAGCGGGTTCGAACAGTAAGGGCACTGCAACGGACAGCGATAGGTCAGCTCCGCCAACAACCACAGCGGCAGGCCGACCGCAGGCTTGTCAGGCGAGGGTGATCCAATGCTCTGCACGGGCGACCTCCATGAATTGCTCGATGTCGTCACCGAGTTCCGGCACGTCGGGAAACTGCTTGGCCAGTTCGCCGATGATGGCCGCGACATCCCGTTCGCCATCGATCAAACCGCCGATCAGCGCAGCGCTGTCGTTGAGCTTGATCATGCCTTCGGGATAGAGCAGCACGTGGCCCTTTTGGGCCGGTTCGTACTGGAAGCGATAGCCGGGACGCCAGCGAGGGGTTTGGCTGCGGTCGAAACTCATAAGTTGATTCCTTTGTGCCATACCCGTTCTGCGGTCACGCTGTGATAGGGCGGGCGGTTCAATTCGTAGGCCATGCTCATGGCATCGAGCATGCTCCAGAGGATGTCCAGCTTGAACTGGAGGATTTCCAGCATGCGCTCTTGCCCCTGGCGGGTGGTGTAGTGCTGCAAGGTAATCGCCAGCCCGTGCTCGACATCACGCCGGGCCTGGCCCAGGCGGGTACGGAAGTATTCATAGCCGGCCGGGTCGATCCACGGGTAATGCTGCGGCCAACTGTCCAGCCGCGACTGGTGGATCTGCGGCGCGAAGAGTTCGGTCAGCGAGCTGCTGGCGGCCTCCTGCCAACTGGCCCGGCGGGCAAAGTTGACGTAGGCATCCACCGCGAAACGCACACCCGGCAGTACCAGTTCCTGGGAACGCAGTTGGTCGGGGTCCAGGCCCACTGCCTGGCCGAGGCGCAACCAGGCTTCAATGCCGCCGTCTTCGTCGGGCGCGCCGTCGTGGTCCAGCAGGCGCTGGATCCACTCGCGACGGATTTCCCGGTCCGGGCAATTGGCGAGGATCGCGGCGTCCTTGAGCGGGATGTTCACTTGATAGTAAAAGCGGTTCGCGACCCAGCCCTGGATCTGCTCGCGAGTGGCGCGGCCCTCATACATCGCCACGTGGTACGGGTGATGGATGTGGTAATACGCACCTTTGGCGCGCAAGGCCGCTTCGAACTCGGCGGGGGACAGAGGGGTGTCAGTCATTGCGGTTCTCCGGGCAATTCCCGTGGGGTTCTGTGGTGTCAGGGGCGGCCCTATCGCGAGCAGGCTCGCTCCCACATGGGGTTGGTGCTGCATGAAATATCCAATGCCACTCGGACTGCTGTGGAACAAGCATCCGGTACGACCCGGATCACTGTGGGAGCGAGCCTGCTCGCGATGAGGCCAGCCCTGCCAGCATCAATTCTGACTGACACCCCACAATCATCCCGCCCTCCCTACAACTCAATACTCATTCCGTCGTAGGCCACTTCAATCTTTCGACGTACAAGTTCCGCCCGCTCGGGCGAGTCTTCATCCAGGATCGGGTTGGTGTTGTTGATATGAATAAGGACCTTGCGCGGCTCGGGCAGTTGCTCCAGGACCTCAAGCATCCCGCCGGGGCCGTTCTGCGCCAGGTGCCCCATTTCCCGACCGGTGCGGGTGCCGACACCACGGCGCTGCATCTCGTCGTCATCCCACATCGTGCCGTCTACCAACAGGCAATCGCTGGCGGCCATGATCTCTAGCAGTGGCCCGTCGACCTTGCCCAGGCCCGGAGCATAGAACAGCTTGCCACCGGTGCGCAGGTCTTCGACGATCAGCCCGATGTTGTCGCCCGGGTGCGGATCGAAGCGGTGCGGTGAATAGGGCGGCGCGGCGCTGCGCAGCGGCAACGGGGTGAAGCGCAGGTTCGGGCAGGCCGGGATGGCGAAGCTCTGGTCGAGTTCGATGCGGTTCCAGCTCAAGCCGCCGTTCCAGTGGGTTAGCATGTTGAACAGCGGGAAACCGGTGCTCAGGTCTTCATGAACCATGTCGGTGCACCAGACCTGATGCGGGCAACCTTCGCGCAGGCTGAGCAGGCCGGTGGTGTGGTCGATCTGGCTGTCCATCAGGATGATGGCACCAATCCCGGTGTCCCGCAGGGCCCGACCGGGTTGCATCGGGGCGAAACCCTGGAGTTGGGCGCGGATGTCCGGAGAAGCGTTGCACAGCACCCAGTTCACACCATCATCGGAAAGCGCAATCGATGATTGGGTACGCGCCTGGGCCCGCAGGCTGCCGTTGCGAAAGCCTGCGCAATTGGCGCAGTTGCAATTCCACTGGGGAAAGCCTCCGCCGGCGGCGGAACCTAGAATCTGGACGAACATGGCCGCTCCATCTGCAAACCGAAATAAAAACGCCCCGGCTGACCGAGGCGTTGTGCTGCGTGCTTAACTGCCTGCAACCATCAACGGCTGGCGAAGTACATGGTGACTTCGAAGCCGATACGCAGGTCGATATATGCGGGTTTGGACCAGGACATGGAAATACTCCTTTGGTTGGGGTTGGACGTGTGGGACCTATACATATAGTCCACCTCCGTTCGGAGATGTTCAGATGCGCAGACGACTATGTTACTAAATTAAACAAATTCGTTGGCCGTGATCTCTGAGAAAGCTCGTTACAGAGCCTGCAACGATCATTTCGGCGTTTGCCATGGGGCTCCGGGACACGCCTCGCTGGCCAGGCAGCACCATCCGCCTTGGGCGTTAATCAGGTCACGCGCCGCGTTTAATAGTAGTTCGCGATCCAATTGTTCGATAGCACCGGGCAAATGCTGCAGATAGTCATCCGGCCGCCCGGCCAGTTTGGCGTGCCAAAGCAGCTCGGCCGCCTGGGCCAGGGGCAGGGTGTCGCTTGAAAATTGGCTGGCGAGGGCGTGTCGGGCGTGGAACAGATTCGAATCGTCCATGTGCAGCCGTTCTGGTAGCTCGGCCAGGAACTGCTCGATATGGCCGATCAACCGCGTCGCCGAAGCGTTGGGGGATTGGACACCGAACAGCAAGCCGGTCTGGCCACTGATCTGCTTTAACCCGCTGAACACGCCATAGCCCAGTTGCAACTCGACCCGCAGGCGCTGGTAGAACGGCGTCTGGCACAGCTGCGCCAGCAGCCGCCAGGCCGCTTCGTCGGACAGTTCCTGAGTTGGTGTAGGGCAGAACAGCAACACCGCCTGTTCATCGCCCTGGGTTTCAAGCGTATGCCAGACACGTTGAGCACATGCTGTTAGCGGCTCGGCCTCCTGGCCGGGAATACCGGGCACCCGGGCCAGTACCGGGCCCATCGCCGCCTGGGTCGCTGCCGACAGGCCCAGGGCGAGCCCGTCCCACCGGGCCGTTGCCCAGATGTCGTCAGGCAGCACGGTTGCCGAAGGTTGCACGTTTCGCTGACAGAGATTCGGCAATGCCTTCGACAGCTGTCGAATCGGCATTGGCTGCGCCTCGTCATCGGGGCGAGCCACTGGCAGCGGCTGGCCCAGCTTCATCAGGATATGCTCCAGCACCCGCGGCATGGGTGCCTGCAATCCAACCAGTTTGAGCAGGTGCTGGGTGCCGGATGGCTCGAAGGTGACGTCCACCCCGGCCTGGCGAGCATCTTCAAACAGGTCCTGTAGGTGTTGCGCGAGCCTGGCCTGGAAATCCAGCGGAGCCGGGGCTGCCCACTGCCAGCGAAGATACATCGCGCCTTCCCCGGTATTGTTCCCGGAATTGTTCGCCAAGGTCTGGCTGAACTGCATCGCCGAGCGTTCCCGTCGGCCCCGGGTGCGATCCTGGGCAAAGGTGCGCAAGCCACGGTGGGCGCTGGTCTGGCCGCGTATCAGGCCGGCACGGGTTGGTTCATCCGGCGTTTGCAGGAACGGATTAGGCGCAGGCAGTCGCCATTGTTCGCCGAAAGAATCGGCGGGGTGCAACTGCTTGAGGATTTCCCGAAGCCGTACCAGATCGTTTGCCGACAGTGCACTGGCACGACCTTCACTGTCCCGGCGAGCCAGTTGTAATGCCGATCCGGTTTCCAGACGACGTTGCAACACTGCGGTGAACTCCTCGCGCAACAGCGCCCAGTCGTCCTGGGCGGCGAAAAAGCCCAGCCAATCCTGGAGCAGCGGCAGGATTTCCTGTGCCCCCTGGGGATTGTCGAGCCTGAGCCCAAGGTGCAGCAGCGCCTGCCCGGCGAACTCGTACAGTGGTGTGGCGGTGAGGCTGCCCGCCAAGGCGCGCTCACGCAGCGTGGCGAGCAGCCCGCCCGGCTTGCTGGCGTTCAACTGCGCGCAGAGAAATTCCAACGCCAGTGGCGAGGCGGCGGGAAGTTGCTCGAAGGCAAACAGCAGGTCCAGTCCGCCTTCTCGTGTTTGTTGGTAGCTCGCCGTGGGCGACGCCATCAGCCTTGGGGGTGATTGCTGAACCAATGCTTCGCCCACGGGTAGGTGGTTGCTGAACTGTTTGGCCAGCGCTTTCAAGGTCTCGACACTTTGCGGGCCGGCCAGGCTCAAGGTCATCTGGCCGCTCTGGTAAAAACGCCGATAGAAATCGCCCAGGGCCGCCTGGAATTCCGGTTGTTCGATGGCGAGGCTGTCGCGATTGCCTGCATGAAAACCGCGCAGCGGGTGAATTGCCGACAGTCCGTCGTGCAGGGCGATCTGTCGCTGGGCTGCCGCATCCTGGGACCAGGCAATGAATTCAGCGTGCAACACTTCCCGCTCGCGCAACTGCTCGGCTTCGTCCAGGCGCGGATGGATGAGCATGTCCTGCAATCGCTCCAGCCCACCGGCGAACGCAGCAGGTGGTAATTCGAAAAAGAAATCCGTGGTCCGCTCGCTGGTGCGGGCGTTGACCTGCCCGCCGTGCCGCTGCACGTAGGCCATCAGGTTTTCCCCTGCAGGAAACCGCTCGGTGCCGAGGAAGAAAAGGTGTTCGAGAAAGTGCGCTAACCCGGGCCAGGCCAGGGGCACGTCATGGCTGCCGGCCGCCACCCGCAGTACCGCAGCGCTGCGTTTCAGGCCAGGAGCATGACGCAGGGTTATCCGCAGGCCATTGGGCAGGGTTTCAGAGTGGGGGCGCAGAGAATCGGGAGCCGGCATGAGCACATCCAGAACAGAGATGCGCCCATGCTAGCGGATTCACTCAATGCTTGTGCAGGTCCCCATAGAGGGCAGGGCGACGGTCGTGCAGATAGTTGTAGGCGGCGCGGGAGTTTTCAAGCATCTGGCGGTCCAGTTCACCCACGATCAACGCCTCATCCAACCCGGCGAGGGCGGGGCGGCTACCATCCGGTGCGGCGATGCTGCTCTGGCCGCAATACAACAGTTCACCTTCATGGCCGCAGTAATTGGCATAGGCGACGAAGCATTGGTTCTCGATGGCCCGGGCGCGCACGGTCACATCGGCAATGAACTCGTAGGGCTGCATGTTGGCGGTCGGTACCAGGATCAGCTCGGCGCCGGCCAGGGCCAGGCGTCGGGCATTTTCCGGGAACTCCAGGTCGTAACAGATCAGAAAACCGAGCTTCCAGCCGTTGAGCTCGACGATGGGCAGCGCCGAATCGCCAGCGCTGAACATCGCGTGATCGAGGTCACCGAACAGGTGACTCTTGCGGTAATTGGCGAGGCGTTCGCCCTGGGCGTCGATCAATTGCACCGAGTTGAAGACCTGCCCGTCTTCGCTGCGCTCAGGGTAGCCGTAAACGATCGCCAGTCCTGCCGCCTTGGCGATGCGGCCGATCTGCTGGGACCATTCGCCGTTGTAGACCTCGGCCAATACATTCACCGCATCGACACCGATGTTGTAGCCGGTCAGGAACATCTCCGGCAGCACCAGCACATCGGCGCCCCTGGCCTCCAACGCGACCCGGTGCAGGCGTTGCAGGTTGGCGGCCGGATCCAGTGGCAGCGGTGGGCATTGGTAAAGGGCTACGCGCATCGACAACTCCTTTTATTCGGGCAAGGCGATCGGACCGATCTCATGGAATACATCACCTGGACCCGGGTTCTCGGCGTGAGTTTCACCGCCGAAGTGCTTCATGATTCCCCACACGGCGTTGAGTGAGGTCTGTACCGCGCCCTCGACCCAGGCGGGTGTCCATGAGACGTCATCGCCGGCGATAAAGATCCCGCGCTGTTCGGCGGGCATGTCGTCCTGCATGAAATGGGCGTACATGCGCTGGTTGTAACGGTAGTGGCCAGGCAGGGCGCCCTTGAAGGCCCCGAGGAAATGCGGGTCGGCTTCCCATGACACGGTGATCGGATCGCCGATGATCCGCGCGGCTATGTCCACTTTCGGATAGATTTTCTTCAGGGCATCGAGGGCCAGCTTCACGCGTTTTTCCACCGGGTGCGGTAGCATTTTCAGCGCATCGCTCATCCAGGAGTACGACAGGCAGATCACACCTGGCTTGTCATCGCCGTTGTCGAACAAGTAAGTGCCACGGGTCAGTCGGTCGGTGAGGGTCATGCTCATCAGGTCGCGCCCGGTTTCCGGATCCTTGTCTTTCCAGAAAGGACGGTCGACCATCACGAAGGTCTTCGATGCTTGCATGTAGCGGGTTCGGTCCAGGGCCATCCACATTTTCTGTGAGAACAATGCCTCTTCGCATTCGATCTGGGTGGTCAACAGCCAACTCTGGCAAGTGACCAGCACCGCTGCATAATCGCGGGTGTTGTCCCACACATCCGTCACGCTGAACCGGCCATCGGTGGCGCGTGCGATACGCTTCACGCCGCTGCGCGGTGCGCCCTGGTGCAACGAATTCAGACTGGTGCCCTCCGGCCAGTGCGCGCAGCGTTCCGGCACGTGTCGCCAGATGCCGTGGGGCACCTGCTCGACGCCGCCGACCACCAGGTGCTGGTGATCGTCACAGTTGGTCATCACCACGCGGAAGATTTCCAGCATCGAATTGGGGAAGTCCGAATCCCAGCCGCCGGTGCCGAAACCGACCTGGCCGAATATTTCGCGGTGCTGGAACGACAGCTTGGCAAACGCCTTGGAGGTGGCGACGAAGTCGTAGAACGTGCGGTCGTCCCACAGCGGCACCAGGGTATTCCACAACGCTTTGAGGCGAGGCACGTCGCGGTCGCGGATCGCTTGCTGGATCTCGCTGAAACTGGAGCGATCCTCCAGCGCATCGGCCCAGGCTTCGGCCACTTCCTGGAACAGCGCCGGCAGGTCGGTCATTTTCTCTGCGTAATAGGTCTGGCCTTCCAGGTCGATGACGGTGCTGCCCGAAGCCGAAGTCAGCGGGTTGGGAAATGGTTTGGTCTCCAGGCCCAGTTTGTCGACATAGTGATAGAACGCCGTGGACGACACTGGAAAACGCATGCCGCCCAGTTCGGCGATCACCCCTTCGGCGCCATTGAACGCCTGCGAGCGCAGGCGCCCACCCATTTTCGACGCTTCGTAGACCACCGGCTTCAAGCCCAGCTTCATCAACTCATAAGCGGCCACCAGGCCGGCGATCCCAGCACCGACTATCGCCACCTCCGCGCCATGGTTATGCGCCGGGATGCTGCCCAGCCCGGCCGGATGTTCGATCCAGTCATCAAAAGCGAATGGAAAGTCCGGCCCGAAAATGGTGATGGGCTTCTTGCCGTCTGCAGGGTGGCGGTTGTGCTTGTTCATGGCTGACCTTGATGAGCGACTCGACGCGGCGTTCGCGTCTGAGTATAGGAAAGATGTCGGCCATTCTAGGGAGTGTGGAATACGTTAATAAGACACAATATGTCGTCGTTTTGGTGTGCTTTAAGTCGATTTGTCGTACTGGTAATTCCTAATGACGAAAAGCGGACCCTGTGGGAGCGAGCCTGCTCGCGATAGCGGTATAGCAGTCATTGGCGACCAGAACTGATTCTGGCTGCATTACATCGAACCCTCGCGGAAACCCCCTTTAACAATTGCCCGCGCGATCAGGGACTGAATAACGAGCGGAGCGTCTAAGGTTATTCCCTTGAGGTTATATATCTTGGGTGGCATATTGGATGAAATGGGACGTTGAATACACGGATGAATTTGAGATGTGGTGGAACCGCCTCGACGAGTTCGAACAAGATTCCGTACAGGTCTCAGTGATGCTGCTTGGCGATTTCGGCCCGCATCTGGGGTTTCCTCACTCCAGCGGTATCAAGGGCTCGAATCATGGCAACCTTCGGGAGCTACGGGTGCAGCACGCAGGTCGGCCTTACCGAGTGCTCTATGCGTTTAATCCTCGCCGTTGCGCCATTCTGCTGATCGGTGGTGACAAAACCGGCCAGGCCCGCTGGTATCAGGACAATGTACCTCTTGCCGAGCGGCTCTATGACGAGCATCTGGCAATATTGAAGAAAGAGGGTTTTGACAATGGCTAAGAAATTTGCCGACCTGGTGGCGCATCGTTCGCCTAAATCCCAGGCCCGCGTGCAGGCGGTGTATCAGAAGCTGCGGGCAGAGATGCCGTTGCACGAGTTGCGTCAGGCGCAGGCGTTGAGTCAGGACGCGTTAGCGAAGACGCTGCAAATCAATCAGGCGGCCGTTTCGAAAATGGAGCGTCGTACTGACATGTATATCAGCACTTTGCGCAACTATATTCGCGCAATGGGCGGAGAGTTGGAAATTATTGCCACTTTTCCGGAGGGGCAGGTCAGGATCGAGAACTTCTCCCGCCAAGCGTAGTGATCCTGTGGGAGCAAGCCCGCTCCCACAGTTGTGGTCCGCTTGGGCTCTAGACCGGTTGCCCCCGATCGATCTTGCTGCTGAGGATGATCGAGGTGGTGGTCTTTTCCACGCCGTCCACGCTGCCGATCTGGTCGAGCAGCTGGTCCAGTTGTTCCGGCGAGTCGGTGCGCAGCCAGGCCACGTAATCGAACTCGCCGCTGACTGCGCACAGCTGCTGGACCTGGGCCATGGCACTCAAGCGGCGCAGTACGTCCTTGCCAGAGCGCGGTTGGACGGTGATGCCGACGTAGGCTTGCAGGCCGCCATCGATCACCCGTTGCCCCAGGCGCACGCCGTAGCCGGTGATGACCTTGGTTTTTTCTAGCCGCGCCAGGCGCGAGGTCACGGTGGTGCGGGCGATGCCCAGTTGTCGGGCCAGCATGGCGACGCTTTCCCGGGCGTTGATTTGCAGGGCTGCGATCAACTGGCGATCGATTTCGTCGAGGACGGGAGGGCGGGGATCAGGCACGGTGGGCTCCGGCGTGGGCTTGGGTGGCGGCCATGTTACAGGCTCCTGCGCTTGAAACAGCTAACGGAAGGTAAAGTCAGAGCCTGCCAGGCTAGCGCCAGATGCAGTTGTGCAGGAACGAACCAGAGACCGTCCCGGTAGACGAGTTGTTCTGCGGGTAACTGTAGAAGCAGGTCCAGGGAAAACGACTGGACTGAGCCTTTGTCATCGTCGTCCTCAGCCTCCCAATCGCGCTCAAAACAACGCACTCTCAGTTGTTCGGCGGCGAAGCTCTCATACTGCGGACGATTGCCCAGCCATTGCGCAGGGACTCGCAACGTATGCTCGCGAACGTCGAGCAGCAACAGTTGCCAGCCTCGATAGCTTCCACACAGTTGCGTCGCATCGATCACCATACGGGTCAGGGCCAGGTAACGGCCATCCGCCGACCAGATCATCGACGGCGCCAAGTCGTTCAAGGCACAGCCGGACGCGGTCAGTAGATAGCCGCCGAGCCGTGGGCTGCTCGCCCGCACCCAGCTGTCGGCATATTCCGTCTTGCTGCCGAACAACCAGGCGGCGTCCTGATCGCCCGGCGCAGGCTGGATGAAATCACCTTCGGCGATGGCCGCTTGCGGGCGATCCACCAGGCGCCAAGGGGGGACGACGTGCAGTTGTGAGTCGGTGACCTGTAACTCCACAGTGTCATAGAACAGCCGGTATTGTTCGCTGGGATCAAAGAATGAAGGATCACTGGCGGTCGGCGCTGCGACATTGAAGCGTTGCAGCGCGGTGCTTTCCAGTGCCTGATCGAGACGGCCCGCAACCACCGCAAGACTCAGCCGGCCAGCACGAAAATCCAGGATCCGCGCTACCCACATCGCTGGCCCTTCCAGCAAGCGCCGTTGCTGTACATCGGCGATAACGGCGTGGGAGGCGACGATCATTGAGTCGGCGTAAGGCAGTAGCGCCAGATATCGCCCGCAATCGGAAACCCGATGGTCCAACAGCCAGCATCCCGGCAGTTGCCAGTCCCCGATCTGGCAGCGATAAGCGCCAAGGCCTCCAGCGTTGTCGGTCAGCCAGGATAGGTGAGCCGGCACGCCGCCGATTAGCGGTTGCGTCTCGATATGCGAGTCGCCACGCAGGCCCTCGCTATCCAGCGGCATCACGATTGCCATCCGGGTCAGTTGAAACTCGCCAACCTGCACGCGCCCCTGGGCGTCATGCCCGACCTGGGTTTCGGTATCGCTGTGGATACTGTCCAGCCGGTAACCGTAGCGGCCGCTGCTCGGGCGCGGGTAGTCGAGGTACGCGCCGAAATGCACATGGCCGGCGTCGAAGCGCAACAGTTCATGCCAATAGAACGACGGTTCGGCGTCACGCTTCACCCAGGGCGAGGGCAGCATGCGCCAGCCTTTGTCGAGTTGCCACAGCCAGTACAGGTCGCCGCCTTCGTCGCTGTCCTGCTCTCGGGCCAGGCACACCAGCGCACATTGATTGGTACTCCACACCAGCGGCGCATCCGCGGCCATCAACAGGCCGGACGGCTGCCCGTTGATGCTGACGGTATAGCGCGGCGACAGCAGCGGAGCCAATGGCTGGGCCAGGTCTCTGAAGGTCGAGGGCAGTGAAATGTCGCCCACCAGGCGCTGTTGGCCGTC
The DNA here is from genome assembly GCF_052041925.1 of Pseudomonas sp. SMN5. Classification (NCBI taxonomy): domain Bacteria; kingdom Pseudomonadati; phylum Pseudomonadota; class Gammaproteobacteria; order Pseudomonadales; family Pseudomonadaceae; genus Pseudomonas; species Pseudomonas sp. SMN5. Next base: position 46,447 of record NZ_JBKGGX010000019.1, read on the forward strand.
GGCGGAGCGCCGTTCAAAGGTGTGCTGGACAGGGTCGGAACGCCAATCAGGTTCTAGCCACAGGTCGGCGACAGGTACCAAGTCAACGGCACTGGCGGATCGCAGCAGTTCATCGAGGCGGATCTGGCGGACACTGTCATCCACCAATGGACTGTGGCGCCCGTTCAAACCGTTGAGATCGAATGCATCCAACTCCCACAATTCGCTATCGATGCAGCGGTACAGCCGACGCTGCTCACGATCGAGAACCACCAGACCCCAGCTCTGCCGGGACGGCACCGTCGCGGCAAAGTAACGACCATCCTCGGAAAACAATGCCGAGGAGCCGAGCCCTTGCAGGAGCACACCGTCAGGAAACAGGTAGTCGCAATAAGTCGGACCGCCCATGGCGATCTCGCTGTGATTGAACACCCGGATCGGCTCGCCTTCCGGGGTGAATTGCGGCTCGCTTCCGCCCCAGGCACTGGCGCCCTTGACGGAAAGGGGCGCCAGACCCAGACGCCGCTCCCAGGCACTGACGCAGGCGAGCCCGCCAAAGATGGCGACGATGGCCGCGATGATACCCCACCAATCCGGCAACGCCCGACCCAGGCTGAACCCCAGGCCAAACACCGCACCGACCATCAGCCGGGCCAACCCTCGGCCTGTGGATAAGAAGCCAAAGCGGGCCGCCAGGCCCATCAGCACTGCCAAGAGCAGGACTGTCAGCAGCGCCAGCGCGGGCGGCATTACCGTGACGAGAAAAGTCGGCACGAGCAGGATGCCGAGTTGCCAGAACAGATCGAGAAACAGGCGGGGCAGGCTGGGGCTGGCGATGATGGGAGTCTCGTAATGGGTTGTTGAATCAGCGATAGCTGAAAACGGTCACTGTACCGTCTTTTATATTGCGCCACCTCCGGTGCCGTTACGCTTTGCTCATCCAATTCTTAATAAATTCATCGAACAGCGGTGTGGCCGTGGCTGAAAAACTTGAAAAGGCTCTTGATTATTTTGATGTTAGGTATACGTTACATTTCAACAGCATAGTTGCGTATACGAGACATGGACTATTCATTAATTACAACCCGTCTGGGTGAGCAAATTCGCCAGCGGCGCCTGAACCGTGGCCTGACGCAGGCACGTCTCGCTGCTTTGGCTGGAATTACTCGACAGAAGGTGATCGCCATTGAACAAGGGGCTCTGTCAGTAGGAATGACAGCCTATGCACGGGTTCTGGGAGCTTTGGACTGTGAATTGGTGGTGGTGCCCGCTGCGATGCCGACGCTGGACGAAATCCAGGGAGTCTTCGACTGATGACAACAGTGCTGCAGGTTCTAACACCCGAAGGAAGCGCCGGGAAGATCCTCCGTAGTTCCGCAGATTATCGGTTCCGCTATAACGAGGAGGCTAACGCACAGGCAGCGGTCAGCCTGCTCATGCCTGTTCGCCTGGATGAATACCGGCATCGGGAGCTGCACCCGATCTTTCAGATGAACCTGCCGGAAGGTTATGTGCTGGAGCAATTGCGCAACCGTTTGGCTAAATTGGCGAACGTGGACCCTATGTTTTTACTTGCATTGTCTGGCAGCAGTTCACCTATCGGGCGAGTAGCTGTTAGCTCGCCGGAGGTCGATGCGCTGTTGCTGCGTCAACAGTTTCCCGGAGAAACGCTGGAAGAAATCCTGGCTTGGGACGGCGCACAGGATATTTTTGCCGACTTGGTGGATCGCTATATTTTGCGTGCAGGGATATCGGGCGTGCAGCCCAAGGTCCTTGTGCCGGAGCATCAGGCATCCGCGCCGCAGAGGTTTACCTCGAAAACCTCCGACCTGATTATCAAGAGCGGAAGAGACGAGTTTCCAGGCCTGGCGATCAACGAGTTCATTTGCATGTCAATCGCCCGGGAAGCCGGGATTGCTGTGCCTGAGTTCTATCTTTCCGACAATCTCAAACTGTTCGTTATGCGTCGCTTTGATAGGGATGAGCAGCTCAACCCCCTCGGTTTCGAAGACATGGCTGCATTGATGGGACTTTCAGCGGATCAAAAATACAGCAAGAGCTATTCAGCCATCGCGAAGGCGATCCGTCTGTTTTGTGCGACTGAACACGTGCCGGATTCGCTGGCCCAGCTATTTGCCACCGTGACCCTGAGCTGCATTGTCGGGAACGGCGACGCCCACTTGAAGAACTTTGGGCTACTGTATTCCGACCCTACTCAACGCGATGCGCGGCTGGCGCCTGCCTACGACATCGTCAATACAACAGCTTACATCCCGAAAGATGTACTGGCGCTTGACCTTATTGGTAACAAGTCATTTTTCGCCTCGCGACAAGGGCTGCTGGATTTCGCTTCGGTATGCGATATTGCCCGGCCAGAAGAGGTCATCCGTTTGCAGTTAAACGCAATGGAGCAAGTGTTGGCTCGCTCGACTGAGCAGTGTGAGCATGCGCCACATGTGGTATCGGCAATAAGACGCTGCGCCGAGCCATTTTTGAAAACCTTTGGCTAGCGCACATATTTTCGCCACTCGTAAACACAAAAGCCGCGCAGTGCGCGGCTTTGAGTATGGTGGGCCCACACGGACTCGAACCGTGGACCAAAGGATTATGAGTCCTCTGCTCTAACCAACTGAGCTATAGGCCCTCAGTAGGTCGCGGATTATAGCGACGGTTTCTCGGCTGTGCTATCCGAATAATCCGATACGGTCACACGCAGAAACGTTGCGGCGAATTCGTCTGCGCACAGGGGCAGGCTGACGATGTAGCCCTGGATCTGTTCGCAACCTTCTTCGGCGAGGAATTGCTGCTGGGCCAGGGTCTCGACGCCTTCGGCAATGATGCTGAATTGCATGCTGCGGCCCAAGGCAATGATGGCGCGTACGATGGCCGCGTCGTGTGGGTCGTCGGGCAGGCCGCGGACGAAGGACTGGTCGATCTTGAGGATGTCCAGCGGCAGCCGCTTGAGGTAACTCAGCGAGGAGTAGCCGGTGCCGAAATCATCGATGGCCAGTTGCACGCCCAGTTTTTTCAACTGATGCAGCACTATCAGCGCTTCTTCGGCCTGGCTCATGATGAAGTTTTCGGTAATCTCCAGTTGCAATAGGCCGGGCTGAAGGTGGTATTCCCGCAACAGTTGCTCGATCCGCCCGAGCAGGTTTGGCTGGCGCAGCTGGGCGCCGGCCAGGTTGACCGAGAGCGGGCCGAGGCTATCGTAGGTGCGGTTCCATTCGCACAGTTGCCGACAGGCGCGCTCCAGTACCCAGTCGCCGATCTGCAGAATCATGCCGTTCTCTTCCGCCAGGGGGATGAAGTGTTCCGGCGGTACGTCACCGAATGTCGGGTGGTACCAGCGAATCAGTGCTTCGGCACCCACCAGGCGATTGTCGACGAGGCTGATTTTCGGTTGGAAAGACAGCGACAGCTCGTTGCGCTCGATCGCCCGCCGCAGTTCATGCTCCAGGGCCACGCGTTCGCTGGCCTGGGCGGTCAGGTCACGGGTGTAGCTCTCCACCCGATTGCGCCCTTTGGCCTTGGAGCGGTACATCGCCGCGTCCGCATTCTTGACCAGCGTGGCAACGTCGTTGCCATCCTGTGGATACAGGCTCGTGCCAATGCTGGCACTGATGAAGAACTCATGTTCACCGGCCTGGAATGGCGCGCTAAAGCAGTTCAGCAGCTTCTGGGCAATGTGCTCGGCGTCGCTGGGTTGTTGCAGGCCCGGTAAGAGGATGATGAATTCATCGCCGCCCAGGCGCGCCACGGTGTCGATATCACGCAGTTGCTCGCGCAGGCGCACGGCGATGCCTTTGAGCAGCAGGTCGCCGACCGGGTGCCCGAGGCTGTCGTTGATATGTTTGAAGCGGTCCAGGTCGAGGAACAGCACCGCACCCTGGCCGCCGTTTTCCTGTTGGCTGTTGAGAGCGGCCAGCAACCGGCTTTCAAACAGCGTGCGATTTGGCAGTCCGGTAAGCGGGTCGTGGTGCGCCTGGTAGTCGAGTCGGGCCTGGGCGTGCTTGAGGCTGGAAATATCGGCAAAGACCGCGACGAAATGGGTGATCTGCTGGTGGCGATTGCGCACCGCGCTGATGGTCAGCCAACTGGGGTACAGCTCGCCGTTTTTGCGCCGGTTGGAAATCTCGCCTTGCCAGTGTCCTTCGGCCGTCAACTGGTGCCACATCGCCGCGTAAAAGGCGCTGTCATGCAGGCCGGACGCCAATAAACGAGGCGTATGGCCCAGGGCTTCGGTTTCGCTATAGCCCGTGATCTCGGTGAAGGCACGATTCACGGCGCTGATGTGCTGTTGCGTATCGGTGATCAGGACGCCCTCGGCGGTGCTTTCGAATACGGTGGCGGCCTGTTGCAGCTTTTCCTGCATGAGGTGGCGTTCGGTGATGTCCCGGGCGATGGTCAGCATGCAGTTTTCATTGCCGATGGGCAGAGGTCGGCTGGAGACTTCGCAAAGCCGGATCTGCCCGTCGTTGCGGCGGATATGACAACTGAAATCCTTCACGAAGCCATCGCGCTGCAACAGGTCAAGCATTTGTTTGCGTTCGTTGAGATTGACCCAGATCCCCAGGTCCAGGGTCGACCGATCTACCGACAACGCGCTGTTGAAGCCGGTAATGCGGCTGAAGCCCTCGTTGACTTCAATCAGCAAGCCGTCGCTTTGCCGCGACAGCAACAGGCCGTCGGGCGAGGCGTGAAACGCCTTGGCGAACTTCTCTTCGGAGGTTTGCAGTTGCTGCTGGGTTTCCTTGAGCTGGCTGATGTCACGTACCACCACGACCAGGGCCGGTGTTGTATCGAGGTCAAAGGGCTCGGCGGAGATCAAACCGGTGAAGGCCTGGCCGTTGCTGCGGCGAAAAGGCATTTCCAGATTACGAATGCTGCCGGCCTGTAAGCGTTGCAGCAGGCTCGGGCCGACGCCAGGGATGCCCCAGATGTTCAGTTCGGTCGCGGTCTTGCCCACTACTTCGTCGGCGCTCAGGCCGATCTGTTCTTCAAAGGCGGTGTTGACCTCCAGCAGACAGCCGTCTACCAGGCGCGCAATGACCAGGATGTCCGGGCACTGGCGAAACACCGAGGCGAACTTCTGCTCCGACAGGCGCAGCGCTTCTTCGGTGCGCTTGGCTTCGCTGATGTCGATCATCAACCCGCGCATCACCGGTTCGTGGCCGTGTTCGATCAGGCTGACGATGTCGCGCACCCACAAGCAGCGGCCATCGGCGGTGATGACGCGATAATCGATACAGTGGTCGCGACCGGCCAGCACCTCGGCGTCGCAATAGGTCTGGGCACGGATCAGGTCGGCGGGATGGATGATGTTGCGCCAGAACCCCGGGATCAGCCAGTGGGCGAGGGGATAGCCGAGCAATTCCTCGGCATGGGGCGAAACGTAGCTGTAGGTGAAATCGCTGACTTTCGCTTCCCAGGCAATGGCCGAGAGGCTCTCCACCAGACCGCGGTAATGGTATTCACTGCTGCGCAGCTCCTGTTCCAGGTCGACGCGTCGGGCGATTTCGGAGCTCAGCCGGCGGTTGATGCGAATGACCACGGCGAGGATGCCGACCAACAGGAGCAGGGTGGGCAGGCCATAAATCAACAGGTCCGACCAAAACTGACGGTAGTCGCGCACATTGCCGACCCATTTTTCCTGGATCTCACTGACCTCGGCCGGGGTCATGTCTGCCAGGACCTTATCGAGAATGCCTACAAGAATCTTGTTGTCCCGGGGCACGCCCATCGCCAGTTGGTAGCGATAGGGTGTTTCCCCGCTGACATACAGACCGTCCAGCTTGAGTTGGCGCAGGCTCCAGACGCTGGAGGCCAGGTCGCCGACGACCGCGTCGACTTCATCGGTCGCCAGCGCTTGCAAGGCCGAGCTGACGTTAGGGAGCGCCACCAGATTCAGGTCCGGATGATGATTGCGCAACAGTTCGTGGGGCGCGTAATTGTCCACCACGGCAATTTTCAACCCGTAGAGATCTTGCAGGTTGTGAGGCTGGGCGCCGCCCTGGTGGGCCAGGATGACGATCGGAAAATCCAGGTAAGGACGGGTAAAGGCCAGGTAGTTCTGGCGTTCGGGGGTGGACATGATGCCTGGCAGCAGATCGATTTTGCCCTGCGCCACCTGCTCCAGCACGGCGGTCCAGCTGACCGGTTCGATGGGCGTAAGGGTGACAGCCAGGCGCTCGCGGATGATTTCGACGTAATCGGCGGCCAGGCCTTGGTAGCGCCCCTGATCGTCGCGGAATTCAAATGGCGGCCAAGAGGCATCGACACCCAGGCGCAGGTCGGGGTGGTCCTTGAGCCAGCGGAGCTCCTCGTCGGTGAGCGTCAGCGCGCCAGCGGTTGCGGTCCATGTCATCAATGACAGCAAAAGCGCGGCCGTCAGTCTGGGCATCACTGTCTCGCCATGGCTTGGGAAAGGATGTTTCGAGTGTAGACGGGCTATAGGGCAGGGAGGGCGTAACGGGGGATTTTATCTGCACATGACAAAACCCCCGGCAAGGCCGGGGGTTCTGGGTATTACTCGTCGAGGAAGGAGCGCAGGTGCTCGCTTCGTGTCGGGTGGCGCAATTTACGCAACGCCTTGGCTTCGATCTGACGAATCCGCTCGCGGGTTACATCGAATTGCTTACCGACTTCCTCGAGGGTGTGGTCGGTATTCATGTCGATGCCGAAACGCATGCGCAGTACCTTGGCTTCACGGGCAGTGAGGCCGGAGAGCACTTCGCGCGTCGCTTCCTTGAGGCTCTCAACGGTGGCGACATCGATCGGCGACTGCATGGTGGAGTCTTCGATGAAGTCACCCAGATGGGAGTCTTCGTCATCACCGATCGGGGTTTCCATGGAGATCGGCTCTTTGGCGATCTTCAGTACCTTGCGGATCTTGTCCTCAGGCATTTCCATGCGTTCGCCCAGCTCTTCCGGTGTCGGTTCGCGACCCATTTCCTGCAGCATCTGCCGCGAAATACGGTTGAGCTTGTTGATCGTCTCGATCATGTGCACCGGAATACGAATGGTGCGTGCCTGGTCGGCGATCGAGCGAGTGATCGCCTGACGGATCCACCAGGTGGCATAGGTCGAGAACTTGTAGCCGCGACGGTATTCGAACTTATCTACCGCCTTCATCAGGCCGATGTTGCCTTCCTGGATCAGGTCGAGGAATTGCAGGCCGCGGTTGGTGTACTTCTTGGCGATGGAGATCACCAGACGCAAGTTGGCTTCGACCATCTCTTTCTTCGCGCGACGGGCCTTGGCCTCGCCGATCGACATGCGACGGTTGATGTCCTTGATCTCGGCGATGCTCAGGCCGGTCTCGGTTTCCAGCGCACTCAGCTTCTGCTGGCAACGGATGATGTCCGGTTGCAGGCGGGCAATGGCTTCGGCGTACTTGCTCTTGCCCTTGGCCAGTGCGTCGGTCCAGCTTTCGTCCACTTCGTTGCCGGGGAACTGACGCAGGAAGTCGGCACGCGGCATGCGGGCGTCACGTACGCAGAGCTGCATGATCGCACGCTCTTGCTGACGCAGGCGATCCAGGGCGCTACGGACACGCTCGACCAGACCTTCGAATTGCTTGGGCACCAGCTTGATCGGCATGAACAGCTCGGCCAGGGCCAACAGCTCGGCCATGGCCTGCTTGTTATCGCGACCGTGCTTTTTCAGCGCCTTGCGGGTGATTTCCATCTGGTCGGCCACAGCGCCGAAACGCTGTGCAGCGATGACCGGATCCGGACCGCTTTCGGCTTCTTCTTCGTCATCGCTGGCTTCGGCATCTTCGTCATCGCTGTCGTCGTCGGCCTTGACGGCTTTAGAGTCAAGCGGCGGCGGCACTTCGGCGGCCGGCGGCGCGATGCCGTCGTCCGGGTCGATGTAGCCGCTCAGGACGTCGGACAGACGGCCACCTTCGGTGGTGACGCGGGTGTACTCGGAGAGAATGTGCTCGACCGTGCCAGGGAAGTGCGCGATTGCGCCCATCACTTCGCGGATGCCTTCCTCGATACGCTTGGCGATTTCGATTTCGCCTTCACGCGTGAGGAGCTCTACCGTACCCATTTCACGCATGTACATGCGCACGGGGTCCGTGGTACGACCGATGTCGGTCTCCACCGCCGCCAACGCTGCGGCCGCTTCTTCAGCGGCCGCCTCGTCGGTATCGGCGTCGGCCAGCATCAGGGCGTCCTTATCAGGAGCAACCTCGAATACGTTGATCCCCATGTCGTTGATCATGCGGATGATGTCTTCCACCTGTTCCGGATCTGAAATATCCTCCGGCAGGTGGTCGTTGACCTCCGCGTAAGTCAGGTAGCCCTGCTCACGACCCAATAGGATCAACTCTTTGATACGAGACTGCTGTTGCGCTTTTCCGGACATAACACCCTATCCACTGAAGGTCTTGGCGGGCAAAAAACAAGCCGAGGATTATACCTGAGCTGTGACCTCACGCGCCAGTTGAGGTCGGGTTTGATGCGTTGACATTGCGGCTGAGTAAGTCGCGCAATTGGTTTTTCTCTTCGCTGGTCAGCTCGCTTTGGCGAGCTTTTCGTAGAAGTTGTTCCAGATTTCGCTCACGTTGGCGGGCGGACAAGCTAGTAATGGTGTCGAAAAACTGTTGTTCAAGGTTATCTCCTTCAATCAGCCATTCCTTCTCCGCCAGGGCCTTCAACAAGCGTCCCTGTTCGGTGCCATGCCACCGTGCGATCAATTGGAAGGAGTTTAGCCTGGGGTTTTTCTGCACCGCTTCCAGGAGTGCCACCAGCAATTGCGTGTTGCTGTGGTCCTCGGCGGCGAAATGCCCTGCGTCCTCGACCTTGCCGGCCAGTTGTGGGTGATGCAGCAAGGTGCGCAGGGCCGCCAGTGTTGGGGGTTCGACGGCGGCCGGCACCCGCGGGGCACGTGGCTGGTCGTGATCGCCACGCTTGGCGTTCTTGTCCCACGGCCTTTTGTCCCATTTCTTGCCGCCGCTGCCCGGTTTTTTCGGTGCCCATTGCTGCTGCGGCGCATAGTCTTGCTGAGGTTGATGATAGTCCGCGAAATCCGGCATCGCGTCGTAGTCGATGCCCGGATCGTAGGCCGGCGGCGCTTCCGGCGGGGCGCTATGAGCCAGCTGATTGACCGCTTCGCTGTTGAGCCCGGTGATCTCGGTCAGGCGCTGGCGCATGAGTGCGCGCAGGTTGGCACCTGGCACTTTGTCGATCAGCGGCGCTGCGAGGGTGACCATGTGAGCCTTGCCTTCGAGGGAGCGCGGATCGGCCTCTTCGGTCAATTGCTGGAAAAAATAATCGGCCAACGGTTGCGCATGCTGGTTGATCCGCGCGCGGAACGCGTCGGTGCCTTCGGAGCGCACCAGTGTGTCCGGGTCCTCGCCCTCGGGCAGGAACAGAAAGCGTGCCCGCCGCCCGTCCTGCAGGCATGGCAGTGTCGCTTCCAGTGCACGCCAGGCGGCGTTACGGCCGGCCTGGTCGCCGTCAAAGCAGAACAACACGCTGGGCACCACCCGAAACAGGCGCTTCATGTGCTCTTCGCTGGTGGCCGTGCCGAGGGTCGCGACGGCATTGCGCAGGCCTTGCTGGGCCAGGGCAATTACGTCCATGTAGCCTTCGACGACGATGATTTCATCGAGGTTGCGATTGTTCTTGCGCGCCTCGTACAGCCCATAGAGCTCCTGGCCCTTATGGAACACCGGGGTTTCCGGGGAGTTCAGGTATTTGGGCTTGTCGTCGCCCAGTACCCGACCGCCGAAGGCAATGATCCGTCCGCGTGTGTCGCGGATCGGAAACATCACCCGGTCACGAAAGCGATCGTAGCGCTTGCCGGTCTCGGCATTTTCGATCAGTAGGCCGGCGTCGATCATGGCGCGCTGTTGCAGCGTGTCGCTGCTCAGGTGCTTGTACAGGTTGTCCCAGCCGGGCGGGGCGAAGCCCAGGCCAAAGTCCCGGGCAATTTCACCGGTCAGGCCACGGCCCTTGAGGTAGTCCACTGCAGCCTTGCGTGCCGGATGGCTCTTGAGGGCCTGGCGATAAAAATCGGCGGCCGCTGTCAGCAGTGGATAAAGCGGCGAGTCGGTCGGTTGACGCGGTTTGTGCTGGCGACCGCTTTCCTCGCGGGGGATCTCCATGCCGGCGGCTTTGGCCAGTTCTTCGACAGCCTGGGGAAAGTCCAGGTTGTCGTGGTCCATGATGAAGCCGAGGGCATTGCCGCCAGCGCCGCAGCCGAAGCAATAGTAGAACTGCTTGTCGGGGCTGACGCTGAACGACGGGGTTTTCTCTTTGTGAAACGGGCAGCAGGCCGTGTAGTTCTTGCCCGCTTTTTTCATTTGCAGGCGAGAGCTGACCACGTCGACGATGTCGGTGCGGTTCAGGAGGTCGTCAATAAAGCTCTGGGGAATCAGCCCGGCCATGGCGTTCTCATCATCACTGCGCGAAATAAGGCCCGAAAGCAGCAGGGGGCATCGGTTCCAGGTCTTGAGGCACGCATGAGCGGTGGCTCAACCGGTCGTCTTCAGTATCGCTGTCGGGAAGTGTATCTGCCGATAATCCACTGACGTTAATGACGATCAGTAATCGGCTGTTCGAATGTGTTGCGCTGAGTCCGGTAACGGCCGGTCGGGCCTCGGATAGCTCATGAAGCGGGCACGCAGACAGGTGCCTTGGGCTGATCGTCGTTAGAGGAATCAGGGTGTGCTCGTCAGTAGCCTTGGAAGGCTCGTCAGGAAAGACGTGCACCGCTGGCAAGAAGCCAGGTCTGACGCGGTGAAGCAGGTTGTCTTGGTCGCGTCTGCGGCTTTGACGGTGAAGCATCAAGCGTTATTCCGCAAATGCCATAAGCCCGGCTTGAGGGCCGGGCTTGGCAGAAGCTTGCTACGAACGTCTGTGTATTAGTACAGGCGTACGGCGCGGCGCTGTTCGCGCTGAACTTTCTTGGCGTGACGCTTAACAGCGGCTGCTGCTTTGCGCTTACGCTCGGAAGTCGGCTTCTCGTAGAATTCGCGGCTACGAACTTCAGCCAGAACACCGGCTTTTTCGCAGGAGCGCTTGAAACGACGCAGAGCTACGTCGAAGGGTTCGTTCTCTTTTACTTTGACGGCTGGCATCCAGAGCTACCTTCATTCATTACCGGGGTCAACATCCTCGCGGCAAAAGATGCACTTGAAGACGTCGGTTTTTAAGGGTTGCGGATGTTAACCCCTCAACGCTCGGAATGCAAAGCCTCTGATCGAAAACCGCTGGTCGGGGCATCATGTGGCGACTATTATGCGCGCCTTCGAATTCAGCCCCTACAAGGCGCAGACCCATGCTAGTACTGGGATTGGAAACTTCCTGCGACGAAACCGGTGTCGCACTCTATGACAGCGAGCGCGGCCTGCTGGCCGATGCGCTGTTCAGCCAGATCGACTTGCACCGCGCCTACGGCGGCGTGGTCCCCGAGCTTGCGTCCCGCGATCACGTCAAGCGCATGCTGCCCTTGATCCGTCAGGTCCTGGCCGAAAGCGGCTGTGTACCGACCGAGATCGACGCCATCGCCTACACCGCCGGGCCCGGGCTGGTGGGCGCGCTGCTGGTTGGCGCGTCCTGCGCCCAGGCGCTGGCGTTTGCCTGGGGTATTCCAGCCCTCGGCGTGCACCACATGGAAGGTCACCTGCTGGCACCGATGCTCGAGTCCAAACCGCCCGAGTTTCCGTTCGTCGCTTTGTTGGTGTCGGGCGGCCATACGCAGCTCATTCGGGTTGACGGAATCGGCCAGTACGAATTGCTTGGCGAGACCCTCGACGATGCTGCCGGTGAAGCCTTCGACAAAACCGCGAAAATGATGGGCCTCAATTATCCTGGCGGACCGGAAATTTCCCGGCTGGCGGCTCAAGGCGTCGACGGGCGCTTCGTCTTCCCGCGTCCGATGTGTGATCGGCCCGGCCTGGATTTCAGCTTCAGCGGCCTGAAAACCTTTGCCCTGAACACCTGGCAGCAATGCGTCAGCGCCGGGGACGACAGCGAGCAAGCCCGTTGCGACATCTCGCTGGCGTTCCAGCAGGCCGTGGTGGAGACTTTGACCATCAAGTGCAAGCGGGCCCTGAAGCAGGCCGGGCTCAAGCGTCTGGTGATTGCCGGTGGCGTGAGCGCAAACAAGGCCCTGCGGCTATCGCTGGAGAAAATGCTTGGCACCATGGACGGCGACGTGTTCTACGCCAGGCCGCAGTTCTGCACCGATAACGGTGCGATGATTGCCTTCGCCGGCTGTCAGCGCCTGAAAGCCGGGCAGCACGAAAGCCTGGCGATCAGCGTGCAGGCGCGCTGGCCCATGGAGCAGCTATCGCCGTTGTGACGTTTATCTAGAAATGCCGTTCGCGCCCGGCGAACAGGTCGCGTAGATTGCCCCGGTGACGCCAGACGATCAGTGCGACCAAGGCGGTCATCGGCAGCAAGGCCGCCGGTTCCTGCCAAGCCAGCAGTGGCAGGGTCAGGGGGGTGGCAATCAACGCGGCCAGCGAGCTGGTTCGGGTGAGGTAGAACGTCAGTAGCCAGGCGCAGACCGCCAGCAGAGCTGCAGGCGGATACAGACCCAGCAACATGCCGGCAGCGGTGGCAACGCCCTTGCCGCCACGAAAGCGGAAGTACAGCGGAAACAGGTGGCCGATGACGGCGCAGACGCCGATCCAGGCCTGCTGTTGCAACGAGAGCCCTGCAAGGCTGGCGATCAATACGGGCACAAGGCCTTTGCAGAGGTCACCGAGCAGGGTCAGGACAGCCAGTTTGCGTCCTGCCAGGCGCAGCATGTTGGTGGCGCCGGCATTGCCTGAACCACTCATTCGCGGATCCGGGCGACCGGTCAGGCGGCTGAGCAAAATGGCGAAGGACAGCGAGCCGAGCAGGTAGGCGAGAATCGCCAGTAACCAAAACATGCTAACTATTCCGGGCGAGGACGCCCTGATTCTAACGGCGCATTGCGCCCTTGTCGTGCTGCGGAGAAGAGTGCTTGGACAGAGTGTTTATCGAAGGCCTGGAAGTCGACACCGTCATTGGTGCCTACGACTGGGAGCGAGGCATCCGACAGTGTCTGCGGCTTGATCTGAGTTTTGCCTGGGATAACCGTCCGGCTGCGGCGGGTGATGACCTGACCCTGGCGCTCGACTATGCCAGCGTATCGTCGCGCATCCAGGCGTTCGCCGCGCAAGCGCAGTTTCAATTGGTCGAGACCTTCGCCGAGCGACTGGCCCAAGAACTGATGGACGAGTTCAAGATCACTTGGCTGCGCCTGAAATTGACCAAGCCTGGCGCCGTTCCGGCCGCCAGTGGAGTAGGCGTGGAGATCGAGCGCGGATGTCGCTGACTCAGGTTTTTCTCGGGCTCGGCAGCAATATCGAGCGTGAAACCCATTTGCGCGCCGGGCTTGAAGCCTTGGCGAGTTTTCTTTCGGATATGCGCTGTTCGGCGGTATTCGAGAGCCAGCCGGTGGGGATCAAGAGCGGGCCGTTCTTCAACTTTGTCGTTTCGGCCTTCACCGATCTGCCGCTGATGGAACTGGATCGTCGCCTCAAGTTCATCGAGGCGGACAACGGTCGTTATGCACCGGACCGCAAGGGGTTGCCGCTGGACATCGACGTGTTGCTGTATGGCGAACAGGTCGGAAACTTCGATGGGTTGGTGTTGCCTCGCGCAGAAATTCTCAGGAATGCTTTCGTTCTGTGGCCGTTATCCTTGATCGCTCCTGATCGGGTTCATCCTGGCGTGGGTAAAAGCTTCGCCGCTTTGTGGGATGAGTCGCAGATCGATCAGGTTCTGGCGCCGGTGGCTTTCGAGTGGCGGGGCGAGCAGTTGACGCCATTGGAACTGCTGCGTCCTTCCTGACACCATCGCGAGCAGGCTCGCTCCCACATTGACGCAGGTTCGGCGCCCACCGCAAACCCTATGGGAGCGAGCCTGCTCGCGATGAAGATGGAACATCCGCCAAAGATGCCAACTGACACAACGTTCCCTGTCAGCCCGCCGCTTCCTTGTACACCTTCAATGCCCTGAGCCGCTCGCGCTTGATCGCCTCGCCCAGTTCCGGCCCCTTGAAACCTTTCTCCAGCAACGGCTGCACCGCTACCGCACGCGCCGCTGCTGCCGCGCCACGCAAATAGTCCGCCTGTGGATAACTCCGCTCCTCCAACCCTTTGCGCCCACGCGCATCCATCTCGCAGGCCGCGATGAATTCCTCGAAGCGCTGGGGGCGACGATACACGTCGAAACTTTGCAGCAGTTCAAGCAGGGTGGATGCTTTCAACTCGAGTGCCCTGTGGCCATGGGTGTGGTACTGACCGACCAGTAGTGCCAGCTCCTGGCAGTCGCGCGGCACCTTGAAGCGCTCGTTGATCGCCTTGATCGGTTTCAACCCCTTGTGTTCATGGGCGATATGACGCGGCCACTCATCCTCGGGTGTCAGGCCTTTGCCCAAGTCATGAAGCAGGCACGCCCAGCGAACCGTCAGCGGTTGGCAGTGCAGGGCGGCCTGCTCCAGCACGCTCAGGGTGTGGATGCCGGTGTCTATTTCCGGGTGATGCACCTCAGGTTGTGGTACGCCGAACAGCGCGTCGACTTCGGGCATCAGGACTTTGAGGGCCGTGCAGTCACGCAGTACCTGAATAAATACCTGCGGTTGTTTTTCCATCAGGGCGCGGGAGATTTCCTTCCAGCTGCGTTCGGCGGTCAGCGCTTGCAACTCGCCGGAGCCACTGAGTTGGCGCATCAGTTCCAGAGTTTCACCCGCGACCTTGAAACCCAGAGGCGCGTAGCGCGCGGCAAAGCGAGCAACCCGCAGGACTCGGAGCGGATCTTCGGCAAAAGCCGGGGAAACGTGGCGAAGCATGCGGGCTTCAAGATCGCGCTGGCCGTTATAGGGGTCGGTCAGGTTGCCGTCGTCATCTTCCGCCATGGCGTTGATCGTCAAGTCCCGGCGGATCAGGTCTTCCTCTAGGGTCACGTCAGGGCTGGCATGGAACACGAACCCGCCATAGCCTCGGCCGCTTTTGCGTTCGGTACGGGCGAGGGCGTATTCCTCGCCAGTGTCTGGGTCAAGGAAGACCGGAAAGTCAGCCCCGACGGGACGAAAGCCCAAGGCAAGCATTTGCTCGGCGGTGGCACCCACTACGACCCGGTCGATGTCGGTGACGGGAATGCCTAGCAGGCGGTCGCGAACGGCACCGCCGACTTTATAGATCTGCATAAAAAACCTCCGTTGGTCCGACAGGATAACCTTTGTGCCGGACCTTCGGAGGCGCAAACATCGGTCAAAGGTGGGTCACTGCCAGGTCCAGGCGGCCATAGTCCCCCTCGGCTTGTTCGTTTCTGGGCGGTACGTGATGGGTTTTCATGACCTGGTCGCCTTGCAGGGTTTCCAGATGAATATCGAACCCCCAGAGGCGATGCAGGTGCTTGAGCACCTCATCGGTGGAGTCACCCAAGGGTTTGCGGTTATGTGCCTGGTGTCGCAGGGTCAGTGAGCGATCTCCCCGGCGGTCGATGCTGTAGATCTGCACATTGGGCTCGCGGTTGCCCAGATTGTACTGCGCCGCCAGGGTTTCGCGGATGATGCGATAGCCACTTTCATCATGGATGGCGGGCACCACCAAGTCATCTTTCTGATCGTCGTCGAGGATGCTGAACAGTTTCAGATCGCGAATCACCTTCGGTGAGAGGTACTGCAGGATGAAACTTTCATCCTTGAAGCTGCTCATGGCGAATTTGATCGTGGACAACCAGTCGGAACCGGCAATTTCCGGAAACCAGCGGCGATCCTCTTCGGTGGGGGCCTCGCACATGCGACGGATGTCGCGGTACATGGCGAAACCCAGCGCGTATGGGTTGATGCCGCTGTAGTACGGGCTGTCAAAGCCGGGCTGGAACACCACGCTGGTGTGGGACGTCAGGAACTCCATCATGAAGCCATCGGTGACCAGGCCTTCGTCGTACAGATCGTTCATCAATGTGTAATGCCAGAACGTTGCCCAGCCTTCGTTCATGACCTGAGTCTGACGCTGTGGATAAAAGTACTGGGCAATCTTACGCACGATACGCACGATTTCCCGCTGCCATGGTTCCAGCAGCGGTGCATGTTTCTCAATGAAGTAGAGGATGTTTTCCTGGGGTTCGGCGGGAAAACGGGCGTTGTCCTTTTCGTTGTACTTGTCCGCGCCCTTGGGAATGGTGCGCCACAGATCATTGATCTGCTTCTGCAGGTGTTCTTCCCGGTCCTTCTGGCGTCGGCGCTCCTCTTCGGCGGAAATCGGATACGGTCGTTTGTAACGGTCCACCCCGTAGTTCATCAGGGCGTGGCAGGAGTCCAGCAGATCTTCTACCGCATCGATGCCGTGGCGCTCTTCGCATTGCATGATGTACTGCTTGGCAAACACAAGGTAATCGATGATCGAGCTGGCGTCGGTCCAGGTGCGGAACAGGTAGTTGCCCTTGAAGAAGCTGTTGTGCCCATAGCAAGCGTGCGCCACTACCAGCGCCTGCATGCAGATGGTGTTTTCTTCCATCAGGTAGGCGATGCAAGGATCCGAGTTGATCACGATTTCGTAAGCCAGCCCCATCTGGCCGCGTGTGTAGGACTTTTCGGTGCTGAGGAAGTGCTTGCCGTAGGACCAGTGGTGGTAACCCAACGGCATGCCGACCGACGCATAGGCGTCCATCATCTGCTCGGCGGTAATCACCTCGATCTGGTTCGGGTAGGTGTCCAGGGCATAGCGATCCGCGATACGGCTGATTTCCCGATCGTAGGCCTGGATCAGCTCGAACGTCCATTCGGAGCCTGTCGAAATGGGCTGGCGCTTCTGCTCTTTTTTGGCGGTCATGTCACTAACCTGCGCTGGAAGAGTTCACGGAAGACCGGGTAGATATCCCCGGCCGAGACCAATTGCTGCTGAGCAAATGTGTCGCTGAAGGCTTCGGCGATCCGCTCATATTCGTACCACAAGGCCTGGTGTTCCCGTGGAGTGATTTCCACATAGGTGTAGTACTGGACGAACGGCATGATCTGGTTGATCAGGATGTCGCGGCAAATCGGTGAATCGTCGTTCCAGTTGTCACCGTCCGACGCCTGCGCGGCATAGATATTCCACTCGTTGGCCGGATAGCGCTCGGCCATGATTTCCTGCATCAGTTTCAAGGCGCTCGAAACGATGGTGCCGCCGGTCTCCCTGGAGTAGAAGAACTCTTCTTCATCCACTTCCCTGGCGCTGGTGTGATGGCGGATGAACACCACGTCGATCTTGTCGTAGTTGCGTTTCAGGAACAGGTACAGAAGGATGAAGAAGCGCTTGGCGATGTCCTTGGTGGCCTGGGTCATGGAACCGGAAACGTCCATCAGGCAGAACATCACCGCCTTGGAGCTGGGGTTGGGTTGTTTGACCAGCAGGTTGTACTTGAGGTCGAACGTATCCAGGAACGGAACACGATGGATGCGTGCGCTGAGTTTCTCGATTTCCGCTTCCAGGTCCTGAATGTCGCCGAAATTGTCAGGTTCTTCGCGTTTGAGGCGGGCCAGTTCTTCTTTCGCCTCGCGCAGTTTGGCCCGGCTGCTGCCTGACAGCGCGATGCGCCGGGCATGGGCCGAACGCAGGGTCCGAATGATGTTGATGCGCGAAGGGTTGCCTTCGTTGCTGATACCGGCGCGTACGGTCTTGAAGGTATCGGTGCCGGTCAGGTTACGCTTGACCAGGTTCGGCAGCTCCAGGTCCTCGAACATGAACTCCAGGAACTCCTCCTGAGTGATCTGGAACACGAACTCATCCATGCCTTCGCCGGAATTGCCTGCCTTGCCAGGCCCCTTGCCGCCGCCACCGCCCTGGGGCCGTGGGATATGTTCGCCGCTGGTGAACTCCTTGTTGCCGGGGTGTACGACGGTCTGTTTACCGCCGCGGCCATGGTGTAGCACCGGCTCGTCGATATCGCGCCCGGGAATGCTGATCTGTTCGCCATGTTCCATGTCGGTAATGGAACGCCGGCTGACGGCCTCTTCGACGGCCTTCTTGATGTGGTCACGGTAACGCCGCAAAAAGCGCTGGCGGTTTACCGTGCTTTTGTTCTTGCCATTAAGGCGTCGGTCGATCACATAGCTCATGCGGCCCTCCGGGCAGCTTCAAGTGATGAGCTACAAGCTTCAAGTAGAAGCGGTTACCCGGTTGCCAGGGCTGACGCGCTTTTCCTTGCAGCTTGTAGCTTGTGGCTTGCAGCTGTTTTACTGCGATTTGCGGACCCGCAAGTACCACTCGGAGAGCAGCCGTACCTGTTTGTCGGTGTAGCCACGTTCGACCATGCGTGTAACGAAGTCGTTGTGTTTTTGCTGGTCCTCCTTGCTGGCCTTGGCGTTGAAGCTGATAACTGGCAACAGGTCTTCGGTGTTGGAGAACATTTTCTTCTCGATGACCACACGCAGCTTTTCATAACTGAGCCAGGTGGGGTTCTTGCCGTTGTTGTTGGCCCGGGCGCGCAGCACGAAGTTGACGATCTCGTTGCGGAAATCCTTCGGATTGCTGATACCGGCCGGCTTCTCGATTTTCTCCAGCTCTTCGTTGAGGGCGACGCGGTTGAGGATTTCTCCGGTTTCCGGGTCGCGGTATTCCTGGTCCTGGATCCAGAAGTCCGCGTACAGCACGTAGCGGTCGAAAATGTTCTGACCGTATTCGCTGTAGGACTCCAGGTATGCCGTCTGGATCTCCTTGCCGATGAATTCGATATAGCGCGGCGCCAGGTATTCCTTGAGGAAGCGCAGGTAGCGCTCACGGGTTTCCGCCTGGAACTGTTCCTGCTCGATCTGCTGCTCCAGCACATACAGGAGGTGGACCGGGTTGGCGGCAATTTCGTGTGGATCGAAGTTGAAGACCTTGGACAGGATCTTGAACGCAAAACGAGTCGACAGACCGTTCATCCCCTCATCGACCCCGGCGTTATCGCGGTATTCCTGAATCGATTTGGCCTTCGGATCGGTGTCCTTGAGGTTTTCCCCGTCGTACACGCGCATTTTCGAATAGATGTTGGAGTTTTCCGGCTCCTTGAGGCGCGACAGTACGGTGAATTGGGCGAGCATCTTCAGGGTGTCTGGCGCGCAATGGGCTTTGGACAGCGAGCTGTTGAACAGCAGCTTGTCGTAGATCTTCACCTCATCGCTGACCCGCAGGCAGTACGGCACCTTCACGATGTAGATCCGGTCGATGAACGCTTCGTTGTTCTTGTTGTTACGGAAGGTGTGCCATTCCGATTCGTTGGAGTGGGCCAGCAGGATGCCGGTGAAAGGGATAGCCCCCAGGCCCTCGGTACTGTTGTAGTTGCCTTCCTGGGTGGCCGTCAGCAGAGGGTGCAATACCTTGATGGGCGCCTTGAACATTTCGACGAATTCCATCAGGCCCTGGTTGGCCCGGCACAGCGCCCCCGAGTAGCTGTAGGCGTCGGCATCGTTCTGCGGGAATTCTTCGAGCTTGCGGATATCGACCTTGCCCACCAGTGCCGAGATATCCTGGTTGTTTTCGTCACCGGGCTCGGTCTTGGCGACTGCGATCTGGTTGAGGATCGATGGGTAGAGCTTGACCACCCGGAACTGGCTGATGTCTCCCCCGAACTCGGCCAGGCGCTTGGTGGCCCATGGCGACATGATGGTATTGAGATAGCGCCGTGGAATGCCGAAATCCTCCTCGAGGATCGCGCCGTCTTCAGTGGCGTTGAACAACCCCAGGGGCGATTCGAAAACCGGTGAGCCCTTGATGGCGTAGAAGGGCACTTTCTCGATCAGTTGCTTGAGCTTCTCGGCCAGGGATGATTTACCGCCACCAACCGGGCCAAGCAGATAAAGGATCTGCTTCTTCTCTTCCAGGCCTTGGGCGGCATGGCGGAAATAGGACACGATCTGTTCGATGCACTCTTCCATCCCATGGAAGTCGGCAAAGGCCGGATAGCGGCGAATCACCTTGTTGGAAAAGATCCGCGAGAGCCTCGAGTTGGTCGAGGTATCCAGCAGTTCCGGTTCTCCGATTGCCAGCAACAGACGCTCCGCGGCCGATACATAGGCACCGCGGTCCTGCTTGCAGAGTTCGAGGTATTCCTGCAGCGAGTATTCCTCCTGCCGCGTGGACTCGAAACGTTGCTGGAAGTGGCTAAAAATACTCATGACGTCACCTCGCTCGATACGTGGAGCCGGTGTCGGATCAATCAGTCGATGCTGGACAGCCGCTGGGAACCCAGTTGCCGTTTACCCCCCAGAATACTCCCAGGATTACAGGTTCCTGAAAGCTGACTCCCGATGACCCGCGCGCCGGTGTACCGGCTCTCCCCTGTTTTGGATGGCCTGAGGCTAAGGATAGTTCGGAATCCGAGAGGTAAAGGTGGAATACGTAATTAGTTGTGGCAGACCGTTCGTCTGCTGCCGCTCTAGCCCACGGTACACGCGGGCTTGAACGACATGAAAAAATTATTCCGATGTACCTTGTGCTGTTTCGTCCGGGTAAGTCGTGCGCCATAGCTCGAAACCGCCGTCCATGCTGTAGACATCAGTGAAGCCCTGGCTGATCAGATAGGCGGCTGCGCTCTGGCTGGAATTGCCGTGATAGCAGACCACCACGACGGGAGCGTCGAGGTCGGCGGCCCGGATGAAATCGGCGATGGAGTGGCTATCCAGGTGCTTGGAACCGCTGATGTGCAGCGCAGCGAAAGTCGCCGGGTCGCGGACATCGACGACGACTGCGCCTTGCTCACGCAGGACCTGGGCCTGCTGGGGGGGAATGCGTTTGAATTCGGACATGTGGGACTCCTGTAGCCAACACCGGTCAGATGGCAGTACCGGCCGACGATGATGCGGTGGTCAAGGGATGGTGGGGTTTGGGGTGGCCCTGTTCGTCGCAATCGCAACGCAGTAGCTCGCCGCTGTCGACGTTCATCAGCGTCATGGCGCTACCCCATACACAGCCGGTGTCGAGGGCAAATACCCCAGGTTCATCGGATTGGCCTTCAAGCGCCGCCCAGTGGCCGAAAATGATCCTGAGGCTACGGGTCTTGCGCTCCTTGTGCCTGAACCACGGGGCATAACCGGGAGGCGCAGTCTCGATGCCTTCCTTGCCCTTGAGATCGAGCTTGCCGTCGCGGGTGCAGAAACGCATGCGGGTGAAGTAGTTGGTAATGACCCGAAGGCGGGCAGCGCCGGTGAGGTCATTGTCCCACTTGACCGGTTCGTTGCCGTACATGCCATCCAGGTAGGGCCCGAACAGGCTGTCGTCGCGTAGTGCCTGTTCGACCTCGGCCGCACACTTGAGAGCCTTGCGCAATGACCATTGGGGTGGAATGCCGGCGTGGACCATCGCCAGGTTGCGCTGCTCGTCGTAATGCATGAGTTTCTGCTGGCGAAGCCATTCCAGCAGCTCGACGCAATCCGGGGCCGCCAGTATTTCAGCCAGCGTATCGGATTTTTTCAGTCGTTCGATGTTCCGCCAGGCCGCCAGCAAGTGCAGGTCATGGTTGCCAAGCACGCACACCAGCGACTGGCGGATGCTGTAGAGAAAACGCAGTGTCTCGAGCGATTGCGGACCTCGGTTGACCAGGTCCCCCACCAGCCACAGTGTGTCCTGCTGCGGGTCGAAGGCGACTCGTTCCAGCAGGCACTTGAGCGGGTCGAGACAGCCCTGCAGGTCGCCGACTGCATACGTGGCCATCAGTGCAGCGCCCCGGGCACCGCCAGGCGAAAGGGCTTGATGACGGCATCGAAGCGTTTGCCGTCCTCGGCCAGCATCTGGTAGGTGCCCTGCATCGTGCCGACCTGGGTGGTCATCACGGTGCCGCTGCTATAGCTGTGGCTTTGGCCGGCCTCGATCAGCGGTTGCTGGCCGACGACACCTTCGCCGCGAACTTCTTCGACATGCCCGTCACCGTCGGTGATGACCCAATGCCGCGACAGCAGCCTGGCGGGCAAGGAGCCGTTATTGCGCACGGTGATGTGGTAGGCGAAAGCGAAACGGTTGTGCTCGGGTTGGGATTGTTCTGTCAGATAACGGGTGGTGACGCTGACGTCGACCTGGTAGCGAGGATCGGACATGCAAAAGGCCTTAAAAACGAAGCGGGACGCAGGCGTGGCTGATGGCATCAGTCTAGGCCAAGTATCGGGTAGGAGACCAGCGTGGCGTCCTACCCGTTGCCGCGCACTCGTCAGTTGGCGTCGGCTTTCGATGCAGCCTGCTCGCTGAGCTTGTCGGCCAGGCGTACGAAGGCCGCCAGGTCCAGTTGCTCGGGGCGCAGGCCGCCATCGACGCCGGCGGCTTCGATCTCGGCGCTGCTGAGCAGCAGTTTCAAGGTATTGCGCAGGGTCTTGCGGCGCTGGTTGAAGGCTTCGCGCACCACGCGCTCCAGCAGGCGATGATCCTTGGCCGGATGCGGGAGGACGGCATGGGGAACCAGGCGAACGATGGCCGAGTCGACCTTGGGCGGCGGGTTGAATGCCCCGGGGCCCACGTTGAACAGGTGTTCGACCCGGCAATGGTACTGAACCATGATCGACAGGCGGCCCCAATCGCCGCCACCCGGACCTGCGGCGAGACGCTCGACCACTTCTTTTTGCAGCATGAAGTGCATGTCGCGGATCAGCCCGGCATTGCTCAGCAGGTGGAAAATCAGCGGCGTGGAAATGTTGTACGGAAGATTACCCACCACCCGCAGGCTGTTCGGTGCGGCGTCCAGGCTGTTGAAATCGAACTTCAGCGCGTCACCCTGGTGCAGGTTGAAATTGCTTCTGTCGGCAAACTGCTGGTTGAGGATCGGCACCAGGTCCTTGTCCAGTTCCACCACGTCCAGTTGCGCGCCGCTGTCAAGCAGGCCTTCGGTCAAGGCGCCCTGGCCCGGACCGATTTCCAGCATGCGATCGCCGGACTTGGCATTGATGGAGCGCAGGATGCGGTCGATCACGCCGGCGTCATGCAGGAAGTTCTGGCCGAAGCGCTTGCGCGCGCGGTGTTGGTATTGCTCAATCATAAACGGGTCTCGGCCATCTGGTAGGCGGTTTCCAGCGCGACTTGCAGGCTGCCGGTATCGATCTTGCCGCTGCCCGCCAGGTCCAGGGCGGTGCCATGGTCCACGGAAGTGCGGATGATCGGCAGGCCCAGGGTCACGTTGACTGCCGCGCCGAAGCCTTTGTACTTCAGCACGGGCAGGCCCTGGTCGTGGTACATCGCCAGCACCGCGTCGCAGTGCTCCAGATATTTGGGGGTAAACAGAGTGTCGGCAGGCAGCGGGCCACGCAGGTCCATGCCCTCGCTGCGCAAGCGCTCCAATGTGGGTTCTATGATGTCGATTTCTTCCCGGCCCAGGTGTCCGCCTTCACCGGCATGGGGATTGAGCCCGCATACCAGGATGCGTGGCTGCGCGATGCCGAACTTATTCTGCAGGTCGGCGTGCAGGATTCGTGTGACCCGCTCCAGGCGCTCTGCGGTGATGGCGTCGGCGACGTCGCGCAGGGGCAGGTGAGTGGTCACCAGCGCAACGCGCAGGCCATGGGTGGCGAGCATCATCACCACCTGGGCGGTGTGAGTCAGGTCCGCGAGGAATTCAGTGTGCCCGGAAAAGGCGATTCCGGATTCGTTGATCACGCCCTTGTGTACCGGCGCGGTGATCATGCCGGCGAACGCACCCTCCAGACAGCCCTGGCCGGCACGGCTCAGGGTTTGCAGGACGAATGCGGCGTTAGCCTTGTCCAACTGCCCGGTGACGACCGGAGCGCCCAGCGGGGTATCCCAGACGTACAGGCTGTTGGCGGGCGCCGGAGCGTCCGGCCAGGCATCGGGCGTCACCGGCAGCAGATCGACGACCAGCCCCAGCTGCGCGGCCCGCTCAATGAGCAGGTCGCGGCTGGTGATGGCAATCAAGGGATGTGGCTGGGGTTGCGAGGCGAGCAACAGGCACAGGTCGGGACCGATGCCGGCAGGCTCGCCGGGCGTCAGCGCAAAGCGCTTGGGTTTCACTGCGCGGCCTGGTCTGCACCAGGAAGTTTGATCTCGACGTAGGCTTCGTCGCGAATCTGACGCAGCCAGGTTTGCAGTTCTTCGTCGTATTTGCGATTACGCAATACGGTCATCGCTTGCTGTTCACGCGCCTGGGTCGTGCTATCGGTAGCGCGGCGGCCAAGGACTTCCAGCACGTGCCAGCCATAAGGGCTCTTGAATGGCTTGGACAACTGGCCTTGTGGCGTCTGGGCCATGACCTGGCGGAACTCGGGAACCAGCGCGTTAGGATCGACCCAGTTCAGGTCGCCGCCGTTGAGGGCTGAACCCGGATCCTCGGAAAAGCTCTTTGCCAGCTCGGCGAAATCCTCGCCCGCTTCGATGCGGTCGTAGAGTTTTTCCGCCAGGCGCTTGGTCTCGGCTTCGCTACGGATTTCACTTGGCTTGATCAGGATATGGCGGACATGCACTTCGTCACGCACCTGGGTGCCGCCACCGCGTTTTTCCAGGACCTTGAGAATGATAAAGCCGCCGGGCGTACGCGCTGGCTGGGTGATATCGCCTACCGCCATGGCACTCAGTTCGCGGTCGAACGGAGGAGGCAGTTGAGCGGGCTTGCGCCAGCCCATGTCGCCGCCTTCCAGGGCGTTTTCACTGGCAGAGCGGGCGACGGCCAATTGACCGAAATCGGCACCTTGCTTGAGCTGCTGGTAGACGTCCATTGCCTGGCGATAAGCGCTCTGGATCGCCTCGGAGTTAGCGCTTTCCGGGGTCGGGATCAGGATGTTCGCCAAGTGCAGTTCTTCGGAAAGCTGCATTTTGCCCAGGTCGGATGCGAGGAAGTTCTTCACCTCCTGCTCGGACACCTGGATGCGCTCGGCCACACGACGCTGGCGCACACGGCTGATGACCATTTCGCGACGGATCTGGTCGCGGGCATCGTCGTAGGAGAGACCGTCACGCGCCAGGGCAGCGCGGAATTGGTCCAGGGTCATGTTGTTGCGCTGGGCGATGGTACCGACGGCCTGGTTCAGCTCTTCATCAGTGATACGAATGCCGGAGCGCTCGCCGATCTGCAATTGCAGGTTCTCGACGATCAGGCGTTCGAGCACTTGCTGGTCCAGCACGCCCGGTGGTGGCAGGCCGCCGCCGCGCTTGGCGATGGTTTGCTGCACTTCATGGACACGCTGGTCGAGCTGGCTCTGCATGACCACATCATTGTCGACGATGGCCACCACTTTATCGATGGACTGTACCGCGGCGTTGGCCGCGGTCCCCAGGAACAGCGCGCCCAGCATCAGCGGGCGCAGACAATCAGAAAGCTTGGTCTTCACGTTCACGATAACCTTGGATGCCTTTGTCGAGGAAGCTCTCTACTTTGGCGCCAGTGAGGCCGCCGAGTCCCTTCAGAACAATTTGGAGGAAGACGCCGTGGTCGCCTTTTTCGTTTTCCGGAGCGTCTTGACTGAATTCGTCGTAATCGACCCAGTAACGGTTGATCAGGCGCAGTTTCCAGCAGCAATTGTCGTATTCGAAACCACCGAAGGCTTCCAGGGTCCGATTGCGGTTGTAGTCATATTGCCAGCGGCTGATGGCGTTCCACTGCGGCACGATCGGCCAGATGACCGAGAAGTCGTGCTGCTTGATCTTGTAGTAGTCCTTCACGTAGCCCGGGGTGCCTGGGGTGCCGTAGTCACCGCCACCGACTTGCCACCGTCCGGTGGTCTGGTCGTAACGAACCAGGTCATTGCGATAGCGATAGCCGGCGTTGATGACCTTGTTCGGGTTGTCTTCAGGCTGGTAGTGGAACATCGCGCTGCCCGAGCGAGGGCTGTGGGTGTCCGGGTCCCAGTTGTAGTCGGCGGTGGTGCGCCAGTCGCGGTTCCAGCGGTATTCGTATTCCAGGGCATAAGGCGAGACGCTGGAATGCGCATCTTCGCGAGTCTTGAAATCGATACCTGGCAGTTGAACCTCGCGGTCCTTGAAGTAGAAGGCCTGGCCGACGCTGATGCGCTGGCGTTCGAAGCCGTTTTCTTCGATCCAGCGGTTGGTCACGCCCAGGGACAGCTTGTTTTCGTCGCCGACACGGTCGGAGCCGGTGAAGCGGTTGTCCCTGAACAGCGAGGAATAGTTGAAGGTGCTTTCGCTGGTATCGAAGACCGGGATGTCGCTTTGGTCTTTCTCCGGCACATAGAGGTAGTACAGGCGTGGCTCCAGGGTCTGGCGATAATTCTTGCCAAACCATTGGGTATCACGGTCGAAGTACAGGCCACTGTCGATGCTGGCGATTGGTACGCTACGGCTCTGGTTGCGGCTGTAGGTGCCGTTCAGGCGATCGCCTTCGGCGCCTTGAGCCGCGATATCGGCCTTGCCCCGATTATCCAGGTCCAGGTCATACTGGGTGTATTGATACTTGAGCGATGGCTTGATGTACCCGTAGCTTGCGTTCATTGGCAGACTGATGACGGGAGCCAGGTTCATCCGGTCGCCGGTGGCGCGGGCTAGTCCTCGAACGTTTGTGTCCAGGAATGGATCGGCAGTGCCGTCCTCGTTCGTGTAATCCCCGATCCTCAAATCCCGATCAAAGCGCACAAACTCTGTGTTGTACGCAATATCCAACCCACCCGGATGCTGCGGCAACGCACCATTGAAGGTGATCTGCGGCAGGCGATCGTACGGGGTGATGTTGGACACGGTGGCCAGTTGATAGGCCTGAACGTTCAAACGTGCCGTGAAGTTATCGCCGCGGTAGCTGACCGCGCCCTGCTGGTTCACGAAGTCCCTGGATTCGACGCCGATCTGGTCGGTCTGCAGATCCTGGAAATAGTAGGGGTCGCTGATCTTGGTGTAGTCGACTTCGGTCGACACGCGCGAATCCAGGCCGCCCCTGTGCTGCCAGTTGTACATGTAGCGGGTCTTGCTGTAGTCGGTCTGCTTGCTGCGTTCGTCTTCCTCGTCATTGAGGTACGCAGCGCCGAACTGACCTTCGCTGGACTTGGTCAGGTAGCGGAATTCGCCTTCCATCAACAGGCCGCGCTTGGCCATGTAGCGCGGATACAACGTGGCGTCGTAGTTCGGCGCCAGGTTGAAGTAGTACGGGGTGACGAGCAGGAAGCCGGTGTCGCTGCCGCTGCCGATGGTCGGCGGCAGGAAGCCGGACTGGCGACGGTCATCGATCGGGAAATAGATGTACGGCGTATACAGGACCGGAATGTCCTTGACCCGCAATGTCACGTTGGTCGCGGTACCGAAGCCGGTGGCCGGGTTCAGGGTGATGTTGTTGCCCTTGAGCGTCCACGCGTTGCTGTTCGGTTCGCAGGTGGTGTACGTGCCGTCCTTGAGGCGGATGATCGCGTTTTCGGCACGCTTGGCGTACAGGGCGTTACCGCGGATACGCGACTTGTGCATCACGTATTCGGCATTGTCGACCTTGGCTTCGCCGGTATCCAGCTGCACATCGGCGTGGTCGCCAACGATCAGCGCACCGTTGTCGCGAACCCGCACGTTGCCGCTCAGCTCGCCACGGTTCTCGGCCTGGTACAGGCTGGCCTCGTCGGCCTCCACCTGCATGCTGCCTTGGCGCATGACCACATCGCCGGCCAGGGTCGCCACCTGTTGCTCCTGCTCGTAGCGGGAAGCCTTGGCGCCGAGGAAGGTCGGGGCGTCGCTTTTCGCGGTCTTGTCGTTCATGCCGGGACGCGTCGGCTCGATGTAGGCACCCGAGCAGTACGGACCGGTTTCAGCCAATTGGGCCGGGGTGAGGTTCTCGCGCGGAACCCAATCCAGGTGGCTGTAGTCTGCACTGCGCGACTTCAGGCCGCGGCCTTTGGATTCGGTGACGAGCATCGGCTTTTCGCCAGCCTCTTGGCCCGAACCGCTCTCGGCGGGAGCCTCGCCACTGGCGGAAACCGCACTGCCATCATGCACCGGGCGCGGCGGCAAGGCTGCGGCGGGCGTCTTTGGCGCACAGTCCCAGGCACCCGTAGCGGAGACAGAGCAGTCATACTGCTGCGCCGCAACGACGAATGAAGAGGCCAGGGGTTGCAGGGCCAGCAGACTGCCAGTGACCAACAACGGAAATTTTTTACGAAACGCGGGGGATTTCAATGCCATCTTATTAGTCCGGGCTTCCTGCGTGCCATCTGCCCGCGGTGTGGGCCGCACGCCTCTCGATGGTCTGAAAAAGATGCTGGATAATAAAGCATGACCCGCTTGACGGCTAGGGCCGTCGGAGACCCTTGCAATGCCCGACCAAGATGTACGCCTGCAACACCTGAAAGTTTGGCTCGATGAACAACTGCCGGGCCTTTTCGCTCGACAAGGATGGGGTACCGTACCCCCGGCCACATTGACCGCGGCCAGCAGCGACGCGAGTTTCCGGCGGTATTTCCGCTGGGAGGGCGAGGGCCGAAGCCTGATCGTGATGGACGCGCCACCGCCCCAGGAAAACTGCAAACCCTTCGTGGACATCGCTTTTCTGCTGGCGAAATCCGGCATCAACGTGCCGAAAATTTATGCAGAAGACCTTGATCGCGGGTTTCTTTTGCTCAATGACCTGGGCAGCAAGACCTACCTGGACGTCATCGACGGTGAGAATGCCGACGATTTGTTCCGCGATGCCTTGCAAGCGCTGCTCGCTTTCCAGCAACTGCCGATGGTCGCGCCATTGCCCAGCTATGACGTTGCGCTGCTGCGCCGCGAGCTGGAGCTGTTTCCCGAGTGGTACGTCAAGCGCGAGCTGGGGATCGAATTCGATCCGACCCAGCAGCAACTCTGGCAACAGGCGTCCGACCTGTTGATCAACAGTGCCCTGGCCCAGCCGAAAGTGCTGGTGCATCGCGACTTCATGCCGCGCAATCTGATGCTCAGCGTGCCGAATCCCGGTGTGCTGGATTTCCAGGATGCGGTCTATGGGCCCGTCACCTACGACGTGACCTGCCTGTTCAAGGACGCCTTCCTCAGTTGGCCCGAGGCGCGTGTGCGTGGTTGGCTCGAGGATTATTGGCAACAGGCCGGTGCGCTGGGCATACCGGTCCAGCCGGATCTCGAGGATTTCCTGCGGGCCAGCGACTTGATGGGCGTGCAACGTCATCTCAAGGTCATCGGGATCTTTGCACGCATCTGCCACCGCGATGGCAAGCCGCGGTACTTGGGTGACGTACCGCGCTTCTTTGCTTATATAGAGGCGGTTGTTGCCCGGCGTCCCGAGTTGGCACCGTTGGCCGAGCTGCTACAGAGCCTGCGTAAGGCGAGCGGAGCCACGGCATGAAAGCGATGATCCTGGCGGCCGGCAAGGGCGAACGCATGCGCCCGCTGACCCTTGCTACGCCCAAGCCGTTGATCCGCGTGGCCGGCGTTCCGTTGATCGAGTACCACTTGCGAGCCCTGGCCCGGGCCGGGTTCACCGAGATCGTGATCAACCATGCCTGGCTCGGCCAGCAGATCGAAGATCACCTCGGGGACGGTTCACGCTTTGGCGTGAATATCCGGTTTTCGCCGGAGGGGGAGCCGCTGGAAACCGGCGGCGGGATCTTCCGGGCCCTGCCGCTGTTGGGCGATGAAGCGTTTGTGGTGGTCAATGGCGATGTCTGGACCGATTACGATTTCAGCGCACTGCACCGATCCTTCGACGGGCTGGCGCACCTGGTGCTGGTGGACAACCCCGAGCATCATCCGGGCGGCGATTTCGTCCTGGTTGACGGAAAGGTTCACGATAGCGCGCAAGCTGCCGACAAACTGACCTACAGCGGCATCTCGGTCATTCACCCGCGGCTGTTCGAAGGCTGTTCGGATGGCGCATTCAAACTCGCACCCCTGCTGCGCAAGGCCATGGCCGAGGGGTGCGTCAGTGGCGAACGGCTGGAAGGACACTGGGTCGATGTCGGCACTCATGAACGTTTGGCGCAGGTCGAAACCTTGATAGAAACGGGCGGTTGATATGTGGTGGCCAGGGACTCTGATTGGAGCCGGTGCGGGCTTTGCCATAGCCAGCATTCCGGGGGCCATGCTCGGTGCGTTGTTAGGGCAGGCGCTAGATCGGCGCCTGAACCTGCACAGTTGGGCGCAGGTGCGTGAACGCCTGGGCGGACGCCCGGCGTTGCGCAACGATGAGCTGTTGTTCGTGTTGCTGGGCCGACTGGCGAAAAGCGATGGTCGGGTGGTCGATGGCCACATCCAGCAGGCTCGCCAGGAAATGCGTGCGTTGGGGCTGAGCGAACCGGCGCAACGCCGGGCCATCGCTGCGTTCAACCGGGGCAAGTCCGGCAACGATCGCTTGCGCGGTTATCTGCGCCGGCTCGCCACCCAGCCCCATGCGGCCGAAGGTGTATTAAGAGCCTGTTGGCGGATGGTTTACGCGGATGGGCGTGCGGGCACAAGCGAGCGCGAATTGATTGCCCGTTGGGGTAAGTGGCTGGGCTGGACGCAGCAACAGGTCCAGGCGCTGGCGGCAGATTACGGGCCGCAGAAACTGTCGCTGCCCAGCAGCGGCGTGACCTATCAGGAGGCGCTGCGCCTGTTGGGGGTTAGCGCCACCAGCGAGCCGTCGCAGATCAAGCGGGCTTACCGTCGTCTGCTCAGTCGCCATCATCCGGACAAGATCGCCGGCAGCGGTGCAACGCCGTTGCAGGTGCGCGAAGCCACGGAGAAAACCCGGGAGTTGCATCACGCCTATCGGCTGATTCGCGAGCGACGGGATTTTCGCTAGTCAGCCGCTCACCTGTGGCGAGGGAGCTTGCTCCCGCTCGACTGCGCAGCGGTCGCAATCGGTCTGGACCGTATCGGATGGAGTCAGGACTGCTTTGCAGTCCAGCGGGAGCAAGCTCCCTCGCCACGGGAGTGCGCACCGGCATAAGAGCCGGTGCAAGGCTCAATTCCCTGGATTCTGCGGATTCAACCAACCCCGGATCCGTCGAAACACTTGCTCCTGTTGCGCCGCTGAATCAGGCACCGATTTGAGGGACACCTGGCTGAACGTCGAGCCTTTCAAGCGTTTACTCGCCTGCAAGCGCTCCAGCGCCGCGTTGCGATCCAACGGTTTGTCCGTAAAGAAAATATCGGCGGTCGGCATTTTCAGGGGTGCCGTCAATTCTGCCAGCCCGGGTTTGGCGGTCACCGGGGTCTGGGCGGCGATCATCACGAAACGGGCGATTTGCGCGGGCTGCCTTTCATTCAGGTAGCGCGCTGCCCAATAGGCGCCGGTGCCATGGCCCAGCAGTACGACGCTGCGGGCACTCTGTTGCTCGGCGTAGGCCAGTGCCGCATCGATGCGTGCGAAGATGCGTTCGGCATCCGCCCGGGCGTGTTCTTCATCGGTTTGCGCAACCACCGGGTCTACCGCGTCGGCCTCGCCCCCGGCGATCTGTTCGATAGGTGCAGCGGTGGTGGCGTCCGGCGCCGCAGCCGCTGCGTCGGCTGGCTTGACCTCCGGCGGGGCTTCCACCGTGCGCGGTGCGATGACATCGCTTTGCAGGTCCGGCAGGGTGATACTCAGGCTGCTCCATTCAATGTCGGGCAACTTTTTACGCAACGGGCCGACCACTTGTGGCCAGTCAGCGGTTTCGCCGGCGCCGGGAACTATGATGACGGCACCCTTGGGTTCGCTGGTGTTGGCCGGTTTCCAGAGAGCCAGGAACGTGTCGCTGCCAGTCTGCAATTGTTGTTGCTCCTGGACCGGGACCGTTCTTTGCAGTGCGCTCGCTTCTTCCTGGCTACGCTCGAGCAAGGGCTGGCGTTGGGCGGGCTTTTGTTCGGAGGATTGTTCTGTGGCGTCGGGTGTTGGCTCGTCGGCCTGTACAGAAAACGCACCCGGCAGGATCAGCGACAGGCACAATGCTGGCAATGCCAGGCGGTAAACAGAGGGCATCGGATATTCCATGACCAGAAAATATTTCCGGCAGCCTAATGGGTTGGTCAGTGTTTGTCAGTGCATGAGACTTAGATGATGCGTTTTTGCTGCCTGTGGGTTATCGGCTGTTTATGGCTTCCCTTGATGACGTGGGCCGCGCCCGCGCCATCCACGCACGGAGCCCAACTCAATGCACAGCAGCGCCAGTGGCTGGCGCAACATCCGCAACTGCGGGTCGGCCTGGTATTGCAGGCGCCCTATGCGCAATATGACCGGCGCTTGCAGCGGCTGTCCGGGACCAACGTCGAGCTGATGCAGTGGCTGGGCAAGGCGTTGAATGTCGAACTGACCTGGCGCAATTTCCAGGACGTGGCGCAGCTGGAAGCGGCGGTGCGCGACGGCGAGGTGGATGTCGCCCCGGGCCTCACCCAGTCCCCGAGTGGGCTCAAGATCTGGCAATTTTCCGACCCCTACATGCGGGTGCCGCAGTTGATCGTCGGCGAGCAGAAAAGCGCTGAGGGCGTGGAGCTGGAAAAACTCGACCCCCAGGCCCGGGTCGCGGTGCGCATGCCCAGTCCCACGGCCGATTACTTGCGCAGCAACTACCCGATGCTGAATGTGCAAGGCGTACCCATGGAACGCCAGGCCCTGCAACTGTTGCTCAGCCAGCAGGCCCGCTACGCAGTGGTCGACGAGGCGCAGTTGGGGCGTTTGATGGTCGAACCCGAGTTCGCCGAGCTGGTGGTGGTAGGCGACATAGGTTTGCCGCAACTGCTACGGGTCGCCACCCGCCGCGACTGGCCGGAGCTGGCGGAGATTATTGACAGCGGTTTGCGGGCGATTCCGGCCAAGTCGCTGGAGCAGTTGCACAACCGGTGGATCAAGCCCAAATACCCGCGCTTGAGCGAAAGCCCGGGGTTCTGGCAGAACCTGACGCTATTGATGCTGGCGCTGCTGCTCGGCAGCATGGCGATCGTCTTCTGGCAGCGTCGTCAGCAGCGAGGGCTGGAGCGACGCCTGCGTGCCGCGCGAGAAGACATTGCCCAACGCGCCGCCAGCGAGGAAGCCCTGCGCCTGACGCAATTTTCCATTGACCAGAGCACGGTCGGCATCCTCTGGGTCAACTGGGACAGCCATGTGCGCTACGCCAACCGTGCCGCCGAAACGATGCTCGGCTACTCCTCGGGCGCGATCATCGACCGGCCGTTGATCGACTTCGAGCCGGGCCTCCATATGGATCGCTGGCTGAACCTGTGGAAGCGCGCCCGGGCCAGCGAGGACGGTCCGCAAAGCTTCGAAACCGAATGCGTGCGGGCCGATGGCAGTATCTTGCCGGCCGACGTGTCCTTGAGCTTCCTGCGTTTTCGCGACGCCGAATACCTGGTGGTCTACCTCAACGACGTGACCGAACGTCGCCGGGCCCTTGCCGCGTTGCGCGAAAGCGAGGCGCGGTTGCAGGGCATCGCCGCCAACGTGCCGGGCCTGGTCTTTCGCCTCGAGCGGGCGCCGTTGACCGGCCAGATCGACTTTGCCTATATCAGTGAGGGCAGTGAAAGCCTGGTGGGTTATTCCCCTGCGACCTTGGCGCGCAGCGACACCGGACTGCGTAGCCTGGTGCATCCCGAAGACAAGGCCGGCTACCACCGCACCCAGGATCAGGCGCTGGACAGCGACAGCGACTGGTCGTGGCAGGGCCGCATCCTGACCCGCGAAGGCCAGGAGCGCTGGGCCGAGATCAAGGCAATCACCCGGCGTCTCGAGGACGGCGCCTACGTCTGGGACGGCATCGTCTGGGACATCACCGACAGCAAGCGCATCGAACTGGAACTGGCCAGCTCCCGGGAGCAACTGCGGGAATTGTCGGCGCACCTGGAAAGCGTGCGAGAAGAAGAAAAGGCGCGCATTGCCCGGGAAGTCCACGACGAGTTGGGGCAGATGCTGACGGTGTTGAAGCTTGAGACGTCCATGTGCGAACTGGCCTATGCGCAACTGGATCCGGGCCTGCACGAGCGACTCAACAGCATGAAACGCCTGATCGCCCAGCTCTTCCAACTGGTGCGGGACGTGGCGACGGCGTTGCGCCCACCGATCCTCGATGCGGGCATTGCCTCGGCCATCGAATGGCAGGCCCGGCGCTTCGAAGCGCGCACCCAGATCCCATGCCTGGTGCAGGTCCCGGACAACCTGCCGCCGTTAAGCGACGCCAAGGCCATTGGCCTGTTCCGGATTCTTCAGGAGGCGCTGACCAATGTGATGCGACATGCCCAGGCCCACACCGTGGAGTTGACCCTGGTCCGGGAAGGCGATGAATTGTGTCTGACGGTCAGCGATGACGGTGTAGGATTCACCGCAGATACCGCTCGGCCGAGCTCCTTTGGCCTGGTCGGTATGCGTGAGCGAGTGTTGATCATGGGTGGGCATCTGACCCTGGACAGTGAGCCGGGGGAGGGGACCCGCTTGGAAGTGCGGGTGCCGTTGAATGAGGTCTGATGTTCTACGGTGTCTGGGCTGGCTCTATCGCGAGCAGGCTCGCTCCCACATTGCTTGACGCACGCACAATACCCTGTGGGGGCGAGCCTGCTCGCGATGAGATCCTGAATCTGGAGAAGAACGTGATCCGTGTATTGGTAGCCGAAGACCACACCATCGTGCGCGAAGGCATCAAGCAGTTGATTGGCCTGGCCAAGGATCTGGTAGTGGCGGGGGAGGCGAGCAATGGCGAGCAGTTGCTCGAAACCCTGCGGCAGGTGCCCTGCGAAGTGGTGCTGCTGGACATCTCCATGCCCGGTGTCAACGGATTGGAGGCGATCCCGCGGATCCGTGCGCTGAACAACCCGCCGGCCATCCTGGTGTTATCGATGCATGACGAGGCGCAGATGGCGGCGCGTGCGTTGAAGGTCGGCGCGGCCGGTTACGCGACCAAGGACAGCGACCCGGCCTTGTTGCTCATGGCGATTCGCAAGGTGGCCGCCGGTGGGCGCTACATCGACCCTGACCTGGCCGACCGCATGGTCTTCGAAGTCGGCCTGACCGACACCCGGCCGCTGCATTCGCTGCTGTCGGAGCGCGAATTCTCGGTTTTCGAGCGCCTGGCCCATGGCGCCAACGTCAACGACATCGCCCAGCAACTGGCCCTGAGCAGCAAGACCATCAGCACCCACAAGGCGCGGCTGATGCAGAAACTCAACATCACCTCGCTGGCGGAACTGGTGAAATACGCAATGGAGCACAAGTTGCTCTAACCCTTACGCAATTCCCTTGTGGGAGCGAGCTTGCTCGCGATGGCGGCGGCACATTCAATATTGACGTTGGCTGACACTCCGCTATCGCGAGCAAGCTCGCTCCCACAGGGGTAAATGTGTCGACATACCCATTTGCGACACGCCCATAACCCGCTTATGCCCCGTGCTTTCAGCTCGCCACTCGACGTTCGCTGCTGCATTTATCCAATCCCGCCATCCCTGTAGGGAAATCCCTACCCCGACGCTTCCATCCGGCTGAGGCAATTCTCTCTTGCGTCCCGATTTGCGCGGGCGCGAGGCTCCACTAGGCTTGATTCACAAGCAGTCATCAATACAAAAGGTGTGGGTATGAGCCAGGTCGATTCAAGCGCGGGGACCAGTGATGTGCTGGTCAGCTTTCGTGGTGTGCAGAAGAGCTACGACGGCGAAAACCTGATCGTCAAGGACCTCAACCTGGACATTCGCAAAGGCGAGTTCCTGACCTTGCTCGGGCCTTCCGGCTCCGGAAAGACCACCAGTCTGATGATGCTCGCCGGGTTTGAAACCCCGACCGCGGGTGAGATCCAGCTGGCTGGGCGCGCCATCAACAACGTGCCGCCGCACAAGCGCGACATTGGCATGGTGTTCCAGAACTATGCCTTGTTCCCGCACATGACCGTCGCTGAGAACCTGGCATTCCCGTTGACGGTACGTGGCCTGAACAAGAGTGATGTGAGTGATCGGGTCAAGCGCGTCCTGAGCATGGTTCAGCTCGACACCTTCGCCCAGCGTTACCCGGCGCAACTGTCCGGTGGCCAGCAGCAACGTGTCGCCCTGGCCCGGGCGCTGGTGTTCGAACCGCAGCTGGTGCTGATGGACGAACCCTTGGGTGCACTGGACAAGCAATTGCGTGAGCACATGCAGATGGAAATCAAGCATCTGCATCAGCGTCTCGGCGTGACCGTGGTCTACGTGACCCACGACCAGGGCGAGGCCTTGACCATGTCCGACCGCGTGGCGGTGTTCCACCAGGGCGAAATCCAGCAGATCGCCCCGCCGCGTACGCTCTATGAAGAACCGAAAAATACCTTCGTTGCCAACTTCATCGGTGAGAACAATCGCCTCAGCGGCCGTCTGCACAGCCATACCGGTGACCGTTGTCTGGTGGAGTTGGGGCGCGGCGAGAAGGTCGAGGCACTGGCGGTCAACGTTGGTCGGCCCGGCGAGCCGGTGACCCTGTCGATCCGTCCGGAGCGGGTGAGCCTCAACGGCGCCAGCGAACAATGTGTCAACCGCTTCTCAGGGAGGGTGGCGGAATTCATCTATCTGGGCGACCACGTCCGGGTTCGCCTGGAAGTCTGCGGCAAGGACGACTTCTTCGTGAAACAGCCGATTGCCGAGCTCGATCCCGAGCTTGCCGTCGGGGACGTGGTTCCGCTTGGCTGGCAAGTCGAGCATGTGCGTGCGCTCGATCCCCTTCTAGAGGCGAATTGATCGCCCCCTGCTGTACCAACACCAACCCTGCACGTGGAGAGAACAATAAATGTTGAGATCCCTGAAGTTCACAGCCCTGACCCTGGGCATGATGGGTGCGGCAAGCGCAATGGCGGCGGGCCCGGACCTGACCGTGGTGTCTTTCGGCGGGGCGAACAAGGCGGCGCAGGTCAAAGCCTTCTACGCACCGTGGGAAGCGGCCGGCAATGGCAAGATCGTGGCAGGCGAGTACAACGGCGAAATGGCCAAGGTCAAGGCCATGGTCGACACCAAGAGCGTTTCCTGGGACCTGGTGGAAGTCGAGTCCCCGGAGCTGTCCCGTGGCTGTGACGAAGACATGTTCGAGCAACTGGACCCGGCCCTGTTCGGCAAGACCGAGGACTACGTCAAGGGCGCGATCCAGCCTTGCGGCGTAGGTTTCTTCGTGTGGTCGACGGTACTGGCCTACAACGCCGACAAACTCAAGACCGCGCCGACCAGTTGGGCGGACTTCTGGGACACCAAGCAATTCCCAGGCAAGCGTGGCCTGCGCAAGGGCGCCAAGTACACCCTGGAATTCGCCCTGATGGCCGACGGTGTCGCGCCCAAGGACGTCTACAAGGTACTGGCCGGCAAGGACGGCCAGGATCGCGCGTTCAAGAAGCTCGACGAACTCAAGCCGAACATCCAGTGGTGGGAAGCCGGTGCACAACCACCGCAATACCTGGCCTCCGGTGACGTGGTCATGAGCTCGGCCTACAACGGCCGGATCGCTGCGGTACAGAAGGAAAGCAACCTGAAAGTGGTGTGGAACGGCGGCATCTACGACTTCGACGCCTGGGCCATCCCGCGTGGGCTGGACAAGACCCGCGCCGAAGCGGCGAAGAAATTCATCGCCTTCTCGGTGGCGCCGCAGCAGCAGAAGACCTACTCGGAAAACATCGCCTACGGCCCGGCCAATACCCAAGCCGTACCGCTGCTGGCCAAGGATGTCCTGAAAGACATGCCGACCACCCCGGAAAACATCGCCAACCAAGTGCAGATCGATGTCAGCTTCTGGGCTGACAACGGTGAGCAACTGGAGCAGCGTTTCAACTCCTGGGCTGCGAAGTAACCAAAGCGTCCATGGATGAACGGGCTTTTGTGGCGAGGGAGCTTGCTCCCGCTTGAGTGCGCAGCACTCACAAAATCGGCACTGCCGACAAAATTTTGGGGCCGCTTCGCAGCCCAGCGCGAGCAAGCTCGCTCGCCACAATGACTCGCTTGCACAGGTTGCTGTTCCAACATAACAGAGGCGGTACGCCGTCTCTGTAACGATAAAAGATTTGCGGAGTTCGCCATGGCCATCGCCGTTCCACTGAACGCGGGCACCAGCCCCACCCTGAAGCAGCGGCTCAAGCGCGCCGAGCGGGTCAACCGCTGGAAGGCCCAGGCCTTGATCGCGCCGCTGGTGCTGTTCCTGTTGCTGGTGTTCCTGGTGCCGATCGTGGCGCTGTTGTTCAAGAGTGTCAGTAACCCTGAAGTGGTCAGCGCCATGCCGCGCACCGTGGCCGCGGTCGTTGCCTGGGACGGACGCGGGTTGCCTGGCGAACCGGTGTACAAGGCCGCCAGTGAAGACCTGGCCGATGCGCGCAAGAATCAGACCCTGGGCGACTTGTCCAAACGCCTGAACATGGAACTGGCCGGCTATCGCAGCCTGCTGACCAAGACCGCACGGGCGCTGCCGTTTGCCAGCGAACCGGCGTCCTATAAAGAAGCCATGGAGAACCTCGATGAACGCTGGGGCGACCCCGCGTACTGGCAGGTGATCCGCCGCAATACCAGTAACGTCACCCCGTATTACCTGCTGGCGGCTGTCGATCATCGCATCGACGACCTCGGCGAACTGGCCACGGCTACCCCTGACCAGGCGATCTACCTCGACATTTTCGCTCGCACGTTCTGGATGGGCCTGGTGATCACCGCCATTTGCCTGGTGCTGGCCTATCCGTTGGCCTACCTGTTGGCGAACCTGCCGTCGCGCCAGAGCAACCTGCTGATGATTCTGGTGCTGTTGCCGTTCTGGACTTCGATCCTGGTGCGGGTGGCCGCGTGGATCGTGCTGCTGCAATCGGGCGGGCTGATCAACAGCGCTCTGTTGGCGATGGGGGTGATCGATAAACCTCTGGAGCTGGTGTTCAACCGCACTGGCGTCTACATCTCCATGGTCCACATCCTGCTGCCGTTCATGATCCTGCCGATCTACAGCGTGATGAAGGGCATCTCGCCGACCTATATGCGGGCGGCGATTTCCCTGGGCTGCCATCCGTTCGCCAGTTTCTGGCGGGTGTATTTCCCGCAGACCTATGCCGGTGTGGGCGCCGGTTGCCTGTTGGTATTCATTCTCGCCATCGGCTACTACATCACACCGGCGCTGCTGGGCAGCCCGAACGACCAGATGGTCAGCTACTTCGTCGCGTTCTACACCAACACCAGTATCAACTGGGGCATGGCCACGGCGCTCGGCGGCCTGCTGTTGCTGGCAACCATCGTGCTTTATCTGATTTACAGCTGGCTGGTAGGCGCCAGTCGCCTGCGCCTGGGCTGAGGAGAGATCGAAATGGTAAGTCCATACATGTCCCCCGTTGAACGGGTGTGGTTCTACTGCTTGCGCATACTCTGCGGGCTGATCCTGCTGTTTCTGATCCTGCCGGTGCTGGTGATCGTTCCGCTGTCGTTCAACTCCGGCAGTTTCCTCGTCTACCCGCTGCAGGGCTTCTCCTTGCAGTGGTACCACGATTTCTTCGCCTCGGCTGAATGGATGCGGGCGCTGAAGAACAGCATCATCGTGGCCCCGGCGGCAACGGTACTGGCAATGATTTTCGGCACGCTGGCGGCCATTGGCCTGACCCGTGGCGATTTCCCGGGCAAGGCCCTGGTGATGGCGCTGGTGATTTCGCCGATGGTGGTGCCAGTGGTGATTATCGGCGTAGCCAGCTACCTGTTCTTCGCACCGCTTGGAATGGGCAACAGTTTTGCTTCCCTGATCGTGGTCCATGCAGTGCTGGGTGTACCGTTCGTCATCATCACGGTGTCAGCGACGCTGCAAGGCTTCAACCACAACCTGGTCCGGGCCGCCGCCAGCCTCGGGGCTTCGCCATTGACCACGTTTCGTCGGGTGACCCTGCCGCTGATTGCCCCAGGCGTGATCTCCGGTGCGCTGTTTGCCTTCGCGACCTCGTTCGATGAAGTCGTGGTCACTCTGTTCCTCGCCGGCCCCGAACAAGCCACCCTGCCACGACAGATGTTCAGTGGCATCCGCGAGAACCTCAGCCCGACCATCGCTGCGGCGGCAACGCTGCTGATTGCATTCTCGGTAATTCTGTTGCTGACGCTGGAGTGGTTGCGTGGGCGCAGTGAGAAGCTGCGTACCACGCAGGCCTGAAGTCACGACTCCGATCCAATTGTGGGAGCGAGCCTGCTCGCGATAGCGGTGTACCAGTCGATAGATATACCGTCTGAGCCACCGCTATCGCGAGCAGGCTCGCTCCCACAGGGCGCGTCAGGGCATTCATGAGCTGAATGACGGAACAAGCCTCAATACCGAGCTATCCTTGTGCCAGCCCACACTCGAACAAGAGGCCGCGCACATGAGTCTTTCCTCATTCAAGATCGCCCACAAACTGATTACCGGTGCCGCTGCCATCGAGCAACTGGCAAACGAACTGGCCCGGCTGGACGTCGATAATCCGCTGATCGTGACTGATGCGGCGCTGGTGAAATCCGGCACCGTGGAACTGGCGCTGCAACACCTGGGCGGGCGCGATTATGAGATTTTCGACCGGGTCATGCCCGATCCGGAGATCGCCATCGTCAAGGACTGCATGCAGGCCTACCGCGATGGCGGCCATGACGGATTGATCGGTCTGGGCGGCGGCAGTGCCATCGACATTGCCAAGTGCGTGGGCGCCTACGCTGGGTATCACGGCGAGCTGGAGGATATGTTCGGTGTCGACCAGGTGCCGCGCAAAGGCCCGCCGATGATCGCCATCCCCACCACGGCGGGCACCGGCTCGGAAGTCACCAACGTCGCGATTCTCTCCGACAAGGCCGCGCAGCTGAAAAAGGGCATCGTCAGCGATTATCTGTTGCCGGATGTAGCGCTGGTCAGTCCACAGATGACCCTCACCTGTCCGCGCAGCGTGACCGCCGCCAGTGGTGTTGATGCGCTGGTGCACGCCATCGAGTCTTATCTGTCACTCAATGCCTCGCCGATCACCGACGCCTTGGCCATCGGCGCCATCAAACTGATTTCCCGTGCGTTACCCAAGGCCTATGCCAACCCTTCGCACTTGCAAGCACGCGAGGACATGGCCACTGCCAGCCTGATGGCCGGCATGGCGTTCGGTAACGCCGGGGTCGGGGCGGTGCATGCGCTGGCGTATCCACTGGGCGGCCGGTTCCATGTCTCCCACGGCGTTGCCAACGCCTTGCTGTTGCCGTATGTCATGGCATGGAACAAATTGGCCTGTGTGGAGCGCATGCGCGATATCGCCGAAGCCATGGGCCTCAAGACCGCGCACCTGAGCGATCCCGAAGCCGCCGACGAAGCCGTGCAGGCCATGGTTGCGCTGTGCGCCGCCGTGGAGATTCCCAAGGGCTTGAGCAGCCTGGGAGTGACCGAAGATGTCATCCCCTCGATGGCACTGGAGGCGGCGGGAATCGAGCGCTTGATGCGTAACAACCCGCGCCAGCTGAGCGCCGACGACATCGAGAAAATCTACCGCGCGGCGTATTGACCGACGGCCACGGTGGGCGCGCCAAATCTTGCGGTATACAATGCGCGCCATCGTGATTTCGCTCAAAACAGGTGCGTCATGCAGCCCTTCGCTATTGCTCCGTCGATTCTCTCCGCCGACTTTGCCCGCCTGGGCGAGGAAGTGGACAACGTTCTGGCCGCCGGGGCCGACATCGTTCACTTCGATGTCATGGACAACCACTACGTGCCCAACCTGACCATCGGTCCGATGGTCTGCGCGGCGCTGCGCAAGTACGGCATCACCGCGCCCATCGACGCACACCTGATGGTCAGCCCGGTGGACCGTATCGTCGGCGACTTCATCGAGGCCGGCGCCACCTACATTACGTTCCATCCGGAAGCCACGTTGCATGTCGACCGCTCGCTGCAGTTGATCCGCGAAGGTGGCTGCAAGGCTGGCCTGGTATTCAATCCGGCTACGCCCCTGGACGTGCTCAAGTACGTGATGGACAAGGTCGACATGATCCTGCTGATGAGCGTCAACCCCGGTTTCGGTGGGCAGAAGTTCATTCCCGGCACCCTCGAAAAGCTGCGCGAAGCCCGTGCCCTGATCGATGCCTCGGGGCGTGACATCCGCCTGGAGATCGACGGTGGCGTGAACGTGGGCAATATCCGTGAGATCGCCGCCGCCGGCGCCGACACCTTCGTGGCTGGCTCGGCAATCTTCAATGCTCCGGATTATCAGGAAGTGATCGGTAAAATGCGTGCTGAACTGGCCCTGGCACGCCCATGAGCGGTTTCGAGCAGCTGTTTCCCGGCAGCCTGCCGCGTCTGGTGATGTTCGATCTCGACGGTACCCTGGTCGACTCGGTCCCGGACCTCGCGGCTGCGGTGGATAAAATGCTGCTGCAGCTCGGTCGACCGCCGGCCGGTATCGACTCGGTGCGCCATTGGGTCGGCAATGGCGCGCCCATGCTGGTGCGCCGGGCCCTGGCCAACCACATCGACGCCGAGGGTGTCGATGATGCCGAGGCCGAACGGGCGCTGGAGTTATTCAACGAAGCCTATGAAGGCCATCACTCGCTGACCGTGGTCTATCCCGGCGTGCGCTCCGCCCTCAAGTGGTTGCACAAGCAAGGCGTGGAAATGGCGCTCATCACCAACAAGCCGGAGCGCTTCGTCGCGCCGCTGCTGGACCAGATGAAAATCGGCCGTTATTTCCGCTGGATCATCGGCGGCGACACCTTGCCACAGAAAAAGCCTGATCCGGCCGCGCTGTTCTTCGTGATGAAAATGGCCAACATCCCGGCCTCACAGTCGTTGTTCGTCGGTGACTCGCGCAGCGATGTGCAAGCGGCGAAAGCGGCAGGGGTCAAATGCGTGGCGCTGAGTTACGGTTACAACCATGGTCGACCGATTGCCGAGGAGCTTCCAGCACTGGTGATCGACGATTTGCGCCTGTTAATTCCCGGTTGCCTGGACCCGGCCGCTGAGATAACGTTGCCCGACGCTGTTCAATCCTCTTCTGGAAACGCCATCGTGGTGGTCACCCGCAAACTCTGGATGAAAGTCATCAAGGCCCTGGCCCGCTGGCGTTGGCGCGCCTGACGTGATCCTGGCCGGCTATCCGGCGCGTTTGCACACCTGACTATCCGCTCCTCACGCCACGAGGCACCCCATGATTCGCGAAGAATTCCTGCGCCTGGCCGCTGCCGGCTACAACCGCATCCCCCTGGCCTGCGAAACCCTGGCCGACTTCGACACGCCGCTGTCGATCTACCTCAAGCTGGCCGACCGACCCAACTCCTACCTGCTCGAATCGGTGCAGGGTGGCGAGAAATGGGGCCGGTACTCGATCATCGGCCTGCCGTGCCGCACGGTGCTGCGGGTTCATGGCCATCATGTCAGCGTGACCCATGACGGCGTCGAAATCGAAAGCCTGGACGTGGAAGACCCGCTGGCGTTCGTCGAAACCTTCAAGGCCCGCTACAACGTGCCGACCATCCCGGGCCTGCCACGGTTCAACGGCGGGCTGGTAGGCTACTTCGGCTACGACTGCGTGCGCTACGTGGAGAAACGCCTGGGCACCTGTCCTAACCCGGATCCGCTGGGTGTGCCGGACATTCTGCTGATGGTGTCCGATGCGGTGGTGGTCTTCGACAACCTGGCCGGGAAAATGCACGCCATCGTCCTGGCCGATCCATCTCGGGAAGATGCGTACGAGCAGGGCCAGGCAAGCTTGCAGGCATTGCTGGAAAAACTCCGTCAGCCGATCACGCCGCGCCCCGGCCTGGATTTCAGCAAGCAGTCGGCAGCCGACCCGGTGTTCCGCTCCAGCTTCACCCAGGCCGATTACGAACGGGCAGTGGATACGATCAAGGAATACATCCTCGCCGGTGATTGCATGCAGGTCGTGCCGTCGCAACGGATGTCCATCGACTTCAAGGCCGCACCCATCGACTTGTATCGGGCGCTGCGCTGCTTCAATCCGACACCTTACATGTACTTCTTCAACTTCGGCGACTTCCACGTGGTGGGCAGCTCGCCGGAAGTGCTGGTGCGGGTCGAAGACAACCTGATCACCGTGCGGCCGATTGCAGGCACCCGCCCTCGTGGCGCCACGGAGGAGGCTGACCGGGAACTTGAAGATGACCTGCTGTCGGATGCCAAGGAAATTGCCGAACACCTGATGCTGATCGACCTGGGCCGCAACGACACTGGCCGTGTCTCGGAAGTGGGCTCGGTAAGGCTCACCGAGAAGATGGTCATCGAGCGCTATTCCAACGTCATGCACATCGTATCCAACGTCACCGGCCAGTTGAAGGCCGGGCTGACGGCGATGGACGCCTTGCGGGCGATCCTTCCGGCGGGCACGTTGTCCGGCGCGCCGAAGATCCGCGCAATGGAAATCATCGACGAGCTTGAGCCGGTCAAACGCGGAGTCTATGGCGGTGCAGTGGGCTACTTCGCCTGGAACGGCAATATGGACACTGCCATCGCCATCCGCACAGCGGTAATCAAGAACGGTGAGCTGCACGTGCAGGCGGGCGGCGGCATCGTCGCCGACTCGGTGC
This sequence comes from Pseudomonas sp. SMN5, assembly GCF_052041925.1. NCBI lineage: Bacteria > Pseudomonadati > Pseudomonadota > Gammaproteobacteria > Pseudomonadales > Pseudomonadaceae > Pseudomonas > Pseudomonas sp. SMN5. The sequence goes on from NZ_JBKGGX010000019.1 coordinate 90,725, forward strand.
CAGCCTTGGAATGGGAAGAAACCCTGAACAAACGCCGGGCGATGTTCCGTGCCGTGGCGCTGGCCGAGCAGACATCGAACGACTGAAGCCCTTCAGTTCCCGTGGCGAGGGAGCCTGCTCCCGCTGGGCCGGTCCGCGTTCGGGCGCAGCAGACCCCTCTTTGTGGGTGCTGCGCCCGAACGCGGACCGACCCAGCGGGAGCAAGCTCCCTCGCCACAGTTCTTGTGACGCTCAAAACAGTGTGGGAGCTAGCCTGCTCGCGATAGCGGTCTTCCATTCAATGTCGATACTGACTGGATGGGCCTCATCGCGAGCAGGCTAGCTCCCACAGGATTTCCCAACGGTCAGAAATCCAGGCTGACCCCCAGGCTCACCCCCTGCTGGGTAAGGTCATCATCCTTGCGCAACGTATAGCCGCCCCGCAGCGCCAGGTCGTTGGTCAACTTGTGGCTGACCCCCAGGCTCAGGCGATTGAGGTGGCTCTGGGGCGTATAGCCTTCCAGCGTGAAGTCATTGGCCGGCAGACTGTTGAGGGCGATGTTCACTTTTTGCGTGTCGTCTTCGTACTCGCGTTCGTGGGCATACTCACCGAAAACCTGGGTCTGGCGGGTGAGGTTGTACTTGCCCTGCAGGCCGATCCCCAGGCGTTTCGAATCGCGGTTCTGGTCATCGAAGGTCAACGCCGTGGAGCGATTGCTCTTTTCCGAATAGCCGTCGACTTCCACCTTCGCGTAATCGGCGCTGACAAATGGCGACAAGTGCCATTCGCTGCCCGGTTGGGCAATGTCGTAGCCCACGCGGGTGCTGAACGCCCACAGGTGACCATCGGTATCGCCTTTCTCCTGTGCCTGGTTGACGCCCAGGTCGAACTTGCGTTTCAGGCTGTCATAGTCGAGCTTGCCGCCGGTCAAGGCTGCATCGGCCCACCAACGGTTTTGCTGGAACTGGGCGAACGCGGTCGCCAGGTAGCTGTTGAGTTTGTAGTCCGAATCGTTGTGGCCGGCCTCCATATCCTGGCGGTAGAACCCGGCGGCTACGCCAACGCGCCAAGCGTCGTCGAGGCGGTAGCTGCCCCCGATGTTCAGGCTGTAGCCACTGCCGTTGGCGCTGGCGCCGCTGTCCTGGCTGTCCACATCCAGGTGCTGGCCGCCGCCTGCGACGATCGCTCGCCATTGGCCGACCGCCTGCCAGTTCTCCCAGTCCGACTGCCATTGGTTGCGTAATTCGTCCTGATGCGCCCGCAAGGTCGAGTGGGCCATTTCCGGGAGCAGCGTCAGCTCCCAGGGCGCGGCCAGCAGCGAGTAGGCGTAGTCGGCAATCAGCTTCTGCCCGGCCTCGGTCGGGTGGACCGCGTCGTTGTAGATCAGTTTGCTGGGATCAGGGGTAGCGCTGTTGATGCCATAGGTGGCGTTTTCGGTGCAGCCGTTGCCGCTGAAGCAGGTGGCGGTAAGGTTCTCGCCGGTGGCGAGTCCGAATCGTGCTGGATCGGCGAAACTTTCCTTCAACAGAAGAGGGATGTTCAACGGAATGATTTCCGCGTCGATGCCTTGCAGTCGCGTGATCAATTGTTGGTTGAATTGATTGCCCAGTTGCGAGAAGGGTTCTTGCAGGGGGCTGCCGTTGAGTGCCGGGGTCAAGCCCAGGTCGGGTAACAGCCAGACCATGACATAACGGGCGCCGGCGGTTTGCAGTACCTGGACACTGTCAGCCAGGCGATCGGCAGCAGCGTTCGCTTGTTCGGGGGTCAGTACTCGGCCTTGAAGGAAGTCGTTGCCACCACCGGACAGGTAATACAGTGCATTCGGATCGGCCCGCAGCCCATTGGATTGCAGATAGCCGGGACGGCTGCGGTCTCCGGTGTCGGACACGCCGGTGATCGATTCGAGGATCTGGTCGGTGCGATAACCGCCCACTGCCCAGTTATTGCCGTCCGCCAGGCCCTGTTCAGCGCGAACCGCCGATGTGGAGGCGGCAGTCTGGTCGGCGGAGTAGCCCAAGCGCCCGCCGAGCAGTTGGGTTGAGTTGGAGGAATAGCTTTCGCCGCTGCCGCCGTGATAGTTCGGTCCGGTGCGATTGGTATAACGCTCGGTGGATCCGGGTGGACCGTTCGGGTCGGCGAACTGGCCGGCGTCGTTGAGGCTGTCGCCGAACACGACGAACTTGGAATAGGGATTGGGGGCGGCGCTCGCCTGGGCACAGGCCATCGCCAGCAGGCAGCCGGCAAGCGGTACGAACAACTTCTGTTTGATCATGGGAAAGTCCGTTTTTATCTTTTTTTTGTTAGAAAACGAAACGACAGTACCAAAAACTTCCTGCGCATTGCCATCCATCCTGAGCATCCTGAATTGTTTCAAGGCCCTTCGGGATCCGTCATATTGCGTGCTCCGTCCAGCTAGGCTACTGTGCCGGGACGTATGAACGAGACTGTCCCTGTGTCGATTGTCAGCAAACTTCCGGATCAAATGATCAAGGCACACGCCCGCTGGCGTTGGCGCGCCTGAATTATTCTCCGCCGGCTACGCCGGACCTGTACCGATTTGCCTTCTTTACCTGCTTGAACGCCGCTTCGCCGGGGCACTACACGCCTCGCCAACGGCAGTACCGTGCGGGTCATTATCCGAAGGCTGTATTTAAAGTCAGTGAATTCAAAAGGTTGCTAACGCCATGTTGCTGATGATCGATAACTACGACTCCTTTACCTATAACGTTGTGCAGTATCTCGGTGAGCTGGGCTCCGAGGTCAAGGTCGTGCGCAACGACGAACTGACCATCGCGCAGATCGAAGCCCTCAAGCCCGAGCGCATCGTGGTCTCGCCCGGTCCTTGCACGCCGACCGAAGCGGGCGTCTCCATCGACGCCATCAAGTACTTCGCCGGCAAGTTGCCGATCCTCGGTGTCTGCCTGGGACACCAGTCGATCGGCCAGGCATTCGGCGGTGACGTCGTGCGGGCCCGCCAAGTCATGCACGGTAAGACTAGCCCGGTATTCCACGAGGACAAGGGTGTCTTCGAAGGGTTGAATCGTCCGCTGACCGTCACTCGCTATCACTCTCTGGTGGTCAAGCGAGAAACCCTGCCTGACTGCCTGGAACTGACCGCATGGACCCAGTTTGAAGACGGTTCGGTGGATGAAATCATGGGGCTGCGACACAAGACGTTAAATATCGAAGGTGTGCAATTTCATCCCGAGTCTATTCTCACCGAGCAGGGTCACGAGCTGTTCGCCAACTTCCTCAAACAAACCGGCGGCACGCGCTAAGGACTTTTCATGGATATCAAGACAGCCCTGAGCCGTATTGTCGGCCATCTCGACCTGAGCACCGAAGAGATGCGCGATGTGATGCGCGAAATCATGACCGGGCAATGCACGGATGCGCAGATCGGCGCGTTCATGATGGCCATGCGCATGAAGAGCGAGAGCATCGATGAGATCGTCGGTGCAGTCTCGGTCATGCGCGAGCTGGCGGACAAGGTCGAGCTCAAGACCCTGGACGGCGTCGTGGATGTGGTTGGCACCGGCGGTGACGGCGCCAATATCTTCAATGTGTCCACTGCCTCGGCATTTGTCGTCGCAGCGGCCGGCTGCACCGTTGCCAAGCACGGCAACCGCGCCGTCTCGGGCAAGAGCGGCAGCGCCGATCTACTGGAGGCGGCGGGCATCTACCTGAACCTGACCCCGGTGCAGGTCGCACGTTGCATCGACAATGTCGGCATCGGCTTCATGTTTGCCCAGACCCACCACAGCGCCATGAAGCACGCCGCTGCTCCCCGTCGTGACCTGGGATTGCGCACCCTGTTCAACATGCTCGGCCCGCTTACGAATCCGGCTGGCGTTAAACATCAGGTGGTCGGTGTGTTCAGCCAGGCTTTGTGCCGGCCGCTGGCCGAGGTCTTGCAACGCCTGGGCAGCAAGCACGTGCTGGTGGTGCATTCGAAGGATGGCCTGGATGAGTTCAGCCTGGCGGCACCGACGTTTGTGGCGGAACTGAAAAATGATCAGATCAGCGAGTATTGGGTCGAACCTGAAGACTTGGGCATGAAAAGCCAGAGCTTGCACGGCCTGGCGGTCGACGGTCCGGCCCAATCGCTGGAACTGATCCGCGATGCGTTGGGGCGGCGCAAGACTGAGAACGGCCAGAAAGCTGCCGAGATGATCGTGCTCAACGCCGGCGCTGCGTTGTACGCCGCCGACCATGCCAGCAGCCTCAAGCAGGGCGTGGAGCTGGCCCACGATGCGTTGCACACTGGCCTTGCCCGGGAAAAACTCGAAGAATTGGGCGCATTTACCGCCGTATTCAAAGTGGAGAACGAAGGATGAGCGTGCCAACGGTTCTGGAAAACATTCTGGCTCGCAAGGCTCAAGAAGTGGCCGAGCGCAGCGCTCGCGTCAGTCTGGCCGAGCTGGAAAGCCTTGCGCGCTCGGCGGACGCGCCGCGTGGTTTCGCCCAGGCGCTGATCGATCAGGCCAAGAAAAAACAGCCGGCAGTGATTGCCGAGATCAAGAAGGCCTCGCCAAGCAAGGGCGTCATCCGCGAACACTTCGTGCCGGCGGACATCGCCAAAAGCTACGAGAAGGGCGGCGCGACCTGTCTGTCGGTGCTGACTGACATCGACTTCTTCCAAGGGGCCGACGACTACCTGAAGCAGGCGCGGGCCGCTTGCAAACTCCCGGTGATCCGCAAGGATTTCATGATCGATCCGTACCAGATCGTCGAGGCGCGTGCGTTGGGTGCCGATTGCGTGCTGTTGATCGTTTCGGCCCTGGACGATGTGAAAATGGCCGAGCTGGCGGCAGTCGCCAAAGGCGTGGGGCTGGATGTCCTGGTGGAGGTCCACGATGGTGACGAGCTGGAGCGGGCACTGAAGACCCTCGATACCAAGCTGGTCGGGGTGAACAATCGCAACCTGCACACCTTCGAAGTCAGTCTGGAAACCACCCTGGACCTGCTGCCTCGTATTCCGCGTGATCGCCTGGTTATCACCGAAAGCGGGATTCTCAACCGCGCGGATGTAGAGCTGATGGAAGTCAGCGATGTGTATTCGTTCCTGGTGGGCGAAGCGTTCATGCGGGCCGAGAGCCCGGGTACGGAACTGCAACGCTTGTTCTTCCCGGAGCGCGGCCTGCCGGTCAGCGGTTCGACACTGGACTGAGCCCATGTCGCCAACGATTTCCCTGACCGTCGAAGGCGGGCTGCAAGCCGAACAGGACCTGCTGGCGAGCATTTGCGCGGGCGATGCCGAGTTCGGCCTGTTGTTCTGGCAACCCAGCGATCGTGCGTTGGTGATGCCACGTCGTTTGAGTCGCCTGGCAGGGTTTGAACACGCCAGTGCGGTCTCGGCTGCCAACGGTTGGCCCGTGCTGTTACGGGAGACCGGTGGTGAGCCGGTGCCGCAGTCGGCCGCTACCGTCAATATCGCCCTGGTCTACGCCCCGCCGCGCAGCGAAGGCGACCACGGCCGGATCGAAACCGCGTACCGACGGTTGTGTGATCCGATCTGCGAGCTGTTGGATGAAATGGGCGGTGTCGCGTCGCTGGGAGAAGTGGACGGCGCCTTTTGCGACGGGCGATTCAACGTCAACCTCGACGGCCGGAAAATGGTCGGCACCGCGCAGCGCTGGCGCCAGAGCAAAGGCGGTCAGCGTCCGGTGGGGCTGGTGCATGGCGCACTTCTGCTGGACGACGAACGAGAATCGATGGTCGCTGCGGTCAATCGCTTCAATGAAGCCTGTGGCTTGGAGCAACGGGTGCGCGCCGAGAGCCACATCGCATTGCATGAAAAATTCCCGGCGCCTGATGCGCTCGCGCGGCTCGAAGCGCTGTATCGAGAGCTACTGATTGATCTGCTGGGCGCCTAACGGGTTCCGAACACCACCATCGTCTTGCCTTTGACGCTGACCAGGTTGCGTTCTTCCAGATCCTTGAGCACGCGACCGACCATTTCCCGCGAGCAACCGACAATCCGCCCGATCTCCTGACGGGTCACCTTGATCTGCATGCCGTCCGGGTGGGTCATGGCGTCGGGCTGTTTGCACAGTTCCAACAGGCAGCGTGCGACACGTCCGGTCACGTCGAAGAACGCGAGGTCGCCGACCTTGCGGGTGGTGTTACGCAGGCGCTGTGCGATTTGTCCGCTGAGGACGTAAAGAATGTCCGGATCTTGCAGAGACAGTTCCCGGAACTTGGAGTAGCTGATTTCCGCGACTTCACATTCGACCTTGGTACGCACCCAGGCACTGCGTTCCTGTTCCTTGCCCGCCTGCTCGAACAATCCCAGTTCGCCGAAAAAATCGCCCGAATTGAGATAGGCGATGATCATCTCCCGCCCGTCGTCGTCCTCGATCAGGATCGTGACCGAACCCTTGATGATGAAGAACAGCGTTTCAGAACGATCCCCCGCGCAAATGATGTTGTGTTTGGCTGGGTAGCGGCGACGCTGGCAATGCATCAAGAGCTTGTCGAGATTCTTGATCTTGAACGTGGGAGTAATGGCAACCATGGTTGTATCCCGAAAGACTTCGCGTGTGGGGTTTGGTTTTTATGTGGGCGCGATTGGCTATCGCTAAAAGCTGGCCAAAAGCCAGCGAGATGACGCCAGCTTAACAGAGGCATCTGTAATTATTTCGAGAATTTACTTACAGGCAGACGCCCGGCCTCCTAAGGCGGGGGCCGTCATCTCAAATCGCTGTGCTAAGCTGGCGACCCTTTTTTAACAGTGGAGTCTTGGCGATGAAGGCACGCATCCAATGGGCTGGCGAAGCCATGTTCCTCGGCGAATCAGGCAGCGGTCATGTGGTCGTCATGGATGGGCCGCCAGACGCAGGCGGTAGAAACCTGGGCGTTCGACCGATGGAAATGCTCCTGCTGGGCGTAGGTGGCTGCAGCAACTTTGACGTGGTCAGCATTCTCAAGAAGTCCCGCCAGGCTGTTGAAAGTTGTGAAGCCTTCCTGGAAGCGGAGCGTGCCACTGAAGATCCGAAAGTATTTACCAAGATCCACATGCATTTCGTGGTGAAGGGGCGGGCCTTGAAGGAAGCGCAGGTCAAGCGCGCCATTGAGCTGTCTGCCGAAAAGTACTGCTCGGCCTCGATCATGCTGGGCGCCGCAGGTGTTAAAATCACCCACGATTACGAAATCATCGAATTGGGTTGAGCCGCGTCCCGCGCTGAAGATTCACTGCGTGAGGGAGCTGCCTCCCTCATCGCGCATGCCCTTGTTGTCAGATCCGATAAGTGCTTTTGGTCATGACCTTGGCCAGCAGGCTCATGCCGAACTTTACCGGGGCCGGAAAGCGAAAACCGCCGGCTTCGAGCGCGCTCTCGGCGTGGTGCTCTTCGTCCTCGCGCATCTGTTCCAGGATCGCCCGGGATTTTCCGTCCTCGGCCGGCAGTTGCTCCAGATGCTCGTTCAGGTGTTTGCACACCTGGTGTTCAGTCGCCGCAACGAAGCCGAGACTGACCTTGTCGCTGATCAACCCGGCTACTGCGCCAATACCGAAAGACATTCCGTAGAACAGTGGATTCAGGACGCTGGTGTGGCTGCCCAGTTGGCGAATCCGCTGCTCACACCACACCAGATGATCGATTTCCTCCTCGGCGGCATGCTCCATCGCCTCACGCACCTGCGGCAGCTTTGCGGTCAGCGCCTGGCCCTGATACAGCGCCTGGGCACAGACTTCGCCTGTGTGGTTGATGCGCATCAGGCCGGCGACATGGCGGCTTTGCTTGTCACTCAATTGCGCGTCCGGCTGTACGATGGCCGGGGATGGGCGGTACGGCTGACCACTGAAGGGCAGCAGCGTGCGCATCGCGGTATCGGCTTGCAGCAGCAGGCGGTCAATCGGCGAGTAGTGACGTTGGGTAGTCATGCTTACCTCCGGGAAAAATCACGGCAGCCAGTTTAACCCAACCGGCCGCTGAACATTTGCGTTGGGTCAGGCTATCAACCCGGTGGCCAATTCATCTGGCGTTGACCCAGCACATGCATATGAATGTGATAGACGGTTTGGCCGCCAAGTTCATTGCAGTTCATCACCACGCGGAAACCTTGCTCGCAACCCAGCTCGAGGGCCAGGCGCTGGGCGGTGAACAGGATATGTCCTGCCAGTCCCTTGTCTTCTTCGGTCAGGTCGTTGAGCGTGCGGATCGGCTTTTTCGGAATGACCAGGAAATGCACGGGCGCCTGCGGGGCGATGTCATGGAAGGCCAGGACCTGGTCATCCTCGTAAATGATCTTGGCCGGGATCTCCCGGTTGATGATCTTGGTAAACAGAGTATCCACAGCTGTTTCTCCGTTGGGTTAGTCGAAGTCGAGTGTACTGAAGGCTCGGTTGTCGAGCCTGGGTTTTTAACGTCCAGGTGTCAGCGCGGGCAATAGGCCTTGTTGATCCTGCCGGCGATGGTCCGGACCAGCCAGCGCGATCCGAATCGGGGCAGCGCCGCCAGCCAGCGATTGCGCCGTCCGGGGATGATGATTGCTCGGTTGCGGTCCAGTGCGCGTACAGCGTACAGCGCGACTTCTTCCGGGCTCATCATCGACGTGTTGGCGTCGCATTTATGCTCATCCAGCTGTGCCCGGGCGAAGAAACCGGTGCGGGTCGGGCCGGGGCAAAGCACGGAGACTTTGATCGCACACTTCTTCAGTTCGACCCGCAGGGCTTCGGAGAAATGCAATACGTAGGCCTTGCTGGCGTAATAGGTGCTCATCCACGGCCCGGGCTGGAACGCGGCAATCGATGCTACGTTGAGGATCTGGCCGCCCCCCTGCAATGCCATGGTATTACCAACGGCGTGACAAAGACGCGTCAGGGCGAGGATGTTGACCTCGATCAGGTCCTGCTCTGTCATCCAGTCCTGACCCAGGAACGGGCCGCTGGTGCCGATGCCGGCGCAGTTGACCAGCAGGTCGATCTGCCGTTCGCCTTCCTCCAGTTCCAGGAGAAAGCCTGAAAGCCTCAACGGTTCGCTCAGGTCGCAGGCGCGGAACAGCACCTCGACGCCAAACCGTTGAGTCAGTTCTATTGCAATACTTTCCAGCCGATCACGCTGTCGGGCCACCAGAATCAGGTTGCGGCCGCGCCGGGCCAGCGCTTCGGCCATGGCCAGGCCAAGGCCACTGGAAGCGCCAGTGATCAGAGCGTAACGGGTCATGCAGTTCTCCATCGCAACGGCCCGCCGCCGGTGGACTGAACTGTCACCGGCACCGAACGCGTTTATTGTTCCTCTTCAGAGTCTACAGAAGGATCGCCAGGTTCGGTCGCAGGTTCCGCAGCTTCATCAGCAGGTTCGATGGCTTCGCTGCTTTCATAGCTGTTCAAGGCGCTGCTGTCGTAGTCCCCCTGGAGAGCACCGAAGATGCCGGCGAATGTGGCTAGGAAAATCAGCACGATCATCACCAGCCAAAGCGACGCCAGTACCTTGACCGCAGTGGTATTGCGCGGCGGAGGCGGGCCGTATTGGTTGGCACCGGCGTTGCCTGGGGCGAAGATCAGGACGAACGGGAAGATGCTGCCCACCACCGGCACAAGGTTCACCAGCCACAACCAGCCCGACCAGCCGAGGTCGTGCAGGCGCTGGACGTTGAACTGGATGCTCACGAAGGCAAAGGCAAACAGGATCACAGCGGCGAACAGGCCGCCGATGACCAGAGCCGCCAACGAGTTGGAAGCTAACAGCCAGGTCGTGCCCAGCCAGAAGCCCAGGCCGACCACCGGCATGACGGCCAACGTCAACACCATGGTCCAGGCCAGGTAGCGCAGGCGCCCGATCCGCCCATCGAAACTGAACGGCTTGAGCGTTGCGTATTCGGCCACGGCCTCGCCCACATGGGCCCGGGGCGGTGCGTAAGGGGAGACCGGTTCGATGGTCGGGGCCGATTGGTGTGCAGTGGGTTGGGGTGATTCCTGCACTTCACCAAGGCTCAATTGCAGGCCTGGCTCGGCTTCGATCCGGGCATCGATTCCACTTTTATTGAGCGCTTCCAGGTACTTTTGCGCCTCGTTGTGCGACAGGTTGCTTTTCAGGGCCACCTTGTTGCCACTGAACAGTCGTTCAATGGCGCTGACATCGCTCTTGAACAGCTCGGCGAGATTGAACTTGGCTGTGTTGGCATCGACGCCTGGCAGCAGCGCTCCGTCGAATACGATATTGAAGCGGGTCTCATTCATGCCCGGCATCCTTGTCTATGGAAGTTGATGTTATGTTTTTATCGGCTTGCTTCAGCGCGGCCATTGTCCGCCAAGCCGTGCCGCTTGGGCTTGTGCCTGACGGTACTCCTCGTCCAGGCGTGCAACCAACTGGTCGACGCTGGGCAGATCATGGATCTCACCGACGCCCTGGCCGGCGGACCAGACGGTCTTCCAGGCCTTGGCTTCATCGTTCAGCGGTTTGAGTTTCGAGCCGAAATCCACTTCGCCCTTGCCTTGCAGGGCCGCCAGGTCAAAACCGGCGTTCTCCAGGCTCTGGCGCATGAAGCTGGCAGGCACCCCGGACACCGCGGGAGTATGCACGATGTCGGCGGCTCTGGATGTGAGCAACATATCTTTATAAGCGTCAGGTGCATGACTTTCGGTGGTGCCGATAAATCGTGTGCCGAAGTAGGCCAGGTCTGCCCCAAGCAACTGTGCCGCGAGGATCTGATGGCCATGGTTAAGGCATCCTGCGAGCAACAGGGTTTTATCGAAGAATTGTCGTATCTCGGCGATCAGCGAGAACGGGCTCCAGGTCCCGGCGTGCCCACCGGCGCCAGCGGCGACGGCGATCAGGCCATCGACGCCGGCTTCGGCGGCCTTTTCGGCGTGGCGGCGGGTGGTCACGTCATGAAAGACCAGGCCGCCATAACCGTGGACCGCATCGACCAGTTCCTTCACCGCGCCGAGGCTGGTGATGACGATCGGCACCTTGTGATCGATGCAGATGGCCAGGTCGGCCTCGAGCCGTGGATTGCTGTGGTGCACGATCAAGTTCACTGCGTAGGGCGCGGGATTGTCCAATGTCGCCAGGCCTGCTTCGATTTCTTCCAGCCATGCCTCGAAACCGCTGCTCTCGCGCTGATTCAACGCCGGGAAGCTGCCGACGATGCCGTTGCGGCAGCAGGCCAGTACCAACTGAGGATTGGAAATCAGGAACATCGGTGCCGCCACGACGGGCAGGCGCAGGCATTGTGCGAGCAGAGCGGGCAATGACATAGAGGTGTCCCCCGGTTAGGTGATGCCGATTGGAGGTTAGAACGGACGAACCACGACCAGAATTACAATAGCCAGCAATATCAGAACCGGCACTTCATTGAACCAGCGATAAAAGACATGGCTGCGGGTGTTTTCGCCACGGGCGAAGCGTTTCACTTGGGCCCCGCACATATGGTGATAGCCGATCAGCAGCACGACCAGGGTCAACTTGGCGTGCATCCAGCCACCTTGGGAAAAGTAGGCGCCGGCGTTGAGGCTGAGCAGCCAGATACCGAACACCAGGGTGGCGACCATCGCCGGCCCCATGATGCCGCGATACAACTTGCGCTCCATGACGCTGAAGCGTTCCTTGCTGATACTGTCTTCGCTCTGCGCGTGATAGACGAACAGCCGAGGCAAGTAAAACAGGCCGGCAAACCAGCAGACCATGCTGACAATGTGGAGCGCTTTGAGCCATAGATAGAGCATTTTGGTTGATTCCCAGATTCACGGTGGCCCGATAGTAGAGGTTAGGGCGGCCACACGTCACCTTGACAGTTGTAGCGCCGCCGCGTGGCCCCTATCATCGACGGCTTTCCAGTGGGTTCGTTGAGGGCAGGTTTATGGTCAAGGTCGGTATCGTCGGCGGCACGGGTTACACCGGTGTCGAACTGCTGCGTCTGTTGGCGCAGCATCCGCAAGCTGAGGTGGTGGTCATCACCTCCCGATCCGAGGCTGGCCTGGCCGTTGCCGACATGTATCCAAACCTGCGAGGCCATTACGATGGGCTGGCGTTCAGCGTTCCGGATATCAAGACCCTGGGCGCTTGCGACGTGGTGTTCTTCGCCACGCCCCATGGCGTTGCCCATGCCTTGGCAGGCGAGCTGCTGGCCGCCGGGACCAAGGTCATCGACCTGTCGGCGGACTTTCGTCTGCAGGATGCCGATGAGTGGGCCAAATGGTATGGCCAACCCCATGGCGCGCCCGAGTTGCTCGATGAAGCGGTCTATGGCTTGCCGGAGGTCAATCGCGAGAAAATCAGGCAGGCGCGGTTGATCGCGGTACCCGGTTGCTATCCGACCGCTACCCAGCTGGGCTTCCTGCCTTTGCTGGAGGCCGGCCTGGCCGATGCCTCGCGCCTGATCGCCGACTGCAAGTCCGGTGTCAGCGGTGCCGGGCGTGGCGCCAGTGTGGGTTCGTTGTACTCCGAGACGTCGGAAAGCCTGAAGGCCTATGCGGTCAAAGGTCACCGTCATTTGCCGGAAATCCGCCAGGGGTTGCGTCGGGCTGCAGGCAAGGAGGTCGGCCTGACCTTCGTGCCACACCTGACGCCAATGATCCGTGGCATCCACTCCACCCTTTACGCGACTGTCGTTGATCGCTCGGTGGATTTGCAGGCGCTCTTCGAAAAACGCTACGCCAATGAACCGTTCGTCGATGTGATGCCTGTCGGAAGCCATCCGGAAACCCGTAGCGTTCGCGGTGCGAACGTTTGCCGGATTGCTGTGCACCGTCCTCAGGATGGCGATCTGGTGGTGGTCCTGTCGGTCATTGATAACCTTGTCAAAGGCGCGTCCGGCCAGGCTGTACAGAATCTGAACATCCTGTTCGGGCTGGATGAGCGCTTGGGCTTGTCCCATGCGGGCATGTTGCCTTGATGGCGGCTGCGCAAACTGCAAGTTTGAAGTGAAAGACTTGCGGCTGCGCAAATAGTTGACCGATTTTGTAGGAGAAGCGGATAATGCCCGCCATCACGCATTATGGCGGCGTAAGCGCCGGGAGATATTCAGCATGAGCGTCGAAACCTTCACCCCCACGGCTTTGCAATTCACCCACGGTGCCGCGCACAAGGTGAAGAGCCTGGTCGATGAAGAGGGCAATGATCGTTTGAAGCTGCGCGTATTCGTCACGGGCGGCGGTTGTTCGGGTTTCCAGTATGGCTTCACTTTCGATGAGGAAGTGGCCGAGGACGACACCATCGTCGAGCGCGAAGGCGTCAGCCTGGTAGTGGACCCTATGAGCTTCCAGTACTTGGCGGGTGCCGAGGTGGATTATCAGGAAGGTCTGGAAGGGTCGCGTTTCGTGATCAAGAATCCGAACGCTACCACCACCTGTGGTTGCGGTTCTTCGTTCTCGATCTGACGGCTCGTTGGCAAAACGCCGCAGGTGCCTCACGGCCCTGCGGCGTTTTGCTGTCCGGCACTATTGCTCAAGCAGGGTAAATGGCGCCGAGTACGCGTAAGCCTCGGGCGCCGGTGACACTTGGACGGTTGCCTGGAATACCCTCCAGGCAACAGTGGGCCAGCCAGGCGAACGCCATGGCCTCGACCCAATCAGGGTCTACACCGTATACGGCAGTACTGCTGACCCGGGTCTTGGGCAGCAATTCGCCCAGACGTTTCATCAGTGTCCCGTTGTGCGCGCCGCCTCCGCATACCAGCAACTCTTGGGTGTCCAGTTGAGCGTGCTGCAAGGATTCGACGATGGTCAACGCCGTCAGCTCGAGCAGTGTCGCCTGTACATTTTGCGCGGGGATGCTTGGCAGCAGTGACAGGTGTCGGGTCAGCCATGGCAGATTGAAGACTTCGCGACCAGTACTTTTCGGGCCCTTGGTGGCAAAGAACGGGTCGCTGAGCATCGCCTTCAGCAGGACCGGCTCGACGTTTCCACTGGCAGCCCATCGACCATCGCGATCAAAATGATCGCCCTTCTGCTGGTGTATCCAGGCATCGAGCAACACGTTGCCGGGGCCGCAATCAAAGCCGGCGACCGGCTTTCCGGGTTCGATCAGACTGAGGTTGCTGAAGCCGCCAACGTTCAGTACAGCGCGATTACCGATCCTCTCCTCGAACAGCGCTTCGTGAAACGCTGGAACCAGAGGGGCGCCTTGTCCGCCGGCGGCCACGTCTCGACTGCGGAAATCACTGACGATGGTAATGCCAGTCAACTCACTCAGCAGTGCGGGATTGCCGATCTGGACGGTAAAGCCTCGCGCCGGTTCATGGCGGATGGTCTGGCCATGGCTGCCAATCGCCTTGATGTCTTCAGGCTTGAGTTGCTGTTCGTTGAGTAGGGCATGAATGCCTTGTGCGGCAAGCTTCACCCAGCTTTGTTGGGCCATGGCAGAGCGGGCGATTTCATCGGGCCCGCTGCTGCACAATCCGAGCAGTTCGGTGCGCAGAGAGGCGGGCATCGGGATGTAATGCGTGGCGACCAATTTGATCGCCGGGGCCAGTTCGATCAGTGCGATATCCAAACCGTCCAGGCTGGTCCCGGACATCACACCGATATAAAGCGCCATGGCTCAGCGCTTGCTCGAAGCCAGCATGGTGGCCTTCTCTTGGTCCATGCGTGCCATCAGCGGTTGGCTCTGCGCCAGGAAGCGTGCGCGCTCGGATTTGGCGATCGGATCGGCCATCGGCAGTTTCTGGCCCAGTGGATCGACGTGAACGCCATTGACCTGGAACTCGTAGTGCAAGTGCGGGCCGGTAGACAGGCCGGTAGTACCGATATAACCGATAACCTGGCCTTGCTTGACGGTGCCGCCGGTCTTCACGCCTTTGGCGAAGCCCTGCATATGGCCATAGAGTGTGCGGTAGGTGTTGCCGTGCTGGATGATGACAGTATTGCCGTAGCCGCCGCGGCGCCCGGCCAGCAATACCTTGCCGTCACCGGCGGCCTTGATCGGCGTACCACGAGGAGCTGCGTAGTCGACTCCTTTGTGGGCACGAATCTTGTTCAGGATTGGGTGTTTGCGGCCTGCGGAAAACTTCGAGCTGATGCGGGCGAAATCAACCGGCGTGCGGATGAATGCCTTGCGCATGCTGTTGCCATCGGCAGTGTAGTAGCTGCTGTTGCCTTGTTTGTTGGTGTAGCGAACTGCTGTGTACGTCTTGCCGCGGTTTGTGAAACGGGCGGAAAGAATCGGGCCGTTGCCGACGCTTTTCCCGTTGACCACTTTCTGCTCGTAGATGACATCGAATTCATCGCCTTGGCGAATATCCTGGGCGAAGTCGATGTCGTAGCCAAACACGCTGGCCATGTCCATGGTCAGGCTATGGGACAGCCCGGCGCGTGCGGCCGATTGCGACAGCGAGCTGTTGATGACGCCATGAACATAAGCTGAACGGACGGTTGGCTTGGCGGTGACGCGGTTGAAGACATAGCCCGTTCCATTTTTGGTCAGGGTGATGCTTTCCAGGTCGCTCAGCTTGGTATGCAGATTTGTCAGCTGGCCCTCTGGGTTGAGTTCGAATTCGAGTTTCTGGCCGCGTTGCAGTTGGGTGAATTGTTTGGCTTGCTTGTCGCTCGCCAGGATTTCGTGAACCGAAGCTGAAGGCAGGCCGACCTTTTCGAAGAGGGTGGAAAGCGTGTCACCCTTGGCAACAATCACCTCGCGATGGTCTGGTCCTTTCTTTTCTTCTACGGCAGGAGGCTGCGCCTGGGCCGCTTCGGTGGTTTCTTCGGAGTTGTTGTCAATCTGGGCAAAAGGAGAGGCGGCCGGTTCGTTTGTGGCTTGAACGGCTTCGGCAGCGTCTTGTTCTTGTGTCAGTTGTTCAGCAGGGCTTTCCAGTTCAAGGCTCAGCGTCGTCTTTTTGGCTTCAACGTCGCTGGATGGAAACACCAGCAGCGCCAGACTGAGGAGGGCGGCGATGCCACTTGCGGCGAGCAGGTGGGTCTTCGGGTAAAGCGGCGGCGCTTTAGACGGTTCGGTGGTCATAAGTAATTTGACTTTAAAAAAGATGAATTGGAAAAGATGAATGACATGATGAAGATGAAATAACTGTATAAAATATAACCAAAACCCCTTCGAAGCAAGCCCGCGGACGCTCTGTTCGTGGATTGGCGCCAGTGCGCTGGCCAAACCTTGTATTTGGTGCGCGATCTTGTATGGTTGGGGCCCTTTGAATCTGAGCCTTGCGGGTCTGTTATGAAGTCGGTTGAAGAGCAGCTAGCGCTGATCAAACGTGGTGCGGAAGAACTGTTGGTCGAGTCCGAGCTGATCGAAAAGCTCAAGCGCGGGCAGCCGCTGCGCATCAAGGCTGGTTTTGACCCGACCGCGCCCGACCTGCACCTCGGGCATACCGTGCTTATTAACAAGCTGCGTCAGTTCCAGGAGCTGGGGCATCAGGTCATTTTCTTGATCGGCGACTTCACTGGAATGATCGGTGATCCGAGCGGAAAGAGTACGACGCGTCCACCGCTGACCCGCGAGCAGGTTCTCGACAATGCCGAGACCTACAAGACCCAGGTTTTCAAGATTCTCGATCCGGCCAGGACTGAAGTGGCATTCAACTCCACCTGGATGGATCAGATGGGGCCGGCGGACTTCATTCGGTTGACGTCGCAATACACCGTGGCTCGTATGCTTGAGCGCGATGACTTCGACAAGCGTTACACGACCAATCAGCCAATCGCCATCCACGAGTTCCTCTATCCACTGGTTCAGGGCTATGACTCGGTCGCTTTGCGCGCTGATGTAGAGCTTGGCGGCACGGACCAGAAGTTCAACCTGCTGATGGGGCGTGAGCTGCAGCGCAGTTATGGCCAGGAAGCCCAGTGCATTCTGACCATGCCGTTGTTGGAAGGCCTGGATGGCGTGAAGAAGATGTCCAAATCATTGGGCAACTACGTCGGCATTCAAGAGGCTCCGGGTGTGATGTACGGGAAGCTGGTGTCGATTCCGGATGCGCTGATGTGGCGTTATTTCGAGTTGCTGAGCTTCCGCTCCATGGAGGAGATCAACGCTTTTCGTGTTGATGTCGAGGCGGGTGCGAATCCGCGGGATATCAAGATCAAGCTGGCGGAAGAAATTGTTGCGCGTTTCCATGGTGAAGAGGCTGCGGCCAGTGCTCACCGCGCTGCGGGCAATCGGATGAAAGATGGTGAGCTGCCGGAAGATCTGCCGGAGATCGAATTGGTTGCTGTTGAGGATATGCCAATCGCGGCCGTCCTCAATAAAGCCGGATTGGTCAAGAACGCTGCGGTGGCGCGAGACCTCCTGGGGTCGGGTGGTGTGCGTGTAGATGGTGAAGTGGTTGATCGTGCTTATATATATAAGCTGGGTTCTACCCATGTTTGCCAGGCGGGCAAGAAGGCTTTTGCGCGTATTACGCTGAAATTCGAATAAAACTGAAATCAAGGGTTGACGGCAGATTTCAGGTGTCTATAATTCGCCCCACTTCCGGCGCAGTCGAAACGGAAAACTCCTTGAAATTCAATGAGTTACTTAGTTTTCGACGGCGGGCTGCTTCAGTTCATCGAGGCCTGGAGGGAGTCAACAGGGCAGTGTGGTAGTGCCCGTTGACGGTTCGATCTTCTCGGTCGAAAGCGGTAAAAAGAGGTGTTGACAGCAGCGGCTAACGCTGTAGAATTCGCCTCCCGCTAACGAGAGATCGGAAGCGCAAGTGGTTGAAGTTGTTGTGGTTTCTCAAACGAAACTTTGAAAACTTCCTGAAATAACCGCTTGACAGATG
>NZ_JBKGGX010000020.1:0-103390 GCF_052041925.1 Pseudomonas sp. SMN5
CTGTTGAGGCACTGTCCGGGTTGAATTAACCCTTGTGGGAGTGAGCCTGTGTGGGAGCGGGCTTGCCCGCGAAGGCGGTGGGTCAGTCAGTGAAGAGGTCGGCTGATAGATCGCTTTCGCGAGCAAGCTCGCTCCCACATTGTTTTTTTGTGGTCTCGGGATTTGCATCCACCACAAATCCCTGTGGGAGCGGGCTTGCCCGCGAAGGCGGTGGATCAGTTGGCGAAGATGTCGACCGGTAGATCGCTTTCGCGAGCAAGCCCGCTCCCACAGTTGTACTGTGTGCTTTCTTTTTATTTCGCAGCAGGAGAATCACGTTGTCCTCTCCCATCCCGGTCACCATCCTCAGTGGCTTTCTAGGCGCTGGCAAGACCACGCTGTTGCGTCATCTGCTCAAGGCCGAGCACGGCTTGAAAATCGCTGTGATCGAGAATGAATTCAGCGACGCCGGTATCGATACCCAGCTGCTGGGCGACGAGCCGGTGCAGGTCATGACCCTGGCCAATGGCTGTGTGTGCTGCACCATTCACACTGACTTGACCAAGGCTCTGTACCTGCTGCTCGAACGGCTCGACAGCGGTGAGATCGCATTCGACCGCCTGGTGATCGAATGCACCGGCCTGGCCGATCCGGCGCCGGTGGCGCAGACGTTTTTCATCGACGAGGACTTGCGCGAGCGTTATATCCTCGACGGTATCCTGACCTTGGTGGATGCCGCCCACGCCGAGCTGCACCTGACCCAGGCCATCGCACAGGCCCAGGTCGGATTCGCCGACCGCCTGCTCTTGAGCAAGACCGACCTGGTGGACGCGGCCCATGTCCAGGCCTTGGGCGAGCGGCTGACGCGTATCAACCGGCGGGCGCCGATCCGGGTGGTGGAGCACGGCAACATTGATCTGGCCGAACTGCTCGACATCCGTGGCTTCAACCTCAACGCCGACATGGGCGCGGGGTTCAGCTTGCGGCCGGTCGTACCGTCGACCAGCGCTGATCGCATCAGCAGCCTGGTGCTGCGCACCGACAAGGCGCTGGATATCGACCGGCTCAGCGGGTTCATGAACGAGTTGCTGGAGGCGCATGGCAAGCAATTGCTGCGCTACAAAGGCGTGCTGAACATTGCCGGCGAACCGCGTCGATTGGTGTTCCAGGGCGTGCTCAAACTCTACGGTTTCGACTGGGACACCGAGTGGGCCCCAGGCGATGTCCGGGAAAGCGTGATCGTGTTCATAGCCGACGAGCTGCCCGAGGAAAAAATTCGCGCCGGCTTCGAAGCCATCCTGGCCTGACGCCCCCGGTACCTGCGGCCATCGACAGCTGTTGCTCAAGATGGCCCAGGTGCTCATCCATCAGGCGCGTGGCTTCGGCAATATTGCTGCTCTCCACCGGAGTTCTCCTACGACGCCCTTAATGAATACTCAAGATGAACGTTATCCTTGATTTCTCTTCTGTCTTGGCGAGGTAGATATAAGGCGAGCCCGGTATCTTTAATCCACCCACATATTTTCTGTTGGTCGTCATGAGCGAGACAGGCAAGTGGATAGAAGAGATGTCTTTGCGCGTAATAATATTTCGTCGATGATCGACGAGATTGAAAAGCGTTGGGTTTCGGGTGTTTGGATGTTGGGCCCCCAACACTTCCAGCCAACTCCGGCTGATGAGCTTGTCGTAGTATTCACCGGGGTTTTTGATGCTCAGGATGTAGCCATCTGCGGTATGTCGAAAATGCAGGCGCAAGGGCGGGCTGTCGGTATCCCGGGCGTTCGGGTACATCCCGAGCAGGCTGGAGTGATCATGGGGTTGGGGCTGACCGGTAAAAAAACCACCACTGAACGAACGGATGGTTGCCATCGCAGGCTTGCCATGCAGGTGCTCAAGTAGATTGATACGGGCTTCGTGCATTCTAAGTGTTGCGGTAAAAGATGAGTGACTGTCCATGTTGATGAGTCCTTGTTTGTTAATTGACTGAAGCGGACTCGATGTTATGGATTTGTTGTCAAGTTGTGGGATTGGATGTATTGCAGGGCAATACAATCAAGTTGGGATTTAAATAAGTTGTCAGTTGTTTTAGATGGGGCCATAAGAAAGGCCCGCCTCTTTCGAGGCGGGCCTTTCTTAGTGCATTGCGTCGGGAGAATTAAGCGCCGTATACCGGCAGCTTCTTGCAGATGGCCTTGACCTTCTCACGAACGGCGTCGATGACCGCTTCGTTGTTCAGGTCAGCCAGGATGTCGCAGATCCAGCCGGCCAGTTCCTTGCACTCGGCTTCCTTGAAGCCACGGGTGGTCACGGCCGGGGTGCCGAAGCGCAGTCCGGAAGTCACGAACGGGGAGCGTGGGTCGTTTGGCACCGAGTTCTTGTTGACGGTGATGAACGCCTTGCCCAGCGCCGCGTCGGCATCTTTGCCGGAGATGTCCTGCTTGATCAGCGACAGCAGGAACAGGTGATTTTCCGTACCACCGGATACGACGTCGAAGCCGCGCTCGATGAACACGCCGGCCATGGCCTTGGCATTCTTCACGACTTGCTGCTGGTAAGCCTTGAACTCAGGCTGCAGCGCTTCCTTGAAGCAGATCGCCTTGGCCGCGATCACGTGCTCCAGCGGGCCGCCTTGGGCGCCTGGGAACACAGCGGAGTTGAGTTTCTTCTCGATGTCGGCATTGGCGCGAGCCAGGATCAGGCCGCCACGTGGGCCGCGCAGGGTCTTGTGGGTGGTGGTGGTCACCACGTCGGCGAACGGCACGGGGTTCGGGTAGACGCCAGCGGCGACCAGACCTGCCACGTGAGCCATGTCTACGAACAGATAGGCACCGACCTTGTCGGCGATTTCGCGGAAACGTGCGAAATCGAGCACTTGGGAGTAGGCGGAGAAACCGGCCACGATCATCTTCGGCTTGTGTTCCAGGGCCAGGCGCTCGACTTCGTCGTAGTCGATCAGGCCGTTGCCGTCGATGCCGTACTGGATGGCGTTGTACAGCTTGCCGGAGGAGGAGACGCTGGCGCCGTGGGTCAGGTGACCGCCGTGGGCCAGGCTCATGCCCAGAATGGTGTCACCGGCCGACAGCAGCGCCAGGTACACGGCGGCGTTGGCCTGGGAACCGGCGTGTGGCTGGACGTTGGCGTAGTCGGCGCCGAACAGTTGCTTGGCGCGGTCGATAGCCAGTTGCTCGACCACGTCGACGTACTCGCAACCACCGTAGTAGCGCTTGCCCGGGTAGCCTTCGGCGTACTTGTTGGTCAGTACCGAACCTTGAGCTTCCATCACCGCAGGGCTGGTGTAGTTTTCCGAAGCGATCAGCTCAATGTGCTCTTCCTGGCGCTGAGCTTCTTGCTCCATGGCGGCAAAGAGATCGGCGTCGTACTTGGCAATAGTCAAATCACGGCTGAACATGGCGGTCCTCAAGGATCGGGGCAGAAAAGGGGGGCATTCTAACCCAACCGCTTTTGGAAGGCATATGAAAGGACGTCATGTCGCGGACGAATGGGATTCACCCAGCCTTTGCGGGCCTCATCGCGAGCAGGCTCGCTCCCACAGTGATCCTTGGGTGTCCCTGGATTTACTTACACCACAGTTCCTGTGGGAGCGAGCCTGCTCGCGATGAGGCCAGCCCAGGCACCACAAAGCCTCAGTCGAGCATGAACAGCGCATCATTGCTGAACTGCGCCTCGAACCGGTTGGCCGGCATCGGGCGGCCGAACAGGTAGCCCTGGACTTCATCGCAGCCGTGTTCACGCAGGAAGTCCAATTGCTCGTGAGTCTCGACGCCCTCGGCGATCACCGCCAGGTTGAGGCTGTGGGCCATGGCGATGATCGCCCGGGCGATCTGCGCATCCTGCTCGCCGGACGGCAGGCCGTCGACGAAGGTGCGGTCGATTTTCAACACGTCGATGGGGAATTGTTTCAGGTAGTTGAGGGATGAATACCCGGTGCCGAAGTCATCCACGGCGATGCTCAGGCCCAGGTTCTTCAGCCCGGCAAGGATCTGCATCGCCTCGCTGACCTCGCGCATCAGGATACTCTCGGTCAGTTCCAGCTCCAGGCAGGCCGGCGGCAGGCCGGTGCTGCGCAGGATATTGGCAATGCGGGTGCCGAGCTGACCGTCGGAGAACTGCCGGGCGGAAATGTTGACCGAGACCTTGGGCACCCGGACCTTGGCCTGGTGCCAGGTCTTGAGCTGTCGGCAGGCTTCGTCGATGACCCAGTCGCCCACGTCCACCACCAGCCCGAGCTCCTCGAGCACCGGAATGAAGTCTCCCGGCGGCACCAGCCCACGGCGCGGGTGACGCCAGCGTAGCAGGGCCTCGGCGCCGGTCAGGCGCTTGCCGTCGCCGCTGAACTGCGGCTGGTAATACAGCACGAACTCGTTCTGCTCCAGGGCATGGCGCAGGTCGCTTTCCAGTTCCAGGCGCTCCAGGGCACTGGCGTTCATGTCGGCCTGGTAAAACTGGAAGTTGTTCTTGCCGCGCTCCTTGGCGTGGTACATGGCGGTGTCGGCGTTTTTCATCAACTGGCTCAGTTCGTTGCCGTCCTGGGGACTCAAGGCGATGCCGATACTGGCGGTGACGAAGAACTCCCGGCCTTCGAGCACGAAAGGCCGGACCAGGCTGGCAAGGATCTGCTCGGCCACGGTAATCGCCCGGTTCAGCGCCATTTCGCGACTGGCGCGCGGTTGCAGCAGCAAGGTGAATTCATCGCCCCCCATGCGTGCCACGGTGTCGTCATCAGCCACGCACCCGAGCAGGCGCGTGGCCATTTCCTTGAGCATCCGGTCGCCGGCGGCGTGGCCCAGGGAGTCGTTGATCGGCTTGAAGCGGTCCAGGTCGAGGAACATCAGCACCACCCAGGTCTTCTGCCGGTCGGCCGATTGCAGGGCGGTGTGCAGGCGATCCTGGAACAGCGTGCGGTTGGGCAGGTGGGTCAGGGCATCGTAGTAGGCCAGGCGGTGGATGCGCTGCTCGCTGGCCTTGCGTTCGCTGATGTCGCTGAAAAAGCACACATAGCTGGCCAGGTCGCCCTCGTCATCGAGCACGGCGGTGATGCCGACCCAGGCCGGATAGTGTTCGCCATTGCGCCGCTTGAGCCAGACTTCGCCTTCCCAGGTGCTGTGCTGTTGCAATTGCTTGAGCACGTAGCGCAGGTGGGCTTCCTGCTGCTCGTCTACCGTCAGCATGTTGGGCAATTGGTCCAGCACTTGCGAGACGGCGTACCCGCTGACGCGGCTGAACGCTTCGTTGGCCTGGACGATGTAGCCGGCCGGGTCGGTGATCAGAATGGCCGAGGTCGAGTGTTCGAATACCGTGGCGGCCATGCGCAGGTCTTTTTCGGCGCGCCGTTGCTGGCTGATGTCGCGGCCTACGCCCAGCACGCCTTCGAACGCGCCGTGATCGTCCCATACCAGCACCAGCCGCAACTCGATGGGGATCTTGCGCCCGTCGGCCCGAAGGCAGTCGAACAGGAACAGCTGGGTCTGCATCTGGTTGCGCAGCTCGGACAGTTGCTCGGGCTTGTCGAGGGCCTTGCTGACCCGGTCCATCAGGCTGTAGATACCGGTCAGTTGCTGCGGGTTGGCAATGATCGACTGCCAGCCGTTCTGGAAGATCCAGTCGGCGTCGTAGCCCAGCACGGCCTGCACCGACGGGCTGACGTAGTTGAGCGAGAGTTTGCTGTCGGTGGAGAAGATCACATCGCTGATGCTTTCGGCGAGCATCCGGTAGCGCTGTTCGCTGTCGCGCAGCGATTCGCTGGCCTCGATCTGCTCGGTGATGTCCTTGGCCACGCCAATGATCCGGGTCACCTGGTCATGCCGGTCGCGAGCCAGCGCTTGTTCGCGAACCTCGAAACGTCGCCATTTGCCATTGCGATGGCGAAAGCGCAACTGGCATTGCAGCAGTTGCGTATAACCGCCCCGGCGTTGTTCCTGGCGCAATTGGTGGTAGTGATCGGCGTCTTCGCTGTGCAACAGGATTTCCCAGAAATACTCGCCCATCTGGTGCAGCTCGGTGCGGTCGTACCCCAGCGTCTGGCCCAGGTGATGGTTGCTGAAAATCATCCGCTGGCTGATGACGTCCTGCACATAGAGATGGTCCGGCACCGTGCGCACCACGTCGGACCAGAAACCCTCGCGCTCGAGCAACGACAGCTCCACCAGCTTGCGGCTGGTGATGTCGCTGATGCTCAGGATGACGGCGTTGTAGTCATCCTGGTGTTCCGGCAAGCGCAGCACCAGCCACAGGTGCTGGTCACGACCGTGGGCATCCTGCAGCCTGATCTCCAGTTCCAGCTGTTTGTGCGGGTCGAGCAGTGCCTGGAGCAACCTGTAGCCAACCGGGTTGGTGTCCTGCACGCCATTGCCCACCAGCAGTTGCCAGGCCTGCTCACAGGAGTCGACGTTGAGCAACTTCAACGCCATCTGGTTGACCTCGGTGACGATCACTTCCTGCTGCAACTGCTCGAGCTGGTGCGGGACTTCCAGCCAGGCGCGCAACTGATCGCCGTTGTGCAGGCCATTCCTGGCGAAGAATGCCTTGAGTCCCGACAGATCCAGCACGCACAGGGCCACACCGGTGCCTTCGAAAATATCCTGGTAGCGCCGACGACCTTCGTGCAACTGCCGCTGGCGCCGGCGCATGTTCAACAGTGCAATCACTGGCAGCAATGAAAACGCCAGGCCCAACAGGCATTTGCCAATGAATGCCGGCAGCAGTTGCTCGATCACCTGGCGCCGGTCGAAAAGGCCCCGCAGTTGCCAGTCGCTGCTGCTCAGGGGCACGGTCAGGACGGTATTTTCCAGATCATCGACCGACAGGCGGGCAGTCTCGGACGACGGCAGGCTCTCATCGCGGCTGATGACCTGTTGGTTGAGGCGGTTCTCCACCAGCCACAGCGGACGCAGGCCGACATCGGCCTGTTTGGTCAGCGTGGTGAAAAAGTTCGGCGTCAGGCGCAGGGCCCAGTAGCCTCGGCTGCTGCCGCTGGCCTGATGCAGCAACAGATGCACCACGGAGCCGTCTTCGGCATTGCTGAAATAATGGGCCTGGGCACGACTGCGCCGCACCAGCTCAGCCAGGTAATCGGCATCCTCGCTGTCGACATCGCTGTCGCTGAGCACCCGGCCGGATGGGCTCAGCAGCGCCAGGCTGCGCACCTCCGGCAACGACTGTTGGAGCTTGCGTACCAGTGCCTGCTGTTCGTCGGCGGTTTGCGGTTGTTCGACGATCGGTAGCAGATTGAGGGCGATCTGCGCGTTCAACGCCATGTTCAGGCTGACTTGGGCGGCCAGGTCGGCGGTGTAGTCGATGGTGTATTGACGCTGGTGCTGTTGGTTTTCGCGCAGTTGGTCGATCAATTGCCAGAAGAGCAGTCCCAACAACAGCAGGACCAGCGTCGCCAGGGCACCCTTCAGAGTCCCGCGCAGGGGCGAGCCGGGCACTGCGGTCGGTGCGCGGGGGGACGGGGGCGGCGTGACGTTGGACAAGCTGTAATCCTGCGGTTTGCTGGACTGGCGCGACACGCACTATAAGCCGGACGCCCGAAGGGCGGCTAGCATGCCTTGACTTGTGGCAAAGTGCCAGTCCTTCGCGGCTGGACCTTGACCGACGGTTGAGGTAGCTTTGCCGGTCAGACAAGAGCGTTCCAGCTCCAGATTCCCAGGCTCTATCCGCCCGCAGGCATTGATGACCGTCAAGTGCCGGCGCTGCGCATGGCCTGGCTTGTTCTTTTCACCTGTCACTGACGCTAGGTTCTCCATGGCTCAATACGTCTTCACCATGCATCGGCTGAGCAAAGTCGTTCCGCCGAAGCGGGAAATCCTGAAAAACATCTCGCTGTCGTTTTTCCCCGGCGCCAAGATCGGCGTGCTGGGCCTCAACGGTTCGGGTAAATCCACGCTGCTGAAAATCATGGCCGGCGTCGATACCGAGTTCGACGGCGAAGCCCGTCCGATGCCGGACCTGAATATCGGCTACCTGCCCCAGGAGCCTCAGCTGGACCCGACCAAGACCGTGCGTGAAGTGGTCGAGGAAGCGGTCAGCGTCATCAAGGACGCCCAGGCCCGCCTGGACGAGGTCTACGCCGCCTACGCCGACCCGGACGCCGATTTCGACAAGCTGGCCGCCGAACAGGCCAAGCTCGAGGCGATCCTGCAGGCCAGCGATGGTCACAACCTGGAGCGCCAGCTGGAAGTCGCCGCCGATGCGCTGCGCCTGCCGGCCTGGGAAGCGAAGGTCGAACACCTCTCCGGTGGTGAAAAACGCCGGGTTGCCCTGTGCCGCTTGCTGCTGTCCGCCCCGGACATGCTGCTGCTCGACGAGCCGACCAACCACCTGGACGCCGACTCCGTCGCCTGGCTCGAACACTTCCTGCACGACTTCCCGGGCACCGTGGTCGCGATCACGCACGACCGTTACTTCCTGGACAACGTTGCCGGCTGGATCCTGGAACTCGACCGCGGCGCAGGCATTCCGTACGAGGGCAACTATTCGGGCTGGCTGGAAGCCAAGTCCGAGCGTCTGGCCCAGGAATCCAAGCAGCAGTCGGCCCATGAAAAAGCCATGAAGGAAGAGCTGGAATGGGTGCGCAAAGGCGCCAAGGCCCGCCAATCCAAATCCAAGGCCCGTCTGCAACGTTTCGAGGAAATGCAGTCCCAGGAATTCCAGAAACGCAGCGAAACCAACGAGATCTACATCCCGGCCGGTCCGCGCCTGGGTGACAAGGTCATTGAATTCAAGAACGTCACCAAGGGCTATGGCGACCGCGTGCTGATCGACAACCTGTCGTTCTCCATGCCTAAAGGCGCCATCGTCGGTGTGATCGGCGGTAACGGCGCAGGTAAGTCGACGCTGTTCCGCATGCTGATGGGCAAGGAAACTCCGGATTCGGGCAGCATCGAAATCGGTGAAACCGTGCAACTGGCGTGCGTCGACCAGAGCCGTGAAGACCTGGACGGCAGCAAGACCGTGTTCCAGCAGATCTCCGACGGTTCCGACCAGATCCGCATCGGTAACTACGAAATCCCGTCGCGTACCTACGTGGGGCGCTTCAACTTCAAGGGCGGCGACCAGCAGAAGTTCGTCAAGGACCTCTCCGGTGGTGAACGTGGCCGCCTGCACCTGGCGTTGACGTTGAAGGAGGGCGGCAACGTCTTGCTGCTCGACGAACCGTCCAACGACCTCGACGTCGAAACCCTGCGTTCCCTGGAAGAAGCCCTGCTGGACTTCCCGGGCGCCGCCATTGTGATCTCCCACGATCGGTGGTTCCTTGACCGCGTGGCGACCCACATCCTGGCCTATGAGGACGATTCGCAGGCGGTGTTCTTCGAAGGCAACTACACCGAGTACGAAGCCGATCGCAAGAAACGCCTCGGCGAAGCGGCTGCCCAGCCCCATCGCGTACGGCACAAGAAACTGGCCTGATTTGGTTGGTTGCATGAAAAAAACGGAGCCCTCGGGCTCCGTTTTTCATGGGCGCAATTCCTGTAGGAAGTGAATGATCCCTGTGGGAGCGGGCTTGCTCGAGAAAGCGATGGCACATTCACTATCAACGCTAGCTGATAAGCCGCATTCGCGGGCAAGCCCGCTCCCACGCAGGATATTGTGTTGTCCGATAGGCCTAGGCCCGCGCCGCGAAATCCAGGGTAAGCACATTGGGAATCGTCTGATCCATCGCGTACAGCAGTGCATAACCCGCCCCGGCAATACCGGTCAGCAGGCTGACATCGGGAACCCGGTCGCTGTCCATGAAAGGCCCTTCAAAGAACTGCCGGATGACCTGGTCAATGGCTTGTTGGACTCTCAGGATGCCTTCGCAATTGCCCGAGCGCCGATACCCGTCGAACAGACAGATCAGATTGCCCAGATCCCCGTGACAAAGGTTGTAGCCGTCGCCAAACCCGTGTTGCCAGAGGTTGTCCTCGCATCGCTGTATGTCGTCGAGCACGGTTTGCCGGGTCGTTTCGTCCAGGACGTCTCCCATGGATTTCATCAGCTGTCGTCGGGCAATGAGGATGCCACCGTCGCCGTGGCACCACTTGGTCGAATGCTGCACATGCCCATGGTTGCGCAGGTCGAGCCAGAAGCCGTCCCGGCTCAAGCGGTTTTCGCCTTCGAGCACCTGGACGGCGAGGGCCACCAGCGCTGCATCGCCGGTGACGTCATAGGCCCTGCACAACCCGTGGATGACGCCCGATAGGCCATGGGACAAGCCAGTCAGGATGACGGATCGATCATCGCGTCGCAGCAACTGGCCTTCTTCAATCAGTAGTTGATCCTTGATGTAGTCGACCATGCGTCCGATGGCTGAGAGCACATCCTCACGGGCAGACAGCTCATGGATGTTGGCCAGCAGCGTCACCGCGCCACAGCAGCCACCCAGGAAGTCGAAGTCATACTGCTCGGGCGGTACGTCAAGCAGCTGCTGCAACAGGCTGGCGATCTTTTCGTCATGTGTTCCGTCTGCGGTGATCTGGCGACGATTGATCAAGAGATACAGATAGGCCCCCAGCCCGTGATACGCGCTGATGCTCAGGTCGCTTTTGAAAAAGCCGAAGTGTTGCTCCAGTGAGCGCAGGATCTGATCCAGGAGCGACAGACAGTGAGGCTTGCCGCTCACCTTGAACAGGCTCAGGTAAAACAGCCCGAGACCAGCGATGCCGGAATACACGCCGTGATCCATGGGGGAGGGGTATTTTCCCTGGGTCGAGGGGTGCAGATGAAAAGACAACCACCTGACGTCCGTTGCCGATCCCTTGACTGCAAGCTCCTCCAGGCGAGCGCCGATCTTCAGGACCGCATCGAGTCGGTTCGCCTGGGACGGCTTTTCCGGCTTCCCACCGGTTTGCCGCGCCGGTAAGGCCGGGCGTGGGCTCTGTTCTGGAAACAGACAGAGTTCCAGCAGTGTGCGTTGCAGTGCCTTGTCTGCCTGGGACAGGCCGGCGATCTTTTGCAAGCAGCTGGTTAGCGGCGGCTCCACTTGTGCCAGGTCAATGGTGACACCTTGTGCGCTGGTCATGCGGCTCGTGTCGAGGGGCATAGTGAAACAGGGAATGGCGGATCGTTGCAGGTCGGCTATTTCATGGCGGGGGATGTCTTTTTCCCGGTAAGGCTCTTTCACGTCTCTCCAGAAGGTGGCCAGCAGAAGTTCCCGATCCAGCATGTTTTGCATGAAGCGTGGGTGGCGGCTCAGGCCGATGAAGTCGGCGTAGCGCTGGGAGTTTTTCAGCAGGACCCGGGTGGAGAGTTGGTTCGCCGATTGTTCAAGCATTTGCATCAGGCTATGGCGATGGCTTATCAACTGGTCATAAGCATATTCAAAACCCTGGAAGAACGAGGTCCTGTAAGTTTCCAGCCCTTTGCGTTCACCCAGTAGCAACGGCAGATGCTTTTGCGCCAATTGATGTTCGAATCTGATCCTGCGTAGATGATAGAAGCCGTCATCGAAAACCAGCGAGTGCCGGGTGGAGATGAACAGCTCCTGTCGTGTCAGGCCGCTCTGGTCGTTGCTGGATTTTTGTGAGAAGGGCACGAAGCCGCTGGAGCAGACCGACTGTTGGATCACCTTATACGTATTGGACAACGCGCAGCCAGCCGGCAAATCCAACAGTACTTCGCTCGTTGACGCGGTGAACAGGCATTCCAGGTCGATCATGACCGGGCTGCTTCCATGCGCAATGATGTTTTCATAATGGAAGTCGATGCCGTTCAGTGCGTGGATAACGGCAATCTGTGCGCCCATCTTTTGATAAAACAGCTCAACGTCCGCTTCGCTTGCGCACGGCACGTTATCGATTTTCTCGACCCAGCTATGACGCTCGCGACTGAGAATTCGTGGCGCGTGAATGGAAAAACATTCGGCTTGCGTCCACTCGTGCAATTGCCCGATAAGCCCGTTGTAAAAAAGCGCTTCGCGGCTTGCCCTGGGCTTGTACACCAGGTAAGTCGTGGCAACTTTAACCTGGCAGACCGTTTCGCCCCGACCGTGGGGATCACCTAGCCCAAGTTCAATGGCATCGATTTTGCGCGACGGGATCGCAAATGCATGCTCCAACCGGTCCACATCGTCGGCAAAGTTCAGAACGACCGCGTACAGATAGTTGATCGTGTCCTCCAGCATCCCCAGCAACAGGGTCGCCAGCACGGGATAAGACTCGAAGAGTTTCAACAGCGGCAAAGTTCGCAGGCGTTCATTGAAGCGGCTCAAGTCAGTGTCGTCGCCACTGGCGATCCGCGTGTTCAGATAATGGACCAGACTCTGTTCCGCCGTGCGTCCGACCCGAGCCAGGACATAACGCTCAAGGCTGGCAAACACTGCCGGTTCGTCGATGTACCTGGACGCATGGCCGTAGCGTGGGTCCGTCTTGAACGAATCGAGGAAATAAAGAAAAAAACGATAGCCAAACCAATAAAAATTCTCGTCGTTGCTGCCGACCGCTTTCGTATCGATGTACTGGCGATCAAGCCGGACAAGCTTTTCCTTCAAGGCCTGCAGGGCGGTTTCGCCATCGTGGGGCAAGGGCTGGGTATTGGCGGGGTCGTTGATGTACGAAGTCAACTGCTCCCTATCCAGTCCAAAGTGACTCAACAAGGCCTGGTCGTCACCATGCAGGCGGGTCAGGTTGTTTTCAAACAGGGTGATGTCGGAGGCTGAGGCGAATCTGCACTGGCCGCGCTGATTCAACTTCAATGAGTTAACGAGCATGTCGTGGTTCCTGACATGGATAGAGCAGGCGATGCCTGCTCTATGTTTATCGGTGTTGCTGGTTCAACTAACGATCAGGGCGATCAGCACATGACGGTCGAACATTCCAGGTTAGTGCAGGTTCCGAAGGTGTTGCACTCCAGTGTCGTTGCCAGAATGGCCCCGATATTGTTGTTGGCAGGCGCTTGATAGGCATCGAACTCGGAATAGAAGTCGCCGGACATGTTCAGGATTTGTTCGCTCATCGTGTTTTCCTCATCAGTTATAAATCCATTGCAATGACCCAGTGGTCGTTCGGGCGCTACTAAGCGCACCCGGATTGCAGGATGTTAATGACGCGTTCATGGGTAGGGATCAGGGAGTCTCAAAGTCCTGTTGGGCAGGCGCTTCGATAGGTAGGAATCAGCACAAAGTAGCGGTGCAGTTTATGGTGCCGCACTCGACAATGGTCAGCATTGCTGATTCGCTACCGGGACTGTTTAGCTGTTGGTAGGAGTTGAAGTCACTGTCGAAGTTACCTGACATTGCAAGTAGTCGTTCGCTCATTGTGTATCGTCCTCTTGGTTTTTTTGCACCGATTCATGTGCGGGAAAAACAGTACCACGCTGCCGTATCGACACCAACTTTGCGTTATGACTTCATGTTGCAGTTACATATTGCTACAGGCGCAATAGTGATTTTTTTAGTTGGTTGTTAGTGCGATTAAGATGCGGTCGTTGAGCTAATCAAGTTCTATGGCAACTATTTCAATGGCGAGATCTCCTATCGGTCGCTGCCACACTACTTCGTCGCCTACCTTCGTTCCCAGCAGCGCTCGCCCTAATGGCGAGCCCCAGTTGATCAGCCCGGTGGCCGCGTCGGCCTGGTCTTCACCCACCAATTGCACCCGCTGTTGGCGGTCCTGTTCGTCGACGAAAGTCACCCAGTGTCCGATCCGCACTTGCTCGGAGGATGTAGGCGCCACCACTTGAGCGCTTTGCACGCGCTGATTGAAATAGCGCAGGTCGCGTTCAAGATCGGCAATACGCTGCTTGTCCGCCTGATCCGCCCTGGCGACTTGCTGAGCGTGCAGCGTCTGCAAGTGGGCAACCCGGGCCTGCAATTGGGCGAGCCCGGCGGGCGTGACGTAGTTGGGTTGCGCGCTGACCTGGCGTTCGACCGGCTGGTCGGCTTGGGCAGCGGCGTTGTCTTCGTTGACGAAGGCGCGGCTCATGGTGTTCTCCTCTGTTGGAGTTTGGGCCATGGTCGCAGGCATTTGGTTTCGCGGGATGTCTATGCGCGACTCATTGCGAGCGATACGCCCGGGCGGCGTCCCGGTCCTTTTCCTGTTGCCAGGCACGTTCGCGCTCGTCCCAATGGCGCTCACGGTAGGCGTCGCGTTCCTGGCTTTCGCGCATGGCCTGGCATTGGCGGAACCCGTCGCTCCACCCCTCGGCGTAGCGTGGATCCTTGAGGTAGCGCGGCACGTCCTTGCGGAACTGGCCGGTGATCGCCCCGGCCGCTTGCCGGCCACTGCTGCAACCGTCGTCATAGCCGTCGGCAAACGCCGCTGGAAACCCGCGGGCAATCAGGTCTTCGTGGGTGGTTTCACAACCGCCAAGCATCATCAATACCGCCAGTACCGCTATCGCGCGCCTCATGTCCTGCCTTCCGCCTCCACTTATACGATAAGTCTAGAAGCGGATTCGTCAGGCCGGTGTGAAAGCCCTGTGATTAATCCGTTTGCCCTGTCGAGGGGTAGGCTATCGATGCTCAGTAGTGATACCACTTCACCTCAAGCATCACCTCGTTCTGGGGCGTGGCCAGGTGGCTGAATTCACGCTGGGCACTCAAGCGCAGGCCGAGGTTGCGCGACAGTTCCCATTGCTGGTTCAGACTCAGGCTACGGCGCACTTCACCGTTGACGAAATAGTCGCCCTTGGCTTCCAGGCTCAGGTTGCCCAGCGGGTTCTTCCACAGCACGCCGCTGTTGAAGCCGGCGGCGGGGGAGATGAACTGGGCGAAATCATTGTTGTGCTCTACCCGCACCGTGCCCAGGGCAAAGCCCAGCATGTCGTCGCCCAACGCCCACGTTCCCCCCGCGCCGCCGTTGACGTGGCTGACCAGGTTTTCATCGTCGTGCTTGCCGGGCACCCGCTCCAGCCCGCCGGTCACTTGCCAGGACAGCGGCTGCAACAGCTCGTTGCGCGGGGTCAGGGAGCGAATGGTCGCCAGGTCCAGTTGCTGCACCTGCCATTCATTACCTTCGTACTGGCGTAGCTTCAGTTGGAGAATTTCGATCTGTGCCCCTAGGGGAAAACTCTCGGCGTTGTCATTGAGGTCGTGGTAGGCCATGCGCAGGCCATACTCGCCGAATGCCCGGTCGCCGCGGGTACCGAGGCCTGCCTGCCAGGTACGTGACTGATGACCGTCCTCCGGCAGACCCGGCTGCGGGATGTCGAGTTCCGGCGCCGGATTGCGGTTGATCGCCCGCAACAGTTCGAAGCTGCGCTGGGCGCGTTGCGGATCGCGTTCCTGGCCGTTGGCCCGGTAGCGCTCCAGTCGATAGGCCGCATCGACGATCAGTGCCTGGCGCTTGCGTGGCAGCGCCTTGAATTCGGGTGTTTGCAGTTGCTGCTGGTCGGCACTGACTTTCAGTACCCATTGTTGTTCGTCGTTGCTCAGCGGTTCGGCGCGGCTGAGCAGCTCTCGTTCGCGGGACGGTCGATACTGGATGCTTTCCACAAGCCCGGCGTCTTTCACCGCCTTGACCGTGTCGGTGGGGATTGCCGTCAGCGGGAACTGTTCTGTCAGGCGCAGGCTCGGGCGGGCGACCTGAAGCAGTTCGAGCAGGCGGTAAGAGCAGTTTTCGTCAAAGAAGAAATAATCGAACTGGATCTGCTTGAGTTCCCAGACGTGCTCGACCATGCGTTCGGTTTCCGCCTGGCTCAGGTTGAGGCGGTATTCCCACAGGTCGCGGTTCTCCAGGCTACGGTACTCGGAGAGTTTTTCCTGGTAGGGCACCAGGGCAAACAGGCCCGGATAGCCGCCCATCAGGCCTTTCCAGGCATAGAGAATGCTGTTGTCGGAGCCTTCGATGTAGGCGCCGAAATTGATTGCGTAACTGAGCAGGGCGGTCTTGTCACTCTGCACGTCGGCCTGGTCGATGCGCAGCAGCGTGTGGCCGAACATCGAGGAGGGGCTGTTGAGATAGGCGGCGGGGAAAATCATCACTGCGCTGTGGGGCGACACGTCCTTGAACCACTGGGTGAATTCGCTGCAATCGACCGCTGGCAGGTCCGTCAGGTTGAGCTGTGCCTTGAGCCAGCGGGTACGTGCCGGGTACACGCATTGAGCATGCTGCTGCCCGGCGCTGGCCGGGCCATACAAGGCTTGCAGCGTGGCGGTCAGTTCGCGGTCGGGATGTGCATTGCCGTCGGAGGCGAGGAAAAATTTCTTGTCGCTGATATAGCTGCGCCAGCCACCCAGCTTGGCGGCTTCGTAGTGACCGAGGGAAATCCAGAAGCGGTCATTGGCCAGTTGCTGCAAACGTTGGGGATCGACATGGGGCGCGGCGGACAGCGGGGCGCACACACAGAGCGCCAGCCAGGCAAGGCGTTTGAGCATAGTCGGCTACTTGGAAAGTCGAAAAAAAGACCAAAAGGGCCCAGAAAAGAAAAACCCGCTCCCCGGAGGGAGCGAGTGTGGCGAGCTTAGGCTTGAGTTGCGTACTTGGCCAGACGAGGATCGCTTTTCAGCACGGCCAGGGTGTTGGCATGCACGTCTTCAGCGGTCACGTCAGCCTTGCTGAAGATCTGCTGGAAGTGCTCGTGGGTGACGGCAGAGAAGTGCGCACGGTCTTCCGGCGCCACGCCCAGTACCACGGCGTAGGTGGTCAGCGCCTCGCCCTGACCCTTGGCCATGTCTTCGGACAGCTCGTTCATCATGCCATTCATGGCCAGCCAGGACTTGCCGCCGTAGGTCAGTGCGGCGTTGGTCGAGCAACCGTTGGTGCCGGAGGTCATGCCGAAGGTGGCGTTACCGGAGGTGCCGTTGGTGGTGGATGCCAGGAAGTGCGCCGGGGTGCCACGCTGGCCTTCGAACAGCATGTTGCCCCAACCGCAGTCCGGGCCGCCCGGGGCCTGAGCCATGGCGTTGATGGAAACAGCGGTGAAGAGAGTACCGAGAAGAATCCGTTTCATAGCTATGTTCTCTTTATGTGCATACCAATGGACAGGGTCTGGCCCGTGCCTGTGGGGCCAGGTGCCAGTGGGCCGGTTATTGTTCCAGCCGCGCAATTTGGAGTTTAGGCACGATCCGAGGGTTCCGTGACTTTTTGCAAAAACTATCGTGCACGCCGCGGGCCTGCTGGCCTGGGTCCGGGTGGTTCCTGGGCTATGCTTTGGCCTGAGGCGCTCCTTGCCAGTCAGGTACAGGCAGCGCCAGAATGCCGCTATCTGCCCCGCCTGATGTAAGGAAGCCCGATGCCTGATCCTGTTGCTGCCAGCTTGCGTCTAGCGCCTGAAGCGCTGACCCGTCCGTTTTCCGCTGAACAGTTCAGCTTCTCTACCACCAATGATCTGGAGCCCTTCCGCGGTGTGCTCGGCCAGGAACGTGCGGTCGAAGCCTTGCAGTTCGGCGTGGCCATGCCACGCCCCGGCTACAACGTATTTGTCATGGGCGAGCCCGGCACCGGCCGGTTCTCGTTCGTCAAACGCTACCTCAAGGCCGAAGGCAAGCGCCTGCAGACCCCGGCTGACTGGGTCTACGTCAACAATTTCGATGAGCCTCGCGAGCCCCGTGCCCTGGAGTTGCCGTCGGGCGCCGCCGGTGCCTTCATCGCCGACATCAACGGTCTGATCGACAACCTGCTGGCGACATTTCCGGCCGTGTTCGAGCATCCGTCCTACCAACAGAAGAAAAGCGCCATCGACCGTGCCTTCAACCAGCGCTACGACCGCGCCCTGGATGTGATCGAACGCCTGGCGCTGGAAAAGGACGTCGCGCTGTACCGCGACAGCAGCAACATCGCCTTCACCCCGATGAGCGATGGCAAGGCCCTGGATGAGGCGGAATTCGCCCAGTTGCCGGAGTCCGAGCGCGAGCGTTTCCATGAGGACATCTCGAGCCTGGAAGAGCGCTTGAACGAAGAACTGGCCAGCCTGCCGCAGTGGAAGCGCGAGTCCAACAACCAGTTGCGCCAGCTCAACGAAGAAACCATCACCCTGGCCCTGCAACCCTTGCTCGCGCCGTTGTCGGAAAAATACGCAGAGAACGCGGCGGTCTGCGGTTACTTGCAGGCGATGCAGGTCAATTTGCTCAGGACCGTGGTCGAGCAGTTGGTGGACGACAGCAAGACCGACGCCGTCGCCCGCAAACTGCTGGAAGAGCAGTATGCCCCGAGCCTGGTGGTGGGCCATCCGTCCAGTGGCGGCGCGCCGGTGGTGTTCGAGCCGCACCCGACCTACGACAACCTGTTCGGACGCATCGAGTACAGCACCGACCAGGGCGCGCTCTACACCACCTATCGGCAGTTGCGTCCGGGTGCCTTGCACCGGGCCAACGGCGGCTTCCTGATCCTGGAAGCGGAAAAAATGCTCGGCGAGCCGTTCGTGTGGGATGCGCTCAAGCGCGCCCTGCAATCGCGCAAGCTGAAAATGGAATCGCCGTTGGGCGAGCTGGGGCGACTGGCCACGGTGACCCTCACGCCGCAACACATCCCGTTGCAGGTCAAGGTGGTGATCATCGGCGCCCGCCAGCTTTACTACGCCTTGCAGGACCTGGATCCGGACTTCCAGGAGATGTTCCGCGTGCTGGTGGACTTCGACGAAGACATCCCCATGGGCGACGAGAGCCTGGAGCAGTTCGCCCAGTTGCTCAAGACCCGTACTTCGGAAGAGGGCATGGCGCCACTGACCGCCGATGCGGTGGCGCGCCTGGCGACCTACAGCGCACGCCTGGCCGAACATCAGGGACGGCTGTCGGCACGTATCGGCGACCTGTTCCAGTTGGTCAGCGAAGCGGATTTCATTCGCCAGCTGGCCGGTGACGAGATGACCGACGCCGGCCACATCGAACGCGCCCTCAAGGCCAAGGCCACCCGCACCGGGCGCGTCTCGGCGCGAATCCTCGACGACATGCTGGCCGGGATCATCCTGATCGATACGGACGGCGCCGCCGTGGGCAAATGCAACGGGCTGACGGTGCTGGAGGTCGGTGACTCGGCGTTTGGCGTGCCGGCGCGGATTTCTGCCACGGTGTACCCGGGCGGCAGCGGCATTGTCGACATCGAGCGTGAGGTCAACCTCGGCCAGCCGATCCACTCCAAGGGCGTGATGATTCTCACCGGTTACCTGGGCAGCCGGTATGCCCAGGAATTCCCGCTGGCGATCTCGGCCAGTATCGCCCTGGAGCAATCCTATGGGTATGTGGACGGCGACAGTGCGTCCCTTGGCGAGGCGTGTACGCTGATCTCGGCGCTGTCGAAGACGCCGTTGAAGCAGTGCTTCGCCATCACCGGTTCGATCAACCAGTTCGGTGAAGTGCAGGCGGTGGGTGGGGTCAACGAGAAGATCGAAGGCTTCTTCCGCCTTTGCGAGGCCCGTGGGCTGACCGGCGAGCAGGGCGCAATCATCCCGCAGGCCAACGTCGCCACGTTGATGCTGGACGAGAAAGTGCTGGCCGCGGTGCGTGCCGGGCAGTTCCACGTCTATGCCGTGCGCCAGGCCGACGAAGCCTTGAGTCTGCTGGTGGGCGAGCCTGCCGGGGAGCCGGATGAAAACGGTGACTTTCCGGAGGGCAGCGTCAACGCCCGGGTGGTGGAGCGGTTGCGAGTCATTGCGGAAATGATCAGCGAAGACGATATCAAGGAAGCGGAAAAGGAACTGGCGCAGCAGGCATTGGCCGAGGCCAAGCCGGCTTGATGGACGTCTGATCGCTGGGAGCCAAATCACTGTGGCGAGGGAGCTTGCTCCCGCTGGGCTGCGAAGCAGCCTTCTTTATGAACGCTTCGCGCTCAAGCGGGAGCAAGCTCCCTCGGCACGGGGTTTAGTGCTGTCATAAGTAACATTGCACAATAGTTTTTACGGTGTGTTCTTGGACAAAATGCCACTACCCTGGCGCCAATATTCACACTATGACCACTCGGCGCATTCTGGTCTCGAAATCCCATGGGACCGGAACTTATCTTCTATCCTCAGCTCAAGGATAACGAGAGCCATCATCGGATCGAAACAGCCTCATTCCGGGGCTGAATACCGGATCTACCGAGGGGCGCCGCCATGTCGCGCAACCTTTGCCTCACTCGCCAATGCCTGGGCCTTGTCACCCGTATCGAATGCGCTGTCCGCCCGCTGGCGGGTGATACCGGTATGTGGACCTTGCTCTTCGCCGCCGGAATGGCCGGTGAACAACCGTCAGCCATCAAGGCCCAGGGCCCGTTTGCCGGTCCGAACGCTGCCGAATCCATCCTCGATACCATCGTCCAGAGCCTGACTCTGCACGGCTATGAGGTGGCCAATGACCCGCAGATCTGGTGCCTGCACATGCAGGCCCAGCTGCGTGAGATCAATGGTGGCCGTTGTCGCAACGTCGGTGGTTTCGAGTTCCGGCCGTTGCATTGACGGGTGTCCACGCCAGTAAAATTTTGTCACGGCGGCAGGGGGCAGGGACGGGCCGGGCGTTTGTGGGGCTGTTGGTGGCTGATATACTCGCCGCGTTTTTTCAGCCCTGGTGTGAGATTCAATGGAACGCTTTATCGAAAATGCAATGTACGCCTCCCGTTGGCTGCTGGCGCCGATCTATTTCGGGCTGTCCCTGGGCTTGCTGGCCCTGGCGCTGAAATTCTTCCAGGAAGTCTTTCACGTCATCCCCAACGTGTTTTCCATGGCCGAGTCCGACCTGATCCTGGTGCTGCTGTCGCTGATCGACATGGCGCTGGTAGGCGGCCTGCTGGTGATGGTGATGATTTCCGGCTACGAGAACTTCGTCTCGCAACTGGACATCGATTCCGACAAGGAAAAGCTCAACTGGCTGGGCACCATGGACTCTTCATCGCTGAAGATGAAAGTCGCGGCCTCCATCGTGGCGATTTCCTCGATCCACCTGCTGCGCATTTTCATGGACGCCAAGAACGTCGATCCCGAGCACCTGATGTGGTACGTGATCATCCACATGACCTTCGTGGTCTCGGCGTTCGCCATGGGCTACCTGGACAAACTGACCAAGCACTGAGGTCCGTTCATCCTGCTGACGCAACGCCCGCCTGGTCGAAGCAGGCGGGCGTTGTCGTTTCCGGCAAGCGCTTTGCGAGTGGGACTCGTCATCGGTCATGACTTCTGTGCTAGTCTGCTCGCCCTTTTGGTTCCGGGCGCTCCGGGAGGCGCTGTGGCATGCACGGCCACTTCCCGAGCCGTCCGCACAGCGGAGCAGCACCATGTCCGAAGTTAACCTGTCCACCGACGAAACCCGCGTCAGCTACGGTATTGGCCGTCAGTTGGGCGACCAACTGCGCGACAACCCGCCACCAGGCGTCAGCCTGGACGCGATCCTCGCCGGCCTGACCGACGCGTTCGCCGGCAAGCCGAGCCGCGTGGGCCAGGAAGAAATGTCCGCCAGCTTCAAAGTGATCCGCGAAATCATGCAAGCCGAAGCCGCTGCCAAGGCTGAAGCCGCAGCAGGCGAAGGCCGTGCGTTCCTGGCGGAAAACGCCAAGCGTGAAGGCATTACGACCCTGGCTTCGGGCCTGCAATTTGAAGTGCTGACCCAGGGTGAAGGCGCCAAGCCGACCCGTGAAGACCAAGTGCGCACCCATTACCACGGCACCCTGATCGACGGGACTGTGTTCGACAGCTCCTACGATCGTGGCCAGCCTGCCGAATTCCCGGTCGGCGGCGTGATCCCAGGCTGGACCGAAGCGCTGCAATTGATGAATGCCGGCAGCAAATGGCGCCTCTACGTACCAAGCGAACTGGCTTACGGCGCCCAGGGCGTTGGCAGCATCCCGCCGCACAGCGTGTTGGTGTTTGACGTCGAGCTGTTGGACGTTCTGTAAAACCCTGTCCGGTTTTTACAGCCGGACAAAAAACTGTGGGAGCGAGCTTGCTCGCGAAAGCGTACAGTCAGTCGACATTTTCGTTACTGACATGCCGCCATCGCGAGCAAGCTCGCTCCCACAGGGTCAGGTGCTTCACCCGTGAAACCTGCCATTGAAATCGCCACTGGGGCGCAACGCCCGGGCGTAGCAGAACAGGAACAGATTGCGCACCAGCTCCTTGAGCACCAATGGTTCGCTGGAGTTGAGGCTGTGGAGGTCCAGATCCCCCTGGTCCTGCAACTCGTTCAGAGCATCTTCTTCTATCACTGCGCAGACTTGCCCGGTTTCCCGATGCAGAATCCGTAGGTATGGATGCGGGCGATCCAGCCAGGCATCGATCAGATAAGTCATGGTTCTCATCTCCTTGATGGGTTTCGATGAGAATAATTCTTATTCGCTAAATAGCAAGTCTCAATTGGCGCGTGGATTTCTTTTCAGACGGCGGGTTGGGGAAGCTTGAGACGACTGGCGTCTGGCCAGTGCCCGGAACGACGGGGGTAAGCGGGGGAGGGCGGGGAACCATCCCACGCGGGGCGCGGGATGGAGTACGGCAAGCTCAGACTTTTCTGACGAACTCGGATTTGAGCTTCATCGGGCCGATGCCGTCAATCTTGCAATCGATGTCGTGGTCGCCGTCGCACAGGCGGATGTTCTTGACCTTGGTGCCCACCTTGACCACCAACGACGTGCCCTTGACCTTGAGGTCCTTGATCACGGTAATGGTGTCGCCGTCCTGCAGGACGTTGCCGACCGAATCTTTCTTGACGATGTCATCGGAGGCCGCCTCAGCTTCGCCGCTGGCGGACCATTCGTGGGCACACTCCGGGCAGACCAGTTGGGTGCCGTCTTCGTAGGTGTATTCGGAATTGCATTTCGGGCAGGGAGGCAACGTGCTCACTAGAGTTCCTTGGTATCAGGAGGGCAAAAGGGCGCACATTGTATAGGGTTTTACGTCGGGAGGGGGATGGCTCTGTGGTGAGGGAGCTTGCTCCCGCCCGGTTGCGAAACAGCCGTCTCAAAGCGAGGGCCGCTGCGCAGCCCAGCGGGAGCAAGCTCCCTCGCCACAAAAGCTTTTTATGATCTCGCTCGGATCAGTGAGTACGCGCCACTGCAAACTCGCTCAGTTCAACCAGCGCATCGCGGTATTCGCTGGCCGGCAGGGCCTCCAGGCACCGGATGGCGCGGGCGACATAGTCCCGGGCCAGTTTCGCGGTGTACTCCAGCGAGCCAGAGGCTTCAACCGCCTGGCGGATGCTTTCCAGATCCTCGATCCCACCTTTCTGGATCGCCTGGCGCACCAGGGCCGCCTGTTCGGGCGTGCCTTCGCGCATGGTGTAGATCAGCGGCAGGGTCGGCTTGCCTTCGGCCAGGTCGTCGCCGACGTTCTTGCCCAGGGTCTCGGCATCGCCCTTGTAGTCCAGCAAGTCGTCCACCAGCTGGAAGGCCACGCCCAGGTGGTCACCGAAGGTGCGCAGTGCTTCGCTCTGCTCGGCGCTGGCACCGGCCAGGGCGGCGGCGCTGTGGGTGGAGGCTTCGAAGAGCATCGCAGTCTTGCCGCGGATGACTTCCATGTAGGTCTCTTCCGTGGTGCTGGCGTCGCGTACCTTGGACAACTGCAGCACTTCGCCCTCGGCGATGATGCGGGTGGCCTGGGACAGGATCTTCATCACCGGCATCGAGCCCAGCTCGACCATCATTTCGAACGAGCGCGAATACAGGAAGTCGCCCACCAGCACGCTCGGCGCATTGCCCCACATCGCGTTCGCGGTCGAGCGGCCACGGCGCATGCCGGACATGTCGACTACGTCGTCATGCAGCAAGGTCGCGGTGTGCAGGAATTCGATGGTGGCGGCCAGCAGGCGCATGTCGTCGCCTTCGCGGCCCAGGGCCTTGCCACACAGGAGCACCAATAAAGGACGCAGGCGCTTGCCACCGGCCGAGGTGATGTAGTCACCGATTTTCGAGACCAACGGTACTCGGGAAGTCAGTTGCTTCTTGATGATGCCGTCGACGGCATTGAAATCGTCCGCCACTGCGCGGTAGAAAGCTTGGGGTTGCATCAGCGACAGGCGCTCCAGAAGGGTTGCGCGGCATGCTAGGACCCATGTCCGGGGCTGTCAAGGCACGATAGACGGCTACTTGCAAGGCTTCGTTGGCTTGCGTACAATCGCGCACCCTGAACTTCCTGGGCAGCACCTGCCTTACGCAATTGCATCCGGGCCTTCCAGCCCATGCAGCCATGCCAGCCAATACCTCTTCTTATAAAGCGCTGGGTGAGCAGGATTATCGGAGAAATACCATGTCGTACGCAGTAATTGTTACTGGTGGCAAGCAATACAAGGTCGCCCCAGGTGAATACCTGAAGATCGAGAAACTGGAAATCGCTACCGGCGAATCCGTGACTTTTGATCGCGTTCTGTTGGTCGCCAATGGCGATGACGTGAATATCGGCGCTCCAGTCGTTGCTGGCGCTACCGTTGTGGCTGAAGTGATCTCCCAAGGTCGTCACGATAAAGTCCGCATCATCAAGTTCCGTCGCCGTAAGCACCACATGAAGCGCATGGGCCACCGCCAGTGGTACACCGAGATCAAAATCACCGGTATTCAGGCTTAATTTCAGCCTAATTCCTCACTAGGAGAATTGAACTCATGGCACACAAAAAAGCTGGTGGTAGTACCCGTAACGGTCGCGACTCAGAAGCCAAACGCCTTGGCGTGAAGATGTATGGCGGCCAGGCTATCAAAGCGGGCAACATCATCGTGCGTCAGCGCGGCACCCAATTCCACGCTGGCTACGGCGTAGGCATGGGTAAGGATCACACCCTCTTCGCTAAAGTCGAAGGCGTGATCAAGTTTGAAGTAAAAGGCGCCTTCGGTCGTCGTTACGTAAGCGTTATCGCAGCTTAATTGCGAGACCGCTGGAGAAGCCCTGTCTTGCGACGGGGCTTTTTCGTTTGTGGGGTGAGTCTCTTGCAAAGCTGT
This sequence comes from Pseudomonas sp. SMN5, assembly GCF_052041925.1. NCBI lineage: Bacteria > Pseudomonadati > Pseudomonadota > Gammaproteobacteria > Pseudomonadales > Pseudomonadaceae > Pseudomonas > Pseudomonas sp. SMN5. Next base: position 24,744 of record NZ_JBKGGX010000020.1, read on the forward strand.
TTGTGTGGGCTGGCGGCGCAGCAACCGGGCGCTTGGTCGGGTCACAGCGTGCATTTTTGCAAGAGTCTTATGTCTTGTTTTTTTCGGCTCGTCCGTATGGCGAGAGGCGTGTGTCATGAAGTTTGTTGATGAAGTATCGATTCGAGTAAAGGCCGGCGACGGCGGCAATGGCTGCATGAGTTTTCGTCGGGAAAAATTCATTGAAAACGGCGGCCCGAACGGTGGTGACGGCGGTGACGGCGGCTCGATCTACATGCTCGCCGACGAAAACCTCAACACCTTGGTGGACTACCGCTACACCCGGCACTTCGATGCCGAGCGTGGCTCCAACGGCGGTAGCACCGACTGCACTGGCAAAAAGGGCGAGGACCTGATCCTGCGCGTGCCCGTCGGCACCACGGTGATCGACTCGGCCACCCAGGAAGTGATCGGCGACCTGACCAAGCCTGGCCAGCGCCTGTTGGTTGCTCATGGCGGTTGGCATGGCCTGGGCAACACCCGGTTCAAATCCAGTACCAACCGTGCTCCGCGCCAGACCACGCCAGGCAAGCCGGGCGAGCAGCGTGACCTGAAGCTGGAAATGAAAGTGCTGGCCGATGTGGGTCTGCTGGGCCTGCCGAATGCCGGTAAAAGTACCTTCATCCGTTCGGTGTCGGCGGCCAAGCCGAAAGTCGCCGACTACCCGTTCACGACCCTGGTGCCGAACCTGGGCGTGGTCAGCGTCGACCGCTGGAAGAGCTTCGTGATTGCCGACATCCCGGGGCTGATCGAAGGCGCTTCCGATGGCGCCGGCCTGGGGATTCGCTTTCTCAAGCACTTGTCCCGTACCCGTCTGTTGCTGCACCTCGTAGACATGGCGCCGCTGGATGAAAGCAACCCTGCCGACGCTGCCGAAGTCATCGTCAGCGAGCTGGCCAAGTTCAGCCCGGCCCTGGTCGAGCGTGATCGCTGGCTGGTGCTGAACAAGTGCGACCAGATCCTCGAAGAAGAGCATGAAGAGCGGGTCAAGGAAATCGTCGATCGCCTGGAGTGGGAAGGTCCGGTCTACGTGATCTCGGCCATTGCCAAAGAAGGCACCGAGCGCCTGTGCCACGACATCATGCGTTACCTGGAAGATCGCGCCGATCGCCTGGCCAATGACCCGGCCTACAAGGAAGAGTTGGCCGAGCTCGACCAGCGCATCGAAGACGAGGCTCGTGCCCAGCTGCAGGCGCTGGATGACCAGCGTGCCCTGCGTCGCAGTGGCGTGAAGTCGGTCCATGACATCGGTGACGATGATTGGGATGAAGAAGATGTGGACGACGAAGATGGTCCGGAAATCATCTACGTTCGCGACTGATCCTGAAATGTTCGTCAGTTAGGCTGCAAATCCTGTGGGAGCGAGCCTGCTCGCGAATGCGTTATCTCGGCCAGTGTCTATGCTGCTGATCCAGCGCTTTCGCGGGCGGGCTCGCTCCCACAGGTTTAAGTGGGTCGGCGCGGTGTTATCATCGCAGCCGGCCGGTTTCCAGGGCGCCGCTCATTCGAGCGGCGTTTTGGTGTCTGCAAAACGCAAATACGAATAATCCATGGGCGGCGCTGGGTCGCGCCGTTCGCTGGCAAAGGTTGAAGATAATGCGGAGCAAGGTGACGGGTGCGCAGCGCTGGGTCGTGAAGATCGGCAGCGCACTGCTGACGGCGGATGGCAAAGGCCTGGATCGCAAGGCCATGGCAGTGTGGGTCGAGCAGATGGTGGCCTTGCATGAGGCTGGCGTCGAGCTGGTATTGGTCTCGTCCGGGGCTGTGGCCGCAGGTATGAGCCGCCTGGGCTGGACGTCGCGACCCAGCGCGATGCATGAATTGCAAGCCGCTGCCGCCATCGGCCAGATGGGCCTGGTGCAGGCCTGGGAGTCGAGCTTTGCCGAGCACGGTCGCCACACGGCGCAGATCCTGCTGACCCATGACGACCTGTCCGATCGCAAGCGTTACCTCAATGCCCGTAGTACCCTGCGGGCGCTGGTGGAGCTCAAGGTCATCCCTGTCATCAACGAAAACGACACGGTGGTCACCGACGAAATCCGCTTCGGCGATAACGACACCCTGGCCGCGCTGGTGGCGAACCTGGTGGAAGCGGACCTGCTGGTGATTCTCACCGATCGCGATGGCATGTTCGATGCCGATCCGCGCAGCAACCCCGATGCCAAGCTGATTTACGAAGCTCGCGCCGACGACCCAGCGCTGGACGCCGTGGCGGGCGGCACCGGCGGCGCCCTGGGGCGTGGCGGCATGCAAACCAAGTTGCGCGCGGCGCGGCTGGCGGCGCGTTCCGGCGCTCATACCATCATTGTCGGCGGCCGCCTGGAGCGCGTGCTGGATCGCCTGAAGGCGGGCGAGCGCATCGGTACGCTGCTCTCTCCTGAACGCGGCATGTTGGCGGCACGCAAGCAATGGTTGGCCGGGCACCTGCAGACACGCGGCACGCTGGTGTTGGATGCGGGTGCCGTGTCGGCCTTGTCCCAGGGCAACAAAAGCCTGTTGCCGGTGGGTGTGAAGTTGGTGCAAGGCAGTTTCCGTCGCGGCGAAATGGTGGTTTGCGTGGCACCGGACGGGCGTGAAATCGCTCGTGGGCTGGCCAACTACAGCGCGCTGGAGGCGCAGAAAATCATCGGTCAGTCGTCTGATGCGATTGTCGGTCTGTTGGGGTACATGGCGGAGCCTGAATTGGTTCACCGTGACAACCTTATCCTCGTCTAAGGAAAAATCATGGGTTTGGCAAAAGGATTGATTGGCCTGTTGTTGGCGTTGCCACTGCTGGCCTCGGCCGAGGAAATTGGCCAGGTATCGACGGTGTTCAAATTTGTCGGGCCGAACGATCGGATCGTGGTCGAGGCGTTCGATGATCCCAAGGTCGATGGTGTGACCTGTTACCTGTCGCGGGCCAAGACCGGTGGTGTCAAGGGTGGCCTGGGCCTGGCTGAAGACCGTGCCGAGGCCTCCATCGCCTGTCGCCAGGTGGGGCCGATCAACTTCAAGGGTGAGCTCAAGGATGGCGAAGAGGTGTTCAGGGAGCGCACTTCCCTGGTGTTCAAGACCATGCAGGTGGTGCGTTTTCTCGACAAGAAGCGCAACACGCTGGTGTACCTGGTCTACAGCGATCGTGTGATCGAAGGTAGCCCGCAGAATGCGGTCACGGCGATTCCGATCCTGCCTTGGCGCTGAATCTCGAGTAATGGAGCGAGCAGAGCGGCTCGCTTTCTTCTGTCATGGATGTGCTGTGCTTCTGGCGCGAAGGGATTGGTATGCGTTCGTTTTTGATGGTGTGGGTCTTGGGGTGTTCGGTATCCATCGCGGCATGGGCCGAGCCGTTCTACGCAGACAAGCCGTTGGCCCATCCGGTGATAAAAACCTCCCAGGAGAGCGGTGCGACGCTGGCCTTTATCCGTGAAGCGCAGGGTATCGTCGGCTATTCGTGCCTGTGCGATTCGCCGGATGGGGCGCCGACAGTGCTCGACCGGTATGGTGATGCCAGTATCGAGTCGGTGTTCTATGCCAATCTCGACAGCCGTCTCCAGACGCTGATCGTGCTGTCCCGGGCGAAGGGGCAGTATGCATTGCGCGGTTACCGCTTTGTTCCCTCGACGGGTGAGTACCGGCGGCTCGAAACGCTCCAGCCGGTGCTCGATCGCATCGCCGCTCGTCACAAAGTGCTCAACGCTGCGCTCGTGCAAAAGGCTCTGGGCGAATGGCCGCCCTATGACTATAGCGTCACGCTGCCTCGCACCGGTGTTGCCGAATTCGATGCGCTTGACCCGGCCGACGGCACGCTCGTGGGTTACTTCGGTGTCGACGGGGTGCCGGCTTCAGTTGGCCAGCCCGCGGAAGATCCTCACCGTGACACCTATAAAAAGACCTTCCAGCAGCGCGAAGGACGCTGGCTCACGCTGACCTACGAGCGCGTGCCTCCTCGGGAGGAGGACGTCGGCTCCGCCTACCGGGTCGCCAGGATGGCCTGGGAGCGCGACCCGACATTGTACCGGGGGTCTGAAGAGGGGCCGTGGGCGGCCCTTGCGGGCGAGCGGCTTTTGGCGCTGGGCGATTATGTGCAGGGCAAAAGATCCGGTCAGTGGACTGAGTTCGACGAGTGGGGCAACGCGTCCGTCGGCGCCTATGAGAACGGCTTGCGGCAGGGAGTCTGGATCGTTCGTGATCGCCAAGGTGTCTCCAGCGGCATGATTGTCGACGATTACTACGAAGGGCGCTGGACGATAGAGTCGAATGACGACGATGGGCAGGTTTCGGGCTTCGATACCTACAAGCGGGGTGATTATGACGGTCCCTCCGAGCGTGTGAAAAATGGCGAGGTGGTCCAGCGTGGCGAGTTCGTCGCGGGGCAGCAGCACGGCGATTGGATAATGCCCTGGGGTAAGGGGCGTTACGAGCGGGGTGTGCGCGAGGGTCGTTGGACGCTGAAAGTGGGCGATGGTCATGTCCAGGTCGTGGATTTCGTGGCCGACAAGATGCAGGGTGAGCTGCGTGAGGTAGACGCCGCGGGTGTGCTGCGGCTCGTCGAGCACTACCGTGCGGGTGTATTGGACGGGGTGAGGCAAACTTACGCGGCGAATGGCAAACTCACTTATTCGGCCAGTTATGCCAATGGTCAGGTTGACGGGCGCGCGCTCACCTACAGCGATGACGGTGCGGTGCTGCGTTCCGATATCACGTGGCGCCATGGTGTGAAAGAAGGGGTGTTTCGTCTCTACCACCCCAACGGACAGCCGGATACGGTGGCGACCTATGAGGCGGATGAACCTATCGGCAATCTGCAGTCGTTTGATGCAAGCGGGGTGTTGATCGCTGACCGCAACTATTGCCACGTGCCGGATGGCCAGTCCACTCGCATTCAGCCCTGCGGCAGGCAGCGTGGGGCATTTAATAACGGCCAGTTCGACTACGAGAGCGATTACCTCTTCGGTAACGAGCAAAGTGCTCGTCTCGTCCGGGATGGGCGCACAGTGCGCGAAGTGTTGCTGGGGCCTGATGATCGCGTGACGAGAAACGAGTACTACCCCAACGGCCAGTTGAAATCCTCTGAAGCCAGGCAGGGTTTCCGATTGATCACGGTCGAGGGGCGCAGCTACAAGGATTACTCGTACGCCCGGCGCGAAGGGGAGGCCGTCTACTATTACCCTACGGGCGTGGTTGAGCGGCGCATGAGCTTCAAGGATGACAAGATCGTAGGCTGCTACACCGGTTACGACGAGAACGGCATCCAGAATTTTCCACCCCCGGGCGGTTGTCCGCCGCGCAAGCCGGTGGTGTTCAATTTTGGGGAGTGATGGCGCTTGCTGTGATGTAACTCAACGGTGCAAGCGGAGGACAGCATCTGCTCGGTCGCCTGGCATCATGCTTCGCGAGCAGGCTCGTTTCTGCGGGGGTTGGGGGGTTATAGGGCGTTTGCGAAATCACAGGCAATAAAAAACCGACCCTGGGGTCGGTTTTTTAATGAGCGCGTCGCTTAGGCAGCAGCGGCAACGTTCAGGGCCTTTACATGGCCATTCAGGCGGCTCTTATGGCGAGCAGCCTTGTTCTTGTGGATGATGCCTTTATCGGCCATGCGGTCGATAACTGGCACAGCCAGAACGTAAGCAGCTTGGGCTTTTTCAGCGTCTTTTGCGTCGATGGCCTTGACTACATTCTTGATGTAGGTGCGGACCATGGAACGCAGGCTGGCGTTGTGGCTGCGACGCTTCTCAGCCTGTTTTGCACGTTTTTTGGCGGAAGGTGAGTTGGCCACCGTCGAGCTCCTCGAAAGACTTTTTAGGAAATAGCAAACAAAATAGGCCGCGAATCATGCCGATGAGTTGACGGGTTGTCAAGGGCGGGCAATGCATTCCGCTGAATGGCAGCCGCAATGCACCGGAGGATTTCTTTCCGGCGTGCGACCTGTAAACTCGCGGGTTTTGGCGCGGTGCTGTTTAGCGGCGCGCAGTATCGCACAAGTGGGCGCGTTGTTCGCCTGCTGTTCATCGACAGGCAAAACTCTTTTCATGAACCTGCTCAAATCGTTGGCTGCCGTCAGCTCTATCACGATGCTCTCCCGCGTCCTGGGGTTCGTCCGTGACACCCTGATCGCGCGGATATTCGGCGCCGGAATGGCCACCGACGCCTTCTTCATTGCTTTCAAATTGCCCAACCTGCTGCGGCGGATCTTCGCTGAAGGGGCATTTTCCCAGGCCTTCGTGCCGATCCTGGCGGAATATAAAAGCCAGAAGGGCGACGAAGCGACCCGCACCTTCATTGCCTATGTCACGGGCCTGCTGACGCTGGTGCTGGCGCTGGTCACGGCTGCCGGCATCCTTGCCGCGCCCTGGGTGATCTGGGCCACGGCGCCGGGGTTCACCGATACCCCGGAAAAATTCCAGCTCACCACTGACCTGTTGCGGGTGACCTTTCCTTATATATTGTTGATTTCCCTGTCCTCCCTGGCCGGAGCGATCCTCAATACCTGGAACCGCTTTTCCGTGCCGGCCTTCGTGCCGACCCTGCTCAATGTCAGCATGATCGTGTTCGCGGTGTTTCTGACGCCATACTTCGACCCGCCGGTGATGGCCTTGGGTTGGGCGGTTCTGGTGGGCGGCCTGGCGCAATTGCTCTATCAGCTGCCGCACCTGAAAAAGATCGGCATGCTGGTGCTGCCACGCCTGAACCTGCGTGACAGCGGCGTGTGGCGGGTGCTCAAACAGATGCTGCCGGCGATCCTCGGGGTTTCGGTCAGCCAGATCTCCTTGATCATCAACACCATATTTGCCTCGTTCCTGGAGGCCGGCTCCGTGTCGTGGATGTATTACGCCGACCGTCTGATGGAGCTGCCGTCCGGTGTGCTGGGTGTGGCCCTGGGCACGATCCTGTTGCCGACCCTGGCCAAGACCTACGCCAACCAGGATCGCCATGAGTATTCGCGCATTCTCGACTGGGGGCTGCGGCTGTGCTTCCTGCTGGTTTTACCGTGCGCCCTCGCGCTGGGAATCCTGGCCGAGCCCCTGACCGTTTCGCTGTTCCAGTACGGTCGTTTCAACGCGTTCGATGCCCTGATGACCCAGCGGGCGCTGATCGCCTACTCGGTGGGCCTGCTCGCAATCATCGTGATCAAGGTGCTGGCCCCGGGTTTCTACGCCCAGCAGAACATCCGTACGCCGGTGAAGATCGCCATTTTCACCCTGGTGATGACCCAATTGTTCAACCTTTTGCTGATCGGCCCGCTGGCCCACGCCGGCCTGGCCCTGGCGATCAGTGCCGGTGCCTGCCTCAACGCCGGATTGCTGTTCTATCAGTTGCGCAAGCAAAAGATGTATCAGCCGCAGCCGGGCTGGGCCAGGTTCGCCTTGAAGCTATTGGTGGCCGTGGCCATGATGTCGGCGGTGCTGCTGGGGGCCATGCATTTCATGCCGGCCTGGGGTGAGGGGCAGATGCTCGAGCGTTTCCTGCGCCTGGGCGTGCTGGTGGTGGCTGGCGTGGTGGCATATTTCGGCATGTTGCTGCTGATGGGTTTCCGTCTGCGCGACTTCAATCGCAAGGCTTTGAGCTGACGCCCGGTCCCGGATAACCCAGGGCTGGGCGGCGGTTTTGTCGGTTCGAGCACTTTGGGTTACGGTGTTGCCTGTCGTCGGCCGCCGGGTGTGGTTATAATCGGCCACTTTATGAGCAAGAAGCGCGTTATGCAGCTGGTTCGAGGCCTTCACAACCTGCGCCCCCAGCATCGGGGCTGCGTCGCCACCATTGGCAACTTTGACGGTGTTCACCGTGGTCACCAGGCTATCCTGGCGCGGCTGCGCGAGCGTGCGCGGGAGTTGGGCGTGCCCAGCTGCGTGGTGATTTTCGAGCCGCAGCCGCGGGAGTTTTTCGCCCCGGACACCGCTCCGGCCCGCCTGGCTCGGCTGCGGGACAAGCTGAACCTGCTGGCAGCCGAAGGCGTCGACCGTGTCTTGTGCCTCGCCTTTAACCAACGCCTGAGCAAGCTCAGTGCCGCCGAATTCGTCGAGACCATCCTGGTGGATGGTCTCGGAGTGAAACACCTCGAAGTCGGCGATGATTTCCGTTTCGGCTGCGACCGGGCAGGGGACTTCGTCTACCTGCAACAGGCCGGCGCCGCCAAGGGCTTTACCGTCGAAGCGGCGCAGACCGTGGAAATGGACGGCCTGCGCGTCAGCAGCACGCAGGTCCGCAATGCCCTGGCGGCTGCCGACTTCGACCTGGCCGAGCGCTTGCTGGGCCGCCCGTACCGGATTGCCGGACGGATCCTGCACGGGCAGAAACTGGCGCGCCAATTGGGCACGCCGACGGCCAACGTGCAGCTCAAGCGCCGTCGTGTGCCGCTGACCGGGGTTTTCCTGGTGAGTGTCGAAATCGACGGCAAGGCCTGGCCCGGAGTCGCTAATATCGGCGTACGGCCTACCGTCCAGGGAGACGGCAAGGCGCACCTCGAAGTACATGTTCTGGATTTTGCCGGCGATCTGTATGACCGGCGTTTGACGGTGGTTTTCCACCAGAAGCTGCGTGAAGAGCAGCGTTTTGCCTCTCTGGAGGCGCTCAAGACGGCGATCCATGCAGATATCGCCGCCGCCCGTGCCCTTGTCGCAACCAGCGCCAATCGCTAATGAAGAGCCTTAAATGACCGACTATAAAGCCACGCTAAACCTTCCGGACACCGCCTTCCCTATGAAGGCCGGCCTGCCTCAGCGCGAACCACAGATTCTGCAGCGTTGGGACAGCATTGGCCTGTACGGTAAGTTGCGCGAAATTGGCAAGGATCGTCCGAAGTTCGTCCTGCACGACGGCCCTCCGTATGCCAACGGCACCATTCATATCGGTCACGCGCTGAACAAGATTCTCAAGGACATGATCATCCGCTCCAAGACCCTGTCGGGTTTTGACGCGCCTTATGTTCCGGGCTGGGACTGCCATGGCCTGCCGATCGAGCACAAGGTGGAAGTCACCCACGGCAAGAACCTGGGCGCGGACAAGACCCGCGAACTGTGCCGTGCCTACGCCACCGAGCAGATCGAGGGGCAGAAGTCCGAGTTCATCCGTCTCGGCGTGCTGGGCGACTTCGCCAACCCGTACAAGACCATGGATTTCAAGAACGAAGCTGGCGAAATCCGTGCCTTGGCGAAGATCGTCGAGGGTGGTTTCGTGTTCAAGGGCCTCAAGCCGGTGAACTGGTGCTTCGATTGCGGTTCGGCCCTGGCCGAGGCGGAAGTCGAGTACGAGAATAAGAAGTCCTCGACCATCGATGTGGCCTTCCCGATCGCCGATGAAGACAAGCTGGCCGCCGCGTTCGGCCTGGGCAAGTTGGGCAAGCCGGCCTCCATCGTGATCTGGACCACCACTCCATGGACCATTCCGGCCAACCAGGCGCTGAACGTTCATCCGGAGTTCAACTACGCTCTGGTCGATGTGGGCGACAAGCTGCTGGTGCTGGCCGAAGAACTGGTCGAATCCTGCCTGTCCCGCTACGGTCTGGAAGGCTCGGTGCTGGCCACCGCTCCCGGCTCGGCGCTGGAACTGATCAATTTCCGTCACCCGTTCTATGACCGCCTGTCGCCGGTCTACCTGGCCGACTACGTGGAACTGGGCGCCGGCACCGGCGTGGTTCACTCCGCACCGGCCTATGGCGTGGACGACTTCGTGACCTGCAAGAAATACGGCATGGTCAACGACGACATCCTCAACCCGGTGCAAAGCAATGGCGTGTACGTGCCATCGCTGGAATTCTTCGGCGGCCAGTTCATCTGGAAAGCCAACCCGGCCATCGTCGACAAGCTGACCGAAGTCGGTGCGCTGCTGCACACCACCGTCATCGAACACAGCTACATGCACTGCTGGCGCCACAAGACCCCGCTGATCTACCGCGCCACCGCACAGTGGTTCATCGGCATGGACAAGCAGCCCGCCAATGGCGACACCCTGCGCCAACGCTCGCTCAAGGCCATCGAAGACACCAAGTTCGTCCCGGCCTGGGGCCAGGCGCGCCTGCACTCGATGATCGCCAACCGTCCGGACTGGTGCATCTCCCGCCAGCGCAACTGGGGCGTGCCGATCCCGTTCTTCCTGAACAAGGAAAGCGGTGAGCTGCACCCGCGCACTGTCGAGCTGATGGAAGAGGTCGCCAAACGCGTCGAAGTCGAAGGCATCGAAGCCTGGTTCAAGATGGACGCCGCCGAGCTGCTGGGCGACGAAGCGCCGCTGTACGACAAGATCAGCGACACCCTGGACGTCTGGTTCGATTCCGGCACCACCCACTGGCACGTGCTGCGCGGCTCGCACCCGATGGGCCACGAGACCGGCCCGCGTGCCGACCTGTACCTTGAAGGTTCGGACCAGCACCGCGGCTGGTTCCATTCGTCCTTGCTGACCGGTTGCGCCATCGACGACCACGCGCCGTACCGCGAGTTGCTGACCCACGGTTTTACCGTCGACGAGGCCGGTCGCAAGATGTCCAAGTCCCTGGGCAACGTGATTGCGCCGCAGAAGGTCAACGACACCCTGGGCGCCGACATCATGCGCCTGTGGGTCGCGTCCACCGACTACTCTGGCGAAATGGCCGTTTCCGAGCAGATCCTGCAACGCAGCGCGGATGCCTATCGGCGTATCCGTAACACTGCGCGCTTCCTGCTCTCGAACCTGACCGGTTTCAACCCAGCCACGGACCTGCTGCCGGCCGAGGACATGCTCGCGCTGGACCGTTGGGCCGTGGACCGTACCCTGTTGCTGCAACGCGAGTTGCAGGAGCATTACGGCGAATATCGCTTCTGGAACGTCTACTCCAAGATCCACAATTTCTGCGTGCAGGAGCTGGGTGGTTTCTACCTCGACATCATCAAGGATCGCCAGTACACCACCGGTGCCAACAGCCAGGCACGCCGCTCCTGCCAGAGCGCGCTGTTCCACATCAGCGAGGCGCTGGTGCGCTGGATCGCGCCGATCCTGGCGTTCACCGCCGACGAACTGTGGGAGTACCTGCCGGGCGAGCGCAACGAGTCGGTGATGCTCAACACCTGGTACGAAGGCCTGACCGAGTTGCCGCAAGGTTTCGAGCTGGACCGTGCATACTGGGACCGGATCATGGCGGTCAAGGCGGCAGTCAACAAGGAAATGGAGATCCAGCGCGCGGCCAAGGCTGTCGGTGGCAACCTGCAGGCTGAAGTAACCCTTTATGCCGAAGAGGCCCTGAGCGCCGACCTGGCGAAACTGGGCAACGAGCTGCGCTTCGTGCTGATCACCTCCACTGCCAGTGTCGCGCCGTTGGTGCAGGCGCCGGCCGATGCGGTGGTGACCGAAGTGGCCGGCCTGAAACTCAAGGTGGTCAAGTCGAGTTTCGTCAAGTGCGCCCGTTGCTGGCACTGCCGTGAAGACGTCGGCGTGAACCCGGAGCATCCGGAAATCTGCGGTCGCTGCGTCGACAACATCAGCGGCAGCGGCGAGGTTCGCCACTATGCCTAACGCAGCGGGTCGTTTCGGACGGCTGGGCTGGCTCTGGTTGAGCGTGCTGGTACTGGTCATCGACCAGGCCAGCAAGTTCTACTTCGAGAACTCGCTGACGATGTACCAGCAGATTGTGATCATCCCTGATTACTTCAGCTGGACGCTGGCCTACAACACCGGCGCGGCGTTCAGCTTCCTGGCCGACAGTTCCGGCTGGCAGCGCTGGTTGTTCGCGCTGATCGCCATCGTCGTCAGCGGCGTGCTGGTGGTCTGGCTCAAGCGCTTGGGGCGCAACGAGACCTGGCTGGCCGTGGCGCTGGCGCTGGTGCTCGGTGGCGCGCTGGGCAATCTGTACGACCGCATCGCCCTGGGTCATGTGATCGATTTCATCCTGGTGCACTGGCAGAACCGCTGGTATTTCCCGGCGTTCAACTTTGCCGACAGCGCTATTACCGTGGGCGCCGTGATGCTCGCCCTGGACATGTTCAAGAGCAAGAAAACCGGAGAGGCCGTCCATGACTGAGCAGCGTATCGCTCAAAACACCGAAGTGAAGCTGCACTTCGCCCTGCACCTGGAAAACGGTGACACCGTCGACAGCACCTTCGACAAGGCGCCGGCGGTGTTCAAGGTGGGCGACGGTAACCTGTTGCCAGGCTTCGAGGCGGCGATCTTCGGTTTCAAGGCCGGCGACAAGCGCACCGTGGTCGTACCGCCGGAAAATGCCTTTGGTCAGCCCAACCCGCAAAACGTGCAGACCATGCCACGCTCCCAATTCCAGGACATGGAACTGTCCGAAGGGTTGCTGGTGATCTTCAACGATGCGGCCAACACTGAATTGCCGGGTGTGGTGAAGGCGTTCGACGACGCTCAGGTGACCGTGGATTTCAACCATCCACTGGCGGGCAAGACCTTGAATTTCGAAGTGGAGATTCTTGAGGTCAAGGCTCTGTAACTGGCCGAATGCGGTCAAGTGTGGGAGCGGGCTTGCTCGCGAATACGGTCTGTCAGCCAACATCATTGTTGGATGTCAGGTCCTCTTCGCGAGCAAGCCCGCTCCCACAAGGTATTTCCATTGTGTTCGAGCCCTTCGTTCGATCAACAGGCCAGACACGAGGCACAGCATGCAAATCAAACTCGCCAACCCCCGTGGCTTCTGCGCCGGTGTGGACCGGGCGATCGAAATCGTCAACCGCGCCCTGGAAGTCTTCGGGCCGCCGATCTATGTGCGTCACGAAGTGGTCCACAACAAATTCGTCGTCGAGGACCTGCGCAGTCGCGGGGCTATTTTCGTCGAGGAACTGGACCAGGTGCCGGACGACGTCATCGTGATATTCAGCGCCCATGGCGTTTCCCAGGCGGTGCGTACCGAAGCCGCCGGGCGTGGCCTGAAGGTGTTCGACGCGACCTGCCCATTGGTGACCAAGGTGCACATTGAGGTGGCGCGCTATAGTCGTGACGGTCGCGAGTGCATCCTGATCGGCCACGAAGGGCACCCGGAAGTCGAAGGCACCATGGGCCAGTACGACGCCAGTAACGGTGGCGCGATCTACCTGGTCGAGGACGAGGAAGACGTTGCGGCCCTGCAGGTACGTAATCCCGAGAGCCTGGCCTTTGTCACCCAGACCACCTTGTCCATGGACGACACCAGCCGGGTGATCGACGCCTTGCGTGCGCGTTTCCCGGCCATCGGCGGACCACGCAAGGACGATATCTGCTATGCCACGCAGAATCGCCAGGACGCGGTCAAACAACTGGCCAATGAATGCGATGTGGTCCTGGTGGTCGGTAGCCCGAACAGCTCCAACTCCAACCGCCTGCGTGAGCTGGCCGAGCGCATGTCCACCCCGGCCTACCTGATCGACGGCGCCGAAGACATGCAACGCAGCTGGTTCGATGGCGTCGAGCGGATCGGCATCACCGCCGGTGCGTCAGCGCCGGAAGTGCTGGTGCGCGGGGTCATCCAGCAATTGCAGGCCTGGGGCGCGACCGGTGCCGATGAGCTGGCCGGACGTGAGGAAAACATCACGTTCTCCATGCCCAAGGAACTACGGGTCCGCTCGCTGCTTTAAGCCTTTTTCGCACAAGGCCTGCTCGGCTGCATGGCTGCGCAGGCTGACGCGCCCGGTGGGTGCCAGTACGACTTGATGGTGGCTGATCGGACCCTGTTTTTCACAAACATGGAGCGTTCCCGAGTGAAAGGCGCCACTGCGCCATACTGCCTGACCATGGCTGGCGAACCTGACCGAACGCTTCATTGCCCAGTTGCCAATGATACGAGCGCCGCTGCTGCGCTGTGTCAGCAACGCCTGGTCATCACCGTCCAGGATGATTTGCCACCCTTGGCTCCAATCGTTGTCTATCCCTCTGAATGCCACCGTCCGGTTGCGCGTGATGGCTTCGCTTCGCGCGGTGCGCAAGCCGCTGGCCAGCAGCCGGGCGGCGTCTTTGCGCTCGATGGATTCGATGAGTGTCTTATAACTGGATCCCGCCCATGACAGAACAATCGTGGCAATCGCCAGTCCCATGAGCAGTTCGATCAGGCTGAAACCCTGTTGGTGCATGATGTCTCCTCCCTGGAGAGCGTGAAACGGCGAGATGTGCGAGCAATTGTGGCGCAGAGCTTCTGTGGCGAGGGAGCTTGCTCCCGCTGGCTGCGCAGCAGCCCAAAAAGAACAGCCGCCAGCCGCCGAGCGGGAGCGGGCTTGCTCGCCACAGGCACCGGTTTGTTCTAGCGTTGTAAAAGCAGGTATAGCCGACGGCAACGGAGGGCATCGATGGATCTTCGTACAAAAGGTTTCACGCTGATCGAGGTGCTGGTGGCGATCGGCGTGCTGCTGATCCTGATCACCCTGGCGGTGCCGGCGTTTACCGGCTCGATGCAAGGCACCAAGGCCGATACCGAGATTGGCGATCTGCGGCGGGCGCTGAATTTTGCACGAATGGAAGCGATCGACCGAGGCACCACCATCCGCATACGCCCCACGACCCTGGGCGGTGTCTGGAGCGGCGAATTGTCGGTCTACGACAGTACTGGCACGCCGGCCAATGTATTGCGGGTTGTTCCAGCGATGGGCAGCGGCGTGACTCTGACGCTAACCTCTGATGTGACCAGCATTGATTTCAACAACCTGGGCGGCTTATCGGCGCCGTCCACTGCGGTGAGCTTCAATTACGTGCGCGGGGCGCAAAGCAGGACGCTGAGTGTTTGCCTCAATGGAAGAATCGTATTGGGTGGAAGTTGCGGATGACGGATTGCAGTAAAAAGGCACAGGAAGGCATGACGCTGATCGAGGTGCTGGTGGCCGTGCTGATCCTCGGCGTGGGGCTGCTGGGGGCGGCGATGATCCAGCTCAATGCGCTCAAATACACCGACAGCTCGCGCATGACCAGCCAGGCCAGTTTCATCGCCTACGACCTGCTGGACCGCATTCGCGCCAATTCCGGCGCCGACTACACTATCACGCCGCCCGGTTCGCCCAATCTCAACGTGGCAAGGGACCAGGACCTCTACGATTTCAAGACCAACATCATTGCCTTTGGCGGTGCCACGGCCACCGGCACCGTTGCCTTGAACCAGCGGGTCTACACCATCACCATTTCCTGGGATGATGCGCGAGCGGCCAATACCACTAATGCGGCCGATGCGCGACGCAGCTTTGTGCTGACCAGTCGCGTTGCCGTCGACCCGATCGCGGCGCCGTCGCCATGAACAGGCGCAGCCGGGGGTTCGGCCTGATCGAACTGATGATCGCGCTGGTACTCAGCCTGATTGTCGTACTGGGCGTCGTGCAGGTTTTCATCGCTGCCAAGAACACTTATGTCAGCCAGGGCGCCGCAGCGGTGATGCAGGAAGATGCCCGGTTCGCCCTGAGCAAGATGCTCCAGGAGCTGCGCATGGTGGGCATGTTCGGCTGCCTGGCAAACATCACCGACGCCTCCTCGGCGGGGGATTTCAACGCCAGCCAGATCACCCCGATCCGTTGGGACAATGCCAACCTCAAACTGACCCTGGTGGCAGCGGATGTAGGCAACAGTGGCGGGACGCCCACCTGGACCGTGGTTTCCGATTGTCGCACCTCGGCCACTGCCTATACCGGCGTTAGGGCGCCGGCGGCCGGGCAGATGGCCTTTCCGATCAGGCGACTGATCTACAGTTTCAGCAATAACCAGCTGCTGATGGGCGTACAGACACCCGGCGGGCCTGCCAACCCGACCATGGCTGTGCTGGTGGATAACGTCCGATCCTTCAACGTGATGTTCGGCGTGGCGAGCAGTGCCACGGACATCGCAGCGTCGAGCTACAACAGCAACCCGTCCGACCCTGCACTGATCCGCAGCGTGCGCTTGACGTTGACGCTCTTCGATCCGAAGAACGCCGTGCGCGATCAGACCTACAGCGTGGTTGCCGCGTTGCGCAACCGGCTGTTGTGAGGGGCTTGTCATGAACCCGACGCCTCAGAGATCCAAGCAGCGTGGCATGGCCTTGTTGGTCAGCCTGGTGTTCCTGTTGTTGCTGACGCTGATCGGCCTGTCGTCGATGCAGAGCGCCACACTCCAGGAAAAAATGACCAGCAGCGTCATGCAGCGCAACCAGTCCTTCCAGCTTGCCGAGGCGGCGCTGCGGATGGGCGAGAGCGCCGTACAGGTCGAGACCTATTCCCTGCCGGTCTGTTCCACCGCGATTCAATGTGCACCGCCTGCCGAGTCGGCGACCCTGACGGCAGCCGGGCGCAACTCTACTTCCGGCGTTACCTGGGTGGCCGTCCCTGGCGGGTTCTATGGCGTGCAGAACATCGGCACTACCCTCACGGCGGTCAACGTCCCCAGCAATACATCGGCGACGCTTTACCGGATCACGGCGGTAGCGGTGATAGGCAATAACCAGCGCAGCGTAGTGGAGAGCATTTATGCGAAATACTGAGGCGCGCCGCAGCTGGAAGCAGATGATCCTGGGCGCGTTGCTCAGCCTTTATCTGACGGCTCCGGCCTACGCATTCACGCCCTCGGATTCGCCATTGCTGAGTGCGGGTGCGGTTACGCCAAACGTGATGTTGCTGATCGATGACTCGGGAAGCATGAACAACATCATCTGGGCATCAGGGTTCGACCCGACGGTGGCGCGACCCACTGTGTACACCTGTGAGTCCAGCACAAGCTGCAACAGCATCGCCGAGATGGATATGGAAAACAGCAACGTGTTGCTGGGGAGTCTGTTGCGTGGGGGCTGTTCGACCGCTGGCAACTGGTACGGGTTTTATCGCAGCAATCTCGGGCGGGTCTGCCTGAGGCTGCCGGACCCGGTGGGCGGTGGCAACACCCGCTATTCGGCAAACTACCTGTCGTATCTGTTGACGCTCGCCAACGGCACGAGCCGCGATTTCACCACCGGCACGATCCCCAACGACTATCGGATCAACGTGGCGCGGGATGTTTCCACGGACCTGGTGACCAGCAACCGCGCGTTGCGCATTGGCCTGGCCACCTTCAACCCTCCCAGCAGCACCAACTCCGGTCCGGGGGGCTATATCGCCCGGGCGGTCAGTGACCTGGCTCCCGTCAGCGGCAGCGTGACCCAGACCCAGGCCAATGCCAACTACACCGCGCTGATCAATGCCATTAACGGGCTGGGGGCCGTGGCGAATACCCCGCTCGCCGAAAGCTACTACGAGGTCACACGATATTTCCGGGGCATCGCGCCCTACTACAACGGCACGCCAGCCACCTACACCAGTCCGATCCAGTACCGTTGCCAGAAGAACTTCGGCGTGGTGATCACCGACGGTCTGCCCACCTATGACCGGACCTTCCCCACCAATGATCCGCAGGGCACCCCGGCGGGCGGTGCCCGCTTGCCGAACTGGGATGGGATCAGCAGCAACGATGGCGGCAATCCCAACGGCGACGGGGAGGGCGATACGCTTTACCTGGACGACATCGCCAAGTTCGCCTTCGACATCGACATGCGCTCCACTGGCAACGACGCCACCGGCAAAAGCTGGAACTCAGGGGATTTCCCTCGCCAGTACCTCAACACTTATACCGTGGGTTTCACCGCCACCAACCAGATGTTGTCCGACGCCGCCCGCTATGGCGCCGGTCGGTACTACCAGGCAAGCGACAGCGAGGGCCTGAGTTCGGCCTTGTCTTCGGCCCTGAGTGACATTACCTCCAAGGCCGGGTCGGGGGGCGGTGGCGCCACCAACGGCGCTTCGTTATCCAGTACCTCAAGCTTCTACCAGACCACCTACGATCCCAAGGACTGGCGCGGGACCATCCGGGCGTTTGGTTTCAACACCACCGGTACTGTCAACACCGCAGCGGTGCAGTGGACCACCGACACCGCCATCGTGCCCGGTGCCACCGCCCCCATCTACCAATCCTGGAACACTGCGACCAATGCCCCGGTGACCTTGGCCTATGGCAACTTCTCGCCCACCCAGCAGGCCATCCTCAACCAGAACCTGCCCACGGGTGTTACCGGCAATGACCTGGTGGAGTGGAGCAAGGGCGTCAACAAGACCGGTTTGAAGGTACGCAGCGCGTTGCTGGGGGACATCATCAATTCGCCGCTGGTGCAAGCATCGCCCAACGACCAGACCGCCGCAGACCTGCTCAACGACACCAGCTACAGCACCTACCTGGCGACCAAGGCAACGAACATGAGCGCCAGCCTGGTGGTAAACGCCAACGATGGTTTCTTCAGTGTCATCAACAGCGCCAACGGCACGCGGCGTTACGCCTATATGCCATCGAGCGTATTGCCTTCCCTGGAAAGTATCGCGGAACCCACTTACATCAATGGGGTGGGACACCAGTTCCTGGTGGACGGCCAGGTCGGCGTCTTTGATGCGCAGGCAGGCAGCGTCTGGAAGACCTTGGCCCTGGGCGGGACAGGGGCAGGCGGAAGGACTTTCTATGCGGTGCAGTTGTTCGATGCGGCGGCAGGCAATGTGCTCCGGGCCTTGTGGGAAATCGGCGCACCGGCGGTGGCCAGCACCGCCAACACGTTCAACGACCTGGGTTATGCCTACGCTCGTCCGGAAGTCGCACGCCTGGCGGACGGTCGTTGGGCGGCGTTCATTGCCAACGGATACGGCAGCAACAGTGGTGTGGCGGCGCTATACGTGGTGGATATCCGGGACGGTTCGTTGATCCGCAAGATCGTCATCAACAGTAGCGAAACCGATAACGGGCTGTCCTCGGTCAAGCTTCGGGTCAACTCGCAGAACGTGGTGCAAGCCGCTTACGGTGGCGACCTGAAGGGACGGATGTGGAAGTTCGACCTCAGCGGCACTTCCCCGGCCGCCTGGGGGCTGGCGTTTGCCGGCCAGCCATTGTTCACCGCACCCGGCGGTGCCACCCAGCCGATCACCGTGCAGCCGCTGCTGGCGGACAACCCCCAGGGCGGCACCCAGGTGTTTTTCGGCACCGGTAAATTCAATGAGGCGACCGACAAACTCACCAAGGATCTGCAGGCGTTCTACTCGATCTGGGACGCCACGGGTGGTGCTGGGCAGATCACCGTGTCGAGCTTGCAGGCCCAATCGATCACCGGTGTGTTTTCCGGCAGCACCGGGCAGTTCGTGACCACCAGCCAGACTGACGTGACGTACCCTGCCAAGAAAGGCTGGTACCTGCCCCTGATCTATAACAATGTGCTGACCGGCGAGCGGGTGATCAACCCGGCCAATCTGGTGCTTGGGCGCGTGGTCTTTACCACCGCCGCAGTGGACACCACCGACCCTTGTGCTGCCTTCGGTACCGGCAAACTGATCGAATTGGATGCGTTCAACGGTAAGATGCTCAACTACGCAGTGCTCGACACCAATGGAGACGGCACGCTCAGCAACCTCGACACGATTTCGGCGGGCGTGGTGTTCAGCGGCGGTATCCCGACCTTGAGTGCGGTGGTCAATACCAGCGGGGCCACCAACATGATCGTGAACGACTCCAGCGGCGGCATTACCAACCTGCTGGAGAAAACAGTCGGCGGCAGCCGCCGCATCATGTGGCGGCAAGTACAGTGAGGTAAGGTATGCGCAGATCCAACCGGGGTTTCACCTTGATCGAAATCATGATCGTGATCGCGATCATCGGTATCTTGGTCACCGTCGGCTATCCAAGCCTGACCGAATACATGAAGAAGGGCCGACGCACCGAAATTGCCGGGCTGTTGTCGGAGCAGGCGCAGATCCTCGAGCGTTATTACTCCAAGAACAACGTCTACACCAACGCGACCGGCCTGAGTAGCGGGAACGACTTCTACACCATCAACCAGACGCTGGCGGACCAGAGCTTCACCCTGACCGCCGTGCGAAAGAGTGGCTCGTCCATGGCCACGGACAAATGCGGTGATTTCACCCTCAACAACACCGGCGCGCGCGGCATGATCAACGCTGCTGCGGGGCTGACCACCAAGGATTGCTGGGGTCGCTGAGTTTTCTTATTCGGGCGCGGTCTTGCGTCCTCTGTCTTATGAGTCGAATCAAAACATGACCAAGCAACAGCAGGTGGTGATTGTCGGCGGCGGAGTCATTGGCCTGCTGACGGCGTTCAATCTGGCGTCCGAAGGGCAATCCGTGGTGTTGCTGGAGCGCTCCGGCGTCGGCCAGGAAGCGTCCTGGGCCGGCGGTGGAATCGTCTCGCCACTGTACCCCTGGCGCTACAGCCCGGCGGTCACGGCGCTGGCGCATTGGTCGCAGGATTTTTATCCACAACTGGGGCAGCGGCTGTTCGCCGCCACCGGCATCGACCCGCAGGTGCATGTCACCGGGCTGTATTGGCTGGACCTGGATGACCAGGACGAGGCGCTGGCCTGGGCCGAGCGGGAAGGCCGACCGCTGCGCGCCGTGGATGTCTCGGCGGTCCATGATGCGGTGCCGGTGCTGGGCGCGGGCTTTTCTCGGGCGATTTACATGGCCGACGTTGCCAACGTGCGCAATCCGCGGTTGGTGAAGTCCCTGAAGGCGGCGTTGCAAGCCCTGCCCAATGTCACGCTGCATGAGCACTGTGAAGTCAGTGGCTTCATACGCGACGCTGATCGGGTGGTCGGGGTGGACAGTTCGACAGGACCAATCCGGGGCGATCAGGTGGTGCTGGCTGCGGGAGCCTGGAGCGGTGAGTTGCTCAAGACGTTGGGGCTCAAATTGCCAGTCGAACCGGTCAAGGGGCAAATGATTCTGTACAAGTGCGCGTCGGATTTCCTGTCGAGCATGGTCCTGGCCAAGGGGCGCTATGCGATACCGCGTCGCGATGGGCATATTCTGGTCGGTAGCACCCTGGAGCATGAAGGTTTCGACAAGACGCCGACCGATGTTGCGCTGGAGAGTCTGAAGGCCTCGGCGCAACAGCTGATCCCGGCGCTGGCCGAGGCTGAGGTGGTGGGGCACTGGGCCGGATTGCGACCCGGATCGCCGGAGGGTATTCCGTACATCGGCGAAGTGCCGGGGTTTGCGGGCTTGTGGCTGAATTGCGGGCATTATCGCAATGGGTTGGTGTTGGCGCCGGCTTCGTGTCAGTTGTTTGTCGATGTGATGTTGGGGCGGGAGCCGGTGATTGATCCTGCGCCTTATGCGCCGGCGGGGCGGTTGTAGGGGCAGGCGGGTGGCCTTTCACTTTGGGGGAGCACTCCGTGGGAGCAAAGCTTGCTCGCGAAGACAGTTGACCTATCTCTCTCGGTCGTACGCTGATTCAATTGTGGGAGCGAGCTTGCTCGCGATGGCGGCCTGATTGTCGGTCGCGGTTCTGTTGACCGAGTACATATCCATTTCTGCGGTAACGGCGGCTTAGGGTTCCGCCCTGACGGCGGCTCACTTTTGAGAAGCGCAAAAGTAAGCAAAACGCTCTTGCCCCACCACTGGGCACCTCGCTTACGCTCGGTGTTCCCTCACTCCGGCATTGCTCCGTGGGCCCGCCGCGATGGGCCCTCCATGGCCCTGCGCGGCTATCCCGGCATCCATGCCGGGATGCCCACTACGCAACACCTGCGTTCGGCCCTTGTGGTTAACGGGGCGCCCAGATCAAAAGCAAAAGCAAAGCAAAAGCGAGGCGGCCTATCTGGATGGCTCGCGACGACGTATTGATTGAACTGGGCGAATTGCTGGCTAATCGAGTGCTGGATGAGGGAGTCCTGGTGACTGAAGTCTAGGGAACACGGCTCCACCGAATTCCCAGGGCAAACACTGACCCCGTGGCGAGGGAGCTTGCTCCCGCTGGGCTGCGCAGCAGCCCCAATGAGCAGCGACGAAGATCCATCTGGCACACCGAGGTGTGAGGATTCGGGTCTGCTTCGCAGCCCAGCGGGAGCAAAGCTCCCTCGCCACGGGGGGACGGTCAGTTTTGGGGCGGCACTAATCCAACCCCAACTTCTTCAACCGATACCGCATTGACCGAAACGATAGTTTCAAGCGTTGCGCCGCCGCCGTGCGGTTCCAGCGGGTTTCTTCCAGGGCCTGGAGGATGAGTCTGCGTTCGACGTTTTCCAGGTAGTCTTCCAGGTTGTCGACCTGAGTCAGTTCAGGATTGGCTGTATCCCCATTGCTGCCCTCGGCCAGGCGCAGGTCGTCGGCTTCGATCTGTTGGTACTCGCACAGGGTGTAGGCCCGTTCGAGCATGTTCTCCAGCTCGCGCACGTTGCCGGGAAAACGGTAGTTCAGCAGGGCTTCGAGGGCTTTGGGATGCAGCTTGACTGCCGGGCTGCCCGTGTTGGTCGCCAGGCGCTGAAGCATATGGTTGGCCAGCGGTTCGATGTCTTCGCGGCGCTCGCGCAGGGGCGGGACGCGCAGTTCGATCACATTCAGTCGGTAGTACAGGTCCTGGCGGAAGCGCCCGGCGCTGACTTCGGCGTCGAGGTCTTTGTGGGTGGCGCAGAGGATGCGCACATCCACCACTTCCTCCTGCTGGCCGCCGACGGCGCGCACGGCCTTTTCCTGGATCGCTCGCAGCAGCTTCACTTGCATCGCCAACGGCAGGTCGGCCACTTCATCGAGAAACAGGGTTCCGCCCTGAGCGGCCTGGAACAACCCGGGTTTGTCTTCGATGGCGCCGCTGAAGCTGCCTTTTCGATGACCAAAGAATTCGCTTTCCACCAACTCCGTGGGAATCGCCCCACAGTTGACCGGCACGAACGCCTGGCTTGAACGAGGGCCCTGGTCATGGATCAACCGCGCGACCAGTTCCTTGCCGCAACCCGATTCCCCGCTGATGTACACCGGTGCCTGGCTGCGGGCGAGTTTTTCGATCTGCTTGCGCACGTTGCGCATCGGCGGTGAGTCGCCCAGCAGACAACGTTCGATGGTCGTGGTCGGCGTTGCGACCGGCAAGCGCAGGGCGCTGTTGACCAGCTCGCGCAGGCGCGCCAGGTCGACCGGCTTGGTCAGGAAGTCGAAAGCACCGGCCTTGAGGGCGTCGATGGCGGTTTCCAGGCTGCCGTAGGCGGTGATCATCGCCACCGGCAATTGCGGGTAGCGCTGCTGGATGTGTTGCACCAGTTCCAGGCCGGTGCCGTCGGGCAGGCGCATGTCGGTCAGGCACAGGTCGAATGCCTCGTCTGCCAGCAGACCCTGGGCTTCGGCGAGGTTCTTGGCGCTGCGGGTGTCGAGTTTCATCCTTCCCAGGGTGATGTCCAGGAGTTCGCGGATGTCCGGTTCGTCATCGACGATCAGGATTCGTTGCCGGGAGCGAGTAATCAAATCTGTTTCCGTCCGTGAGCAAAGGTGATGCGAAAGCAACCGCCGCCTTGGCGTGGTTTGAAGTCTAGGCGGGCCTGGTTGCTTTCGCACAGCTCACGGGACAGATAGAGCCCAAGGCCGGTGCCCTGGCTGCTGGTGGTGAAGAAGGGTTCGAACAGGTGCGCCTGCTGCTGCGGCGTCACACCGGGGCCATTGTCGATGATGTCCAGGGTGGACAACTGGCTATGGGGGTCGATGAACAGTTTCAGCCAGGCCTCGGCCGGTTCATGGAGCATCGCGCTGTGGCGCCAGGCGTTGCGCAGCAGGTTGTCGAGCACTTGGGTCAGTTGGTCCGGGTCCATCAACGTGACGTAGTCGCCTGGGTCTATGCTCAGGTGCAATTGCTGTTCGCCCGCATGCTCGCGTGTCCGGCGCACGAATTGTTCGAGCCAGGTGCGCAGGTCCAGGCGCTGGGGCGTGGAGGTCTGGCGGCGGGACAGTTGCAGGACATTTTCAATGACGCGATTCATTCGTTGGGAGTGATCTTGAATAATCTGCGTCAGACGCCGATCCGCAGCGTTCAGTTCCTCGGACTCACGCAGCAGTTGCGCTGCGTGGCTGATCGCCCCCAGCGGATTGCGGATTTCATGGGAGATGCCGGCGGTGAGTCGTCCCAGCGACGCCAGTTTCAATTGCTGGGCCTGCTGGGCAACCTGGGCCTGGTCTTCGAGAAAGACCAGGATCTGGCGCTGGTCGTCGTACCCCAGGGCAATGAAACTCGGCTGCAAGGTCAGGCCGGTGCCGCTGACGGTCAGGCTGGGTGGCCGCAGGCTGGGGTTGTTCAGCCACAATTGCAGCCGCTCGACCAGAGCGCTGGAATAGTCGTCGATCTGCTGGCCGACCAGGTCGTGCATGCCCAACAGGTGCAGCGCGCTCTCGTTGGCCAGTTGCACCCGGCGCTGACGATCGAGGACCAGAATGCCGGTGCGCATGCGCTGCAGGATCAAGGCATTGAGCGCTTCCAGGCCGACCACTTCGCTGGCCCGTCGCTCGGCCAGGGTTTCGCTGGCTTCCAGGCGTCGGTTAAGGCCTTGCACCAACAGGGCTGCGGCGAAGCACAACGCCCCCAGGGTGCCGGCCTGTAGATAGTTGCTGGGACGGTTCGAGTCGCTCAAACCCAGGAAGAAGCTGGAGCCTACGATGCCGAGCGTCGCCACGGCCGCGATCAGCAAGCCCAGCCGGCCACGCAGCAGCGTATTGCCGATGGCGACCGAGACGATGATCAGGTTGCCGATGGCGCTGGGGGCGCCGCCCGCGACATAGAACAGCCATGAGAGCAACAGCACATCGGCAAGCGTCAGGCCGAACAGACGGGCAGGGTGGCGGGTGTTTTCGAGGAACACCACCAGCAGGATATTCAGCACAAGATACAACCAGCTGCCACTGCGCAGCAGGTCGTCGTTGGCGAATTCCAGCAACCGGTTGTCCATGTTGCTGGAAATCAGCAGCACCAGTGTGATGCCGATGCTCAGGCGGTACAGGTGATAGAGACGCAGCAGGCGCTGCGTCTGTTTGAGGCGCGG
This sequence comes from Pseudomonas sp. SMN5, assembly GCF_052041925.1. NCBI lineage: Bacteria > Pseudomonadati > Pseudomonadota > Gammaproteobacteria > Pseudomonadales > Pseudomonadaceae > Pseudomonas > Pseudomonas sp. SMN5. The sequence goes on from NZ_JBKGGX010000020.1 coordinate 49,457, forward strand.
GCTCGAAGCCTCAGTGGCCACGAGGATCCGGGCCTTGCTCAAGATGAGCCTGGCTGCAATACCACTGTTGTTCCAGGGCCAGCGCCCGGTCGCGGGGCAGGTGTACGCCGCACTGGGCGCAGCGGACCATCGGCGTTGCGTCGCGCTCGCGGGAGGTGCGAGGGGCGGCGGACGCGCCCTTGTACTTGCGCCAGAACCATACCGCGGCGGCAATCAGGGCGATCCAGAACAGTAAACGAAGCATGATGGGCGGCTTTTCGGCTGATGATCCGGCATTTTAGCCAAGGACAGGAACGGCGCCCAGCGCAATAAAACACAGGCACAAAAAAGGGAGACCGCCGGGTCTCCCTTTATGACTGCTGCCTCGGCGTCAGTCGAACAGGCCGAAGGTCAGGTGGCTGAACCAGGACCGGTCGCTGGACTCGTTCTGCGGCTCTTCTTCCTCGATCACGTCGCCGTTTTCGTCCTTGGGCTTGAGCTCGTTCGGAATGGCTTCCTTGGCGTCCTGGAACTGACGCTGAACGTCCTGGTTGGCGCGGGTTTCGCCCGGCGGCAGCGGTGGACGGGATTCGATCAGGCCCAGGGTCGCCTTGCTCAGCCACGAGCGGTTGTCGGCCTCGTCGACCCGCGGCGTGAACTGGCCGTCCACCAGCGATGGGTGGTCCGGGTAGTTCAGCTTCAGGGTTTCCAGGCTGGTGGCCGCCAGGTCGTCCAGGTGCAGGCGCTGGTAGGCTTCGGTCATCACCGCCAGGCCGTCGCCCACCGAAGGGGTTTCCTGGAAGTTTTCCACTACGTAGCGGCCACGGTTGGCGGCGGCGACGTAGGCCTGACGGGTCAGGTAGTAGTCGGCCACGTGGATCTCGTAGGAGGCCAGCAGGTTGCGCAGGTAGATCATGCGCTGCTTGGCGTCCGGCGAGTAGCGACTGTTGGGGAAGCGGCTGGTCAGCTGGGCGAACTCATTGTAGGAGTCGCGCGCGGCGCCCGGGTCACGCTTGGTCATGTCCAGCGGCAGGAAGCGCGCCAGCAGGCCGACGTCCTGGTCGAAGGAGGTCAGGCCCTTGAGGTAGTAAGCGTAATCGACGTTCGGGTGCTGCGGATGTAGACGAATGAAACGCTCGGCGGCGGACTTGGCAGCTTCCGGCTCGGCGTTCTTGTAGTTGGCGTAGATCAGCTCCAGTTGAGCCTGATCGGCGTAGCGACCGAACGGATAACGCGACTCCAGGGCCTTGAGCTTGGCGGTGGCGCTGGTGTAGCTGTTGTTGTCCAGGTCTTTCTGAGCCTGTTGGTACAGTTCGACTTCGCTCAGGTTTTCGTCTACGACTTCCTTCGATGAGCAAGCAGCGGTCAATGCGAGGATGGCGATCAGCAGCAGGTGTTTCACTTGCATGGCGGCTTGCGTCCCTATGACGGCCGCTGTCTTGGGCGGGGCCGTCCTGTTATGATGAGCGCCCCGTTGAAAAGCCTCGGGGCAAAAGACGCCGTATTTAACCACAAGCGCGCAGCCGAAACCAAAGGCTGTGCCGACGCCCAGTCCGAGCATGTCCGATAAAATAGAACTCCGCGCAGAGGTGCCGTCCGAATTGGGCGGCCAACGCCTCGATCAAGTCGCCGCCCAACTCTTCGACGAGCATTCGCGCTCGCGCCTTTCCGCCTGGATCAAGGACGGCCGCCTGACGGTGGATGGGGCGGTCGTGCGCCCGCGCGACATCGTCCACGGCGGCGCCATCCTCGAGCTGACCGCCGAGCAGGAGGCCCAGGGTGAATGGGTTGCCCAGGACATCGCCCTGGACATCGTCTACGAAGATGACGACATCCTGGTCATCAACAAACCGGCCGGCCTGGTGGTGCACCCGGCCGCCGGCCATGCCGATGGCACCTTGTTGAATGCCTTGCTGCACCACGTGCCGGACATCATCAATGTCCCACGTGCCGGCATCGTCCATCGCCTGGACAAGGACACCACCGGCCTGATGGTGGTCGCCAAGACCATCCAGGCCCAGACACAGCTGGTTGCACAACTGCAAAGCCGCAGCGTCAGCCGTATCTATGAATGCATCGTGATTGGCGTGGTCACCGCCGGTGGCAAGATCAACGCGCCGATCGGTCGTCATGGCCAGCAGCGCCAGCGCATGGCCGTGATGGAAGGCGGCAAGCCGGCAGTCAGCCATTACCGCGTGCTTGAACGCTTCCGCTCCCACACCCACGTGCGGGTCAAGCTGGAAACCGGTCGTACCCACCAGATCCGCGTGCACATGGCCCATATCAACTTCCCATTGGTGGGCGATCCGGCCTACGGCGGTCGTTTCCGCATTCCGCCGGCTGCCAGCGCAACGATGGTCGAATCGCTGAAGAACTTCCCGCGACAGGCCCTGCACGCGCGGTTCCTGGAGCTGGATCATCCGACCAGCGGTAAGCGCATGAGCTGGGAATCACCCTTGCCGGATGACTTCGTCTGGCTGCTGACATTGCTCAAGCAGGATCGCGAGGCGTTCGTCGGATGAGTGACTGGCTGATACCCGACTGGCCCGCGCCGGACCGGGTCAAGGCCTGCGTTACCACCCGTGCGGGCGGCGTCAGCCTGGCGCCGTTCGACAGCCTCAACCTTGGCAACCATGTGGACGATGATCCGCAGGCCGTCGCTAAAAACCGCCGCCGGCTTACTGGCCGATTCGCCATGCGTCCGGCCTGGCTGCAACAGGTCCACGGGATCGAGGTGGTCGAGGCCGACCCGGCACAGGTCATGACCGCCGATGCCAGCTGGACCGCCACGCCGGGTATCGCTTGCACGGCGATGACGGCGGACTGTCTGCCCGTGCTGTTCTGCAACCGCGCCGGCACCCGCGTCGCGGCGGCTCATGCCGGTTGGCGCGGGCTGGTGAACGGCGTGCTGGAGGCCACCCTCGATAGGCTTGCGATGCCAGCGGATCAAATCCTCGCCTGGCTCGGCCCGGCCATCGGCCCGCAGGCCTTCGAAGTTGGCGCCGAGGTGCGTGAAGCGTTCATGGCCGTTCAGCCCGAGGCCGCGAAAGCCTTCGTGCCCAGCCACAACGTCGGCAAATTCCTCGCCGACATCTATGCCCTTGCGCGACTGCGCCTGGCCGCGCGCGGGGTCACGGCGGTCTATGGTGGCGGTTTGTGCACCGTGTCCGATCCGCGCTTCTTTTCCTACCGGCGCAATCCGCGCACCGGTCGCTTCGCATCCCTGGTCTGGATCGAGCAATAGAGGTTGTCCGGCTGACCCAGTCCGTTTCAGCGATGGTGGTATCGAATGTAAGACCGCAATCGCGAGCTGGCTCGCTCCCACGGGTTTCCGGATGACTGAGCCTTCGTCTATGCCGCAATCCCTTGTGGGAGCGAGCCTGCTCGCGACGCGGTGTGTCAGCTAACCTGTTACCAACCTGACGCAGTGGGTTCGCCCAACAGGTCTTCACTGACTGATCTGCGTCAACAGAGCGCCGCTTGAAACTTCCAGAATCGACCACATCTATAACGGTATCTGGCAGGTTTCTTCATTCAGGACGGTTTTCAGGTCCGGCCTGCTCAAAAGGAAGGTGACCCTATGCGTATTGACCGTTTAACCAGCAAACTGCAATTGGCCCTGTCCGACGCCCAATCACTGGCGGTCGGCCTGGACCACCCCGGTATCGAGCCGGCGCATTTGATGCAGGCCATGCTCGAACAGCAAGGCGGTTCCATCAAGCCCCTGCTGATGCAGGTGGGCTTTGACGTCAACAGCCTGCGCAAAGAGCTGGCGAAAGAACTCGACCATTTGCCCAAGATCCAGAACCCCACTGGCGATGTGAACATGTCCCAGGACCTGGCGCGCCTGCTCAACCAGGCCGACCGTCTGGCCCAGCAGAAGGGCGACCAGTTCATTTCCAGCGAACTGGTGCTGCTCGCTGCCATGGACGAGAACAGCAAGCTGGGCAAACTGTTGCTCGGCCAGGGTGTGAGCAAGAAGGCCCTGGAAAATGCCATCAACAATCTGCGTGGCGGCGAGGCGGTGAACGACGCCAACCACGAGGAGTCCCGTCAGGCACTGGACAAGTACACCGTCGACCTGACCAAGCGCGCCGAAGAGGGCAAGCTCGACCCGGTGATCGGCCGTGACGACGAAATCCGCCGCACGATCCAGGTATTGCAACGGCGTACCAAGAACAACCCGGTGCTGATCGGTGAGCCGGGCGTGGGTAAAACTGCCATCGCCGAAGGCCTGGCCCAGCGCATCATCAATGGCGAGGTGCCGGATGGTCTCAAGGGTAAGCGCCTGCTGTCCCTGGACATGGGGGCACTGATTGCCGGTGCCAAGTACCGTGGCGAGTTTGAAGAGCGGCTCAAGGCCCTGCTCAATGAACTGTCGAAGCAGGAAGGACAGATCATCCTGTTCATCGACGAATTGCACACCATGGTCGGTGCGGGCAAGGGCGAGGGCTCGATGGACGCCGGCAACATGCTCAAGCCCGCGCTGGCTCGTGGCGAGTTGCACTGCGTCGGCGCGACCACTCTCAATGAATACCGCCAGTACATTGAAAAGGACGCGGCCCTCGAGCGGCGCTTCCAGAAAGTGCTGGTGGACGAGCCGAGCGAAGAAGACACCATCGCCATCCTGCGCGGCCTGAAAGAGCGCTATGAGGTGCACCACAAGGTGGCGATCACCGATGGTGCGATCATCGCGGCGGCCAAGCTGAGTCATCGCTACATCACCGACCGTCAGTTGCCGGACAAGGCTATCGACCTGATCGACGAGGCCGCCAGCCGCATCCGCATGGAAATCGACTCCAAGCCCGAAGTGCTGGATCGCCTGGAGCGGCGCCTGATTCAACTCAAGGTCGAATCCCAGGCCCTGAAAAAGGAAAGCGACGAAGCGGCGAAGAAACGTCTTGAGAAGTTGCAGGAAGAAATCGTTCGTCACGAACGTGAGTATTCCGATCTCGAGGAAGTCTGGAACTCGGAAAAGGCCGAAGTCCAGGGTTCGGCGCAGATCCAGCAGAAGATCGAACAGTCCCGCCAGGAACTGGAAGCGGCCCGCCGCAAAGGTGATCTCAACCGCATGGCCGAGTTGCAGTATGGGGTGATCCCGGATCTGGAGCGCAGCCTGCAAATGGTCGACCAGCACGGCAAGAGCGAAAACCAGTTGTTGCGCAGCAAGGTCACCGAAGAAGAGATTGCCGAGGTGGTCTCGAAGTGGACCGGGATCCCGGTGTCGAAGATGCTCGAAGGCGAGCGTGACAAGCTGTTGAAGATGGAAAGCCTGCTGCACCAGCGCGTGATCGGCCAGGAAGAAGCGGTAGTGGCGGTGGCCAACGCCGTGCGCCGGTCCCGCGCCGGCTTGTCGGACCCTAACCGTCCGAGCGGCTCGTTCATGTTCCTCGGCCCGACCGGTGTTGGTAAAACCGAGCTGTGCAAGGCGCTGGCCGAATTTCTCTTCGACACTGAAGAGGCCATGGTGCGCATCGACATGTCCGAGTTCATGGAGAAACACTCCGTGGCCAGGCTGATCGGTGCACCACCGGGTTACGTCGGTTACGAAGAGGGCGGTTACCTGACCGAGGCGGTGCGTCGCAAGCCATACTCGGTGATCCTGCTCGACGAGGTCGAGAAGGCTCATCCGGACGTGTTCAATATCTTGCTGCAAGTGCTGGAGGACGGTCGCCTGACCGACAGCCACGGGCGTACGGTGGATTTCCGCAACACGGTGATCGTGATGACCTCCAACCTCGGCTCGGCGCAGATCCAGGAGCTGGTGGGCGACCGCGAAGCGCAGCGTGCTGCGGTAATGGATGCGATTTCCACCCACTTCCGGCCGGAGTTCATCAACCGGGTCGACGAAGTGGTGATTTTCGAGCCGTTGGCTCGCGATCAGATTGCCGGCATCACCGAGATTCAGCTGGGTCGCCTGCGCAGTCGTCTCACCGAGCGCGAGCTCAAGCTGCAATTGAGCGACGAGGCCTTGGACAAGCTGATTGCGGTGGGCTACGACCCGGTGTATGGCGCCCGGCCGCTGAAACGGGCGATCCAGCGCTGGATCGAGAACCCGCTGGCGCAACTGATTCTGTCCGGTCGTTTCATGCCGGGGGAAACCGTGACCGGCACGGTGGAAAACGACGAAATCGTCTTCAACTGACGGTCTGCACGTGCGCTGACCAAATGGCCTCGCGTTGCGAGGCCATTTTTTTCATCAGGCCGTTGAACTCAAAGGAAAAGGCTTGTAAAGTGCGCCCCGCAGTCAGTCACCCGAAGGGTTACTTCTCACTGGGAAGCAATCCAAAATAAGTTGCAAATCATTGTCTTGAAAGCAATTTAGGGGGTTGACAGCGGTTTTGAAGATTGTAGAATAGCGCGCCTCAGACACACGAACGCAGCGATGCAGACGGGTCGAAGAGGTTGAGGCGAGATTCGACAAGCTTCAACGTTGTAACTTGAAATATCAGTTCCGTGATAGCTCAGTCGGTAGAGCAAATGACTGTTAATCATTGGGTCCCAGGTTCGAGTCCTGGTCACGGAGCCATTTCAATCGGGGTATAGCGCAGTCCGGTAGCGCGCCTGCTTTGGGAGCAGGATGTCAGGAGTTCGAATCCCCTTACCCCGACCATATTTGGGTCGTTAGCTCAGTTGGTAGAGCAGTTGGCTTTTAACCAATTGGTCGTAGGTTCGAATCCCACACGACCCACCATTTTTGAGACCAGTTCGCTGGAATCGAATCTTAAGATCAGAGGCCAAAAGCGCTGATCGAGGAAGGCGACTTGCAGAGGTCGCCTTTTTTTTACCGGGGTATAGCGCAGTCCGGTAGCGCGCCTGCTTTGGGAGCAGGATGTCAGGAGTTCGAATCCCCTTACCCCGACCATATTGAAGATCCCCGTATCGAAAGATACGGGGATTTTTTTTTGCCTGCGAAAAAGCCCAAGGCTTCAAGTTGTCGTACAACTAGCCGATAAACCGCGGATAGGGCCTCGAACCCACTTCACGCCAACAATAAAAAGGCATTCCATTATGTTTCTCCGTCAGTTGAATATTGCGCGCCGTGCCGCGTTGGGTTTTGCCTTGATTGCCCTGTTGGTGGCCTTGCTCGGGGTATTTGCGCTGGGGCAGATGTCGAGCATCCGCGACAGCGAAGTGGCGGTGGAAACCCAGTGGCTGCCGAGTATTCGTGGCGGTGACGAAATTCGCGAATGGATGCTGCGCATTCGCACCATCTCCCTGCGCATGGCCCTGGACCAGGATCCGAAAAATACCTCGGTCTACCGTGGGCAAATGGACGTCCGCGACAAGGAACTGAGCGAAAAAATCGCCAATTACGAAAAACTCGTTGTGACCCCCGAAGGCAAAGCGCTCTACGACCAGTTCAAGCAGACCTTCGCTGCCTACCGTGCGGGTATCGCTCAATCGTTTATCCTCGCGGAACAGGGGCGTCGGGACGAACTGATCAAGCTGCTGTTGGTGGACATGAAGACCGTGGTGGACGGTTCCGGCAAACAGCTCAACGATCTGGCGGAGCTGTTCTCCAAGCAGGTCGCCATCGAGAGCCAGAAGTCCCAGGAGCACTACGCCAATTCCCGCATGATCGTCAGCCTGTTCATCGTCCTGGCCGCCCTGGCGACGGTGGCCCTGGCGATGTTGTTGACCCGCAGCATCGTCAAGCCCCTGGGGGAGGCGCTGCACGCCGCAGAGAGCGTGGCTGAAGGTGACCTGACCCGGCCGATCGAAACCCATGGCAACGACGAAGTGAGCCGCTTGCTCAAGGCCCTGGCCACAATGCAGCAGAATCTGCGCGATACGTTGCAGAGCATCAGCGGGTCGGCGACGCAGCTGGCGACGGCGGCCGATGAACTGAACGTCGTGACCCTCGACAGCACCCAGAGCCTGCAACAGCAGAACAACGAAATCGAGCAGGCCGCCACGGCCGTCACCGAAATGACCACGGCCGTGGAAGAGGTGGCGCGCAACGCGGTGTCCACCTCCGACGCCACGCGTCAATCCAGTGAGTCGGCGTCCCTGGGCCAGCAGCGGGTCAGCGACACGGTGGACGCAATTGGCGCACTTGCCAACGACGTGGAGGTGACGGGTGGGTTGGTGCAGTCCCTGGCGAACCAGTCACAGGATATCGGCAAGGTGCTGGACGTGATTCGGGCCATCGCCGAGCAGACCAATCTGCTGGCCCTCAACGCCGCCATCGAGGCGGCCCGGGCCGGGGAAAGCGGTCGCGGGTTTGCGGTGGTGGCGGATGAAGTGCGAGCGCTGGCTTATCGCACGCAGCAATCGACCCAGGAAATCGAACAGATGGTCCAGGGCATGCGCAGCGGCGCAACCCAGGCGCTGAACTCGATGCAGGCCAGCTCGACGCGCGCCGCCAGCACCCTGGCGATGGCGGAGCGGGCAGGAGAGGCATTGCAGACCATCACCGCCTCGGTCAGTGAAATCCATGAGCGCAATCTGGTGATCGCCAGCGCAGCGGAAGAACAGGCTCAGGTGGCCCGTGAGGTCGATCGCAACCTGGTGAACATCCGTGATCTGTCGGTGCGCTCGGCCACCGGCGCAGACCAGACCAGTGCGTCCAGCCATGAACTGTCGAAACTGGCGAATTCGTTGCGCACCATGGTGCAGCGGTTTCAGGTGTGATCGATGGCGGGCTCGGGCAGTGATTCTGCCCGAGACTGGATATGACTGTACTGCCGTCATCACGAGCAGGCTCGCTCCCACAGAGAGTGCATTCTCCTGTGGGTACTCGGCTCACTGCGAGCCTGCTCGCGATAGCGGTGCGTCACGTTCAGTGCAACTTCAGCCGAGGCTCGGTCCCGCGTCCGATCTTGCTCCCCAGCATCAGCATCGCCGTGCGGAACGTGCCGTACAGCGCCATCTGGTGCATGCGGTACAGCGACACGTAGAACATCCGCGCCAGCCAGCCTTCGAGCATTACGCTGCCGGTAAGGTTGCCCATCAGGTTGCCCACTGCGGAGAAGCGCGACAGCGAGATCAGCGAACCGTAGTCGGTGTATTTGTAATGCGGCAGGGCCTTGCCCTCGATTCGCAGCTTCAGGGATCTGGCCAGCAGCGATGCCTGCTGGTGCGCGGCCTGGGCGCGGGGCGGTACGTTGCGGTCGCTGCCCGGTTGCGGGCAAGCGGCGCAGTCGCCGAAGGCGAAGATGTTCTCGTCGCGGGTGGCCTGCAACGTAGGCAGCACCTGCAACTGATTGATGCGATTGGTCTCCAGTCCGTCGATGTCCTTGAGGAACCCCGGTGCACGAATTCCAGCCGCCCAGACCTTGAGGCTCGCATCGATCACTTTGCCGTCAGCGGTGATCAGGCTGTCGGCGGTCACCTGGCTTACGGCGGCGTTGGTCATGACATTGACCCCGAGTTTCTCCAGGGTCTTGTGCACAGGTCCACTGATGCGCTCGGGCAATGCCGGCAGGACGCGCGGCCCGGCTTCGATCAGGGTGATGTGCATGTTTTCCGGCTTGATCCGGTCCAGCCCGTAGGCCGCCAGTTCATGGGCCGCGTTATGTAGCTCGGCGGCCAGTTCGACGCCGGTCGCGCCGGCACCGACAATGGCAACGCTGATGCGCTCTACCGCATCGGTCTGGCCGGCGTGGGCGCGCAGGTAATGGTTGAGCAACTGCTGGTGGAAGCGCTCGGCCTGTTTGCGGGTGTCGAGGAACAGGCAATGTTGTGCCGCGCCTTCGGTGCCAAAGTCATTGGTGGTGCTGCCGACGGCAATGACCAAGGTGTCGTAGGCCAGCTCCCGGGCCGGCAACAGCTCGACGCCCGCTTCGTCATAAGTGGCGGCCAGCTGGATTTTCTTCAGTTGCCGATCCAGTCCGCTCATGCGCCCGAGCTGGAACTCGAAGTGGTTCCATTTGGCCTGGGCGACATAGTTGAGTTCGTCTTCGGAAGAGTTCAGGGAACCGGCGGCCACTTCGTGCAGCAGGGGTTTCCAGATGTGGGTCAGGTTCGCGTCGACCAGCATCACACTGGCCGTGCCGCGCTTGCCCAGAGTCTTACCCAGACGGGTAGCCAACTCCAGGCCGCCGGCGCCGCCGCCGACGATAACAATACGGTGAGTCATGGGGATATCCCGCAAGGCTAAAGGAAATCGGTGCCGTTACCCCCGCGAGCCTGGGTGTCGTGCTGCACAAAAAGAAACGTATCTGTGAAGTACGACACCCGCTCATAGCGTCAGGTAACTGATCAGTCGGCTCAACAGGCCCAGGCCGATGGTCACGGCCACTACCACCACCAGGAGCATCCACGGCCGGAAAGGCCGGCGCTCGACTTGGTGCTGGGACAGTTGCAGGTACTCTTCGACATGCTTCTGGTCATCCGGGTTCAGGCGGCTGGTCATAAAGGCCTCGTCAGGTAGACGTTGCGAAAGGTGCAGACGCTACAACGTCCGCTCCGTGGCATTAATGCAGCGTAGCCGTTCATCAGGTGAGCGTACACGTGCCGGTGTCTGTCGCAAGTCTACAGGCTGATCCCGACGTCGAACACAATGCTGCGGCCCAGGTTGCTGCGCAGGAAGTCCGGTGCGTCGGGGTGGGCGAACAGCACCCGGGCAAAGGTCGGGCCGACCAGCGACAGGGACCGCCAGCCCTGGCGCAAGTACTCGGTGGGCGGTGGAAAATGACTGTTGAGGTCCAGTACTTCGCGCTTGAGGCTGGCGAAGGCAATGATGTCCAGATCGCCCAGGTCCATGCCGCGCTCGGTGTAGTTGTGGGCCTTCTTGCGCAGGGTCGGGGCCAGGCGCAGCAGGAACTCATTGGCCGGGATCCGTCGCGGCTTGGCTTCGCGGCGCACCAGCTGGCTCAGGGAAAACGCACTGCGGCGGCGTTGCAGCTCATCGCGCCATTCGTCATTGAGGCGCCGGCCTTCATCGAGTACGAAGAACACCTCGAAATTGGCGTCGCGAAACAGGACGTCCGGGGGCTCGCCCGCCGGGGCAAACTCATCGGCGCGATAAGGCACGTTAAGCCCTTGCAGCAGTCGCTGGCAGACCCAACGCTCACGCTCCCATTTGCGGGCATTGGAGAGAAAGGCGTTGGCTTGCTCGGCCGCGATGGTCAGCAGGCGTAAATAATCGGAATCATCCATGAGCCCAAGCTTAGCGTTCAATTGCGACAAGCTGAAAGCGTCGCGGTGATTAATGGACGTTATGAGGGGGTAGACTGCTGGTCTGAAGTCACCGTGGCGAGGGAGCTTGCTCACGTTCGAGCGCGAAGCGGTCGCAAATTCTTTAGGTCTGCTTCGCAGCCCAGCGGGAGCAAGCTTCCTCGCCACACCAGGCTGTTTATGCAAGGACAAGCAAAAGGAGTAGTCCCATGATCGGTGCCGAGCTGCTATCGCCGCAGACACTGACGGTCGGCTGGCTGATCTATGTGCCGGTATTGGCCTGGGCTGTGTGGCGGGCGCCGTGGGTCGAACTGTTCACTGACAGCCGTCGCCAGCATCTGTTGTTCGGCACCGTCCTGGCGCTGTTCCTGCTGTGGCTGGTGCGACGGGATTTCGATACGGGCGTGTCGTATCACTTCATTGGCATGACCGCGGTGACCCTGCTGCTGGATTGGCCGCTGGCGATCCTCGGTGGGCTCATTGCCCAGCTCGCCCTGGTGTTGCTGGGGCGCCAGGACATGGCGGCGCTGGGCATCAACGGTGCGCTGCTGATCCTGCTGCCGGTGCTGGTCACCGAGTGTTGCGCGATCCTGGTGGAGCGGGCCCAGCCGCGTAACCTGTTCGTGTATATCTTCTGCTCGGGATTTCTCGCGGCCGCGCTTTCGGCGCTTTTGTGTCTGCTGTTGGGGTTGGGTCTGCTCTGGTACGACGGGGTTTTCACCATGCCCTACTGGCTGGGAGATTTCATTGGTTACCTGTGGCTGATCATTTTCCCCGAGGCGTTCATCAATGGCATGGTGGTCAGTGCGCTGGTGGTATTCAGTCCCGACTGGCTGGAGACCTTCAACCGTACGCGCTATCTGTCGGCACCCTGGAAGGATGATGACAAGCCTTGATTCACATCAAGGTCGCATCGCCACCCGCCCCTCATGCTCTGGAAAACTTCCAGGAGCACAGCCATGAGTGTTTATGAGTGGGCGAGACAAGAGATCAGGCGTAGTCACGACGCGGCCATGGAGATCGGCTTCGACCCGGGCCTTAGCCTGCGTGCCTTGCTCAGTGCCATCGTGCAACAGAGCAAGACAGTGCGCAGCGTCGAAGACCTGGCCGATGAGTTGAGCTTCCTGGCGGAAAACCTCGACGACGAGCAGGACTACGGTTTCATGCGGCCTTAGTGGTGCGAGCGGGGATTGAAATCCTCGCTGAACAGCTCATCCTCGGCCTCCGGGCTGACCGGGATCTTGTGTTCTTCCGACGCCCAGGCGCCCAGGTCGATCAGTTTGCAGCGATCGGAACAGAACGGTCGGAATTTGCTTTCCGGGCTCCATTCCACAGGGGCGCCGCAGGTCGGGCAATTGACGATTGGGGTCTGGCTCATGACTGGCCTCCACGCAAAGTAAGGTAAAAGTGATGCAGGCGCTCGACCTCGCTGTGCAGCCAGGCGAGGTCGCGGTCGTTGACCACCACGTCGTCGGCATGGCTCAGGCGGTCCTGGCGGCTGGACTGGGCCTTGAGGATCGCCTGGACCTGCTGTTCGCTGGTCTGGTCGCGCTGCAAGGTGCGTTCGATCTGCAATTGTTCCGGCGCATCGATCACCAGGATCCGCTGGGTCATGGCGTACTGCCCTGACTCGATCAGCAGCGGCGAAACCAGAATCGCGTAGGCCGATTGTGCCTGGGCCAGATGATGGGCAATTTCCTCGGCGATCAGCGGATGCAGCAGTGCTTCCAGCCAGCGGCGTTCATCGGCGTTCTCGAAGATCAGCTTGCGCAACGCCGCTCGATCCAGCGCGCCATCGGCCTGCAGCGCACCGGGGCCAAAGTGCCCGACGATTTTCGCCAGCGCCGGGCGCCCGGGTTCGACCACCCAGCGCGCCGCGTGATCGGCATCGATGACATGCACACCCAGGTCGATGAAATGCTGGGCCGCCGCGCTCTTGCCGCTGCCAATGCCACCGGTCAGGCCGAGAATCCAGGGTTTTTCCACGGGGCTACTCATAAAAAAGGTCTTGGGGAATCGACATCAGAAACCGACAGACTGCCAATAGAAGTCGGTTATTTGACCACCCCAGAGCAAGGCAATCCAGCCGGCAATAGCCAGATAAGGCCCGAAAGGGATCTGCGTCGAACCCGGGGCGTTGCGCAACCGCAGCACAACGACTCCGATCAGCGCCCCCACTAGCGATGACAAGAGCAATGTCAGCGGCAGCAGTTGCCAGCCACCCCAGGCGCCCAGCATCGCCAGTAGTTTGAAGTCGCCATAGCCCATGCCTTCCTTGCCGGTGATCAATTTGAACACCCAGAACACCGACCATAGCGCCAGGTAGCCGGCCACCGCGCCCCACATCGCCTGGTCCAGGGTGACGAACAGCCCGAAGCTGTTGACGATCAGGCCCAGCCACAGCAGGGGCAACACCAGCGAATCCGGCAGCAACTGGTGCTCGATGTCGATCAGGCTCATGCCCAGCAGGCCCCAGGTCAGCACCAGCACCATTGCGGCCTGCCAGCCAAAACCGAAATGCCAGGCGACGAACGCCGACAACGCGCCGCAGGCCAGTTCGGTCAGCGGATAACGCTTGCCGATGGGGGTTGCGCAGCTGGAGCAGCGCCCGCGCAGCATCAGGTAGCTGAGCAGCGGGATGTTTTCCCAGGCCCGGATGCGATGGCCGCAGTGTGGGCACTCGGAGTGGGGCAGCATCAGGTTGTACACCGGGCCTGGGGCCTCGGGCGGCAGGCCGAGCAGGTCGTGGGCTTGCAGGCGCCATTCGCGGTCGAGCATTTTCGGCAGGCGCCACGCCAGCACGTTGAGGAAACTGCCGACGATCAGTCCGAGCAATAACGCAGCGAGCACGAAGGCCAGGGGATAGAGCAGGAAAAATTCGCTCAAGGGCATGTCAGATCGCAGAGCCGAGTTGGAAGATGGGCAGGTACATGGCAACCACCAGACCACCGACGACTACGCCAAGGATCACCATGATGAAGGGTTCCATCAGGCTGGTGAGGTTGTCCACCAGATTGTCCACTTCGGCCTCATAAAAACTCGCCACTTTGTCGAGCATGTCGTCCAGCGCACCGGATTCTTCGCCAATGGCGGTCATCTGGATCGCCAGGTTCGGGAAGATCCCTGATGCACGCATGGAGAAATTCAACTGCATGCCGGTCGAGACATCCTGCCGGATACGCTGCACCGCCCGCTTGAACACTACGTTACCAGTGGCGCCGGACACCGAGTCCAGGGCTTCGACCAAGGGCACGCCGGCGGCAAATGTAGTAGAGAGCGTACGGGCGTAGCGGGCCACGGCGGACTTGTACATCAACGCGCCTACCAGCGGCAGCTTGAGCAGCCATTTATCGCGCCAGTCACGAAAACGCTGGGAGCGCTTGAGCGCATACTTCACTGCGAAAAACGCCCCGACCAGCGTGCCAAGCAGCAGGTACCACCACTGCTGCATGAACTCCGACAGGCCGATGACCATCACCGTGAACGCGGGAAGCTCTGCGCCGAACCCCGAGAACACCGACTCGAATTGCGGCACCACCTTGACCAGCAGGATACCGGTCACCACCGCTGCGACCACTATCACGGCGGTGGGGTAGGTCATGGCTTTCTTGATCTTGGCCTTGAGCGCTTCGCTTTTTTCCTTATAGGTCGCGACCCGGTCCAGCAGGGTGTCCAGGGCTCCCGCCTGCTCGCCGGCGTCCACCAGGTTGCAGTACAACTCGTCGAAATACTGCGGGCACTTGCGCAGTGACGCGGCAAAGCTGTTGCCCGCCGCGACCTCCTGTTTGACCTCGTCCACCAGCTTGCGCATGTTGGCGTTGTCGAAGCCTTCGCCGATGATGTCGAACGCCTGCAACAGCGGCACGCCAGCCTTGAGCATGGTTGCCATCTGGCGGGTGAAGAGGGCGATATCCAGCGGTTTGATGCGCTTGCCCTTGCTGAATATCGACGTGGATTTCTTGCGGACTTTCTCCGGATTGATCCCTTGTTTGCGCAGTTGTGCCTTGACCAGCGCCGGGCTCTGGCCCGCCAGCTCGCCGGTCATTTTCGTGCCTTTGCGATCCTTGCCTTCCCAAGTGTAGACATCGGTTTTGACTGCCTTGACCGCCATGTTCAATCCTTGGTGACCCGGTTGATTTCTTCGAGGCTGGTGAGGCCCTGCATGACTTTGAACAGCCCGGAAGTACGAAGGTCGTTGAAACCGTCCTTGCGCATCTGCAGGTCGATTTCCAGCGAATTGCCTTCGGCCATGATCAGTCGTTGCAGCTCGGGTGTGTTCTTGACCACTTCGTAGACCCCCACGCGCCCCTTGTAGCCGTGATTGCATTGATCGCAACCGACCGGCTCATAGATCGTGAAGGAGCCGATGCGTTCCCGGGGGAAGCCTTCCTTGAGCTGGGTTTCCTCGGGGATCTGGATGGCCTTCTTGCAGTGGGGGCAGAGTTTGCGCGCCAGCCGTTGGGCGATGATCAGGTGCACCGCGGTGGCGATGTTGAACCCTGGGATGCCCATGTTCTGCAGGCGGATCAGGGTTTCGGCGGCACTGTTGGTGTGCAGTGTGGAGAGCACCAGATGCCCGGTCTGGGCGGCCTTGATCGCGATCTCGGCGGTTTCCAGGTCACGGATCTCGCCGACCATGATCACGTCCGGGTCCTGGCGCAGGAACGAGCGCAGGGCCTGGGCAAAGTCCAGCCCCTGGCGTGGGTTGACGTTGACCTGGTTGATGCCTTCCATGTTGATTTCCACCGGGTCTTCGGCGGTGGAGATATTGATGTCCACAGTGTTGAGGATATTCAGGCCGGTGTAGAGCGAGACGGTCTTGCCCGAGCCGGTTGGCCCGGTAACCAGGATCAGCCCCTGTGGCTGTTTGAGGGCGGCGACGTACAACTCTTTCTGATCCGGTTCGTAGCCCAGGGCGTCGATACCCATTTGCGCACTGGAGGGGTCAAGGATCCGGATCACCACCTTCTCGCCCCAGAGCGTGGGCAGGGTGTTGACCCGGAAATCGATGGATTTGGTTTTCGACAGGCGCATTTTCAGGCGCCCGTCCTGGGGCTTGCGTCGTTCGGAAATATCCAGGCTGGCCATGACTTTCAGCCGCGCCGCAATACGGGTGGCCAGTTGGATCGGCGGCCTGGCGACTTCTCGCAGCATGCCGTCGGTACGCACCCGCACCCGGTAGGATTTTTCATAGGGCTCGAAGTGCAGGTCGGAGGAGCCGCCCTTGATCGCGTCCAGCAGCATCTTGTTGACGAAGCGCACCACCGGCGCATCGTCGGAATCCTGGCCGGCAATGGCGTCTTGCTTGTGGTCGTCGATCGACTCGATGTCCAGGCCGTCGAGGTCGACGTCGCCCATGCCTTCCAGGCCGGTGCTACTGGACTCGAAGAATTTCTCGATGGCATCGCTGAGCTTGTCATCCTCCACCAGGATGGCTTCGGTGGTCAGCCCGGTACTGAACTGGATGTCATTGATGGCCTGATGATTGGTGGGGTCGGAGATGCCGACGAACAGCTTGTTACCGCGCCGCCACAGCGGCAGGGCATGGTGCTGGCGCACCAGTTTCTCGCTGACCAGGCCCGTGGGTTGGGATTCCTTGTCGAGGCTGTTGAGGTCCAACAGGGCAACGCCGAAATGCTCCGAGGCAATTTCCGCCACCCGGCTGCTCTGCACCAGTTTGTTCTGCACCAGGTAGCTGACCAGGGGCAGGCGACTGCGTTGGGCTTGCTGATTGGCCTGTTGTGCAGTCTGCTCGGTGATCAGTTCGGCCAGTACCAATTGCTTGGTCAGGCCGCTGAGGGCGATGTCATTCATGGGAATACCGGCGGCGGACAGTTCATGACTTATAGCGTAGTCAAGCGTCGACGCCAAACCAGCGGGGCCGGGTGACAAAAAGTGTCAGATAGTGCGGTTGCAGGTATGGGATATCGGCCTCAAGCGTCCTGAAACCCCCTGCCGGCGGGGCCGAGGAGGGTTGGCATGTGCCGTGCAACGGCCGCTTCAGGACATGAGACTTCGACTCATGCTATGGAGATGTCTATGAGCAAGCAAAATGGTTTTACCCTGATCGAGCTGCTGATCGTTGTAGCGATCATTGGCATCCTGGCGACTTTTGCGTTGCCGCAATATTCCAAGTACCAGGCGCGAGCGAAGGCTACCGCCGGGCTCGGTGAGATATCGGCGCTGAAGGTACCGTACGAGGATCAGATGAATCAGGGGGTCAACCCGACAGCGACCAACATGAACATCACAACGCCTACCAGCAATTGCGCAGTTGCCGTCACAGGGACCGCCTCGGCGGGTACTGGCACCATTGTGTGTACGCTCCAGAACGCCCCAGCTGCCGTGGCAGGTAAGACCATCACCCTCAGCCGTGATGCCAACGGAGCATGGACTTGCGCCTCCAACGCCGCCAAGGAATTTCTGCCGACCGGCTGCCCTGGCGTCTGATGCTGCAGAGGCGGGGGAGTCAGCTCCCCCGCCGCAAAAAACTTCGTAATTCATAAGCTTAGAGCAGGCCTGGAATCGGCAAGTTGCATGTTGAAAAATCGGTCGGTCTTGCATTTTGCATGATTCCAAAAATTGCCGCTTCGCTTAACTCCTTGATTTGAAAGATATTATTTTTAATCTATAAACTGGCACAGCCTTCGCACTACTCCTGTTACCCCTGCCGGGACGCACTTCCGGCGGTTTTCTGAGAAAAACAGGAGTTACTCGTATGAAGAAGTTCGCTATCACTGCCGCCGCTGCTACTGCACTGACCCTGTCCATGGCTAGCGCTTTCGCCGAGACCACTCAAGCAACTCAGGCTCCAATGATGCTGGCCGCAGGCGAAGTGACCGAGGCGAAGGAAGCCACCTCCGATACTTGGATCACCACCAAGGTCAAGGCTGACCTGATGACCGAAGACGGTGTTCCAGGCTCCGACATCAAAGTTGAAACCAACAAAGGTGTCGTGTCGCTGTCCTCGACCGTGGCGGTGACTGAGACGCAGAAAGAACTGGCCGTCTCGATTGCCAAGAAAATCAAAGGCGTCAAGGCCGTGTCGGCTGACGGCCTGAAAGCCGAGTAAGTCTCAAGCTTCTCGCCTGGACCGGGAGAAGGCACGGCACGCGGGCTGAGTCATACGCGGGCCGTTGCTCTGGTCCATGCAAAAGACCATACGGATGTGGTCATCACAGGCCCCCCGGCATTTCTGTCGGGGGGCCTGTTCTATTTTGGAAAGGGATTTTGCAGGACTGCCTGTGGGATTGAAGTGCCCCTATCGCGAGCAGGCTCGCTCCCACAGGGAATTGCGCTGAGACCACCCGAACCCTGTGGGAGCGAGCCTGCTCGCGATGGCGCCGGTACCGACAACATCATTTCAATTGACTAGCGCGGACCTTCAGCGCCCACGCTTGCTGGTAATCTCCACCAGCCGATTCCCTTCGAAACGCAGGTACTGGTACATGCCGCTGTTGGGCCCGTAGGTCCATTCTTCCACCGGGTATTCCTCCCGGCGATTGACACTGCGCTTGTAGCCCAGGTCATCCCGCCCCGTTGGTTCACCGCATTTTTGCAGCACTTCGCTGGCGCGATCGCCCAGGCTGATCAACTGGCTGCCGCAACGCAGCGTATTGGCGGCGAACGCTTGATGAGTGGCGAGCAGCAGACCCAGGCCCAGCCCGTACAGGTATTTCATATTCATTCGGCATCCAGGTGCATGGGGGTGATCACGCGGCCGTCGCTCTCGGCCTGGCCGAGGTTGGCATCGATGAAGTACACGCGGTCATCAGCCAGGCGGCCCTTGTCCACCAGGAAGTCCTTGATGCTGCCGGCGCGCTCCTGGCCCAGTTGACGCAGCAGTACGTCGCTGCCACTCCAGAACTTAATCACCTCTTCGCGCAGTTTTTCGGTGCGGGCCTTTTTGTCCAACTGCGCCCATTCGGCCGGCGGCTGGGCCTTGAGACGGGTGCGATAGATGCCTTCGAGCAGCGGCGCTTTCTCATCCTCCGGCACTTGCAGCAGCGAGGCCTGGGCCGGGACTTTGTCGCCGCGACGTTGCAGCATCTTGTAGTAGTTGTACTGGTATTCACGTTCCAGGCGCTGGGCGGCGAGCAGCGGGCCGTCGCTGCTTTCGGCGGCGGTGCCTTCGATCTCCAGACGCAGCTCAGGGCGCTTGCCCAAGGCTTCGGAGAGCTTGAGGAGCATGCTTTCGTTTTCCTTGCTCAGGTCACTGGAGCCCGGAGCGAACGCTACGCTGCCCAGGTCCTCGGAACCGCCACCGGACACCAACCCCCCGATGAGCTTGAATGGTGCCTGGGCTGCACGCACCACCAGGTTGCGCAGGGTCTGCCAGACAATCGGCATGACGCTGAACTGCGGATCGTTGAGGTTGCCGGTTACCGGCAGTTCAATGGAAATCTTGCCTTCGGAATCCTTGAGCAGCGCGACGGCCAGTTTCAGCGGCAAGCTCACGGCGTCCGGGCTGTCGACTTTTTCACCCAATTGCAGCTGCTCGACGACCACTTTGTTTTCGGCCTGGAGCTGACCCTTGGTGATGCGGTAATGCAGATCGAGATTGAGCCGGCCCTTGCGGATGCGATAGCCGGCGAACTTGCCGGAGTAGGGCGTCAGGGTGGTCAGCTCGACCCGTTTGAAGCTGGTGGCGATATCCAGGCTTGCCATCGGATCGAAGGGGGTGAGGGCACCTTTGATGGTAACTGGCGCATAGCGATCGACCTTGCCTTTGACGTCGACGCTGGCCGGCTTGGCCTGGCGACTGTCAATGGTGCCGATCTGGCCGTTGAGCTGCTGGATGGCCGTGGCGAAATTAGGCGTCAGGCTGAAGTCGGCGAAGTTGGCCGAGCCGTCATTGATGGCGATCCCGCCGATGTGGATACCCAATGGCTTGTCCTGGGACGCCGGTTTTGCCGCAGCGCTCTTCGCACCACCGTCGACCGGTTGCGGGATCAGCAGGTCGTCGACATTGGTGGTGCGGTCGTCGTTGATCATGAATCGCGCGTAGGGCTGGAACAGGTTGACCTTGTCGATGGACAGGCTGTCGCCATGCTGATAGCTGAGGCCTTCGAGGACCAGGCTCTGCCACTTCACGAAATCCCGGGTCTTGAGGGTGTCGAGGGTGTGCAATTGATCGACCTGGGCGCGGCCAGTGACGGCAAAGGCCAGCGGCTCGGTGCTCTTGAGGTCGACCGCCAGGTCACTGCCGAGCATCCCGGAGCGCAGCTCCAGGCGAATGAATGGGTTGATATAGGACTGGGCGACGCGCAGGTCGATGTCTTGCGTCTTGACCTTGAGCCGGGCGCTGATCGGGTTCAGGTTGACCTCGCCATCGGCCAGGATTTTGCCTTGTTTACCCACGCCAGTGTCCAGCTTGAGGGTAAACGGTGAGCCGTTGAGGGTGTCATAGTTCTGCAAATCCAGGTTCAACGGGCCGACTTCCAGCGCCACGTTGGGTTGCGCCTGGCGGTCGGCCAGATGCACCTGGTAATTGCGCAATTGGACATCTTTGAGCAGTACCTGCCACGGCTTGCCTGGCGCTGGCGGCGTGGCGGGCGGCGAAT
Source organism: Pseudomonas sp. SMN5 (assembly GCF_052041925.1). Classification (NCBI taxonomy): domain Bacteria; kingdom Pseudomonadati; phylum Pseudomonadota; class Gammaproteobacteria; order Pseudomonadales; family Pseudomonadaceae; genus Pseudomonas; species Pseudomonas sp. SMN5. Next base: position 70,123 of record NZ_JBKGGX010000020.1, read on the forward strand.
CGGCCGCGGCCGGGGCCGATGCCGGCTCGACCTTGACTTGCGGCTTGGCCGGCTGGCTAGCGAAGAGTTTCTGCCAGTCCAGTTGTCCGTCGGCTTCGCGGGCCGCCCAGGTTTCCAGCTTCTGGCTGCGGATCTTGCCTACCACCACTTGCTGTTTGGCAAGGTCGACCGTGGTTTCGCTGACGTCCAGGCGTTCGAGTTTCGCCAGCGGACGGCCGTCCGGTGCCTTGATGGCGAAGGGCGCGACGCTGACCGCTACGTTGCTGAGCAGCAGTTCGGTTTCCTTGGCCAGGTTGAGCTTGTAGTCGGTACTCAGGTTGAGCACGCCGTCTTCAAGCACCAGGGGCACCGCATCGCGCACGTAGGGCCACCAGGCTTTCATCTGGCCGTCGGTGACCTTGAGCTTGCCTTCGGAGGCGATGGGAGAAAGGCTGAAATTACCGGTCCAGTCGATCTGGCCGCCCGCTGGACCGGCAGCCACCAGGGTCATGTCGGCGCTGTCGTCGGGCAGGGTGCTAAGGTTTTTGAGCTCGAAATCGAGGGCGTCATAGAGAAATTCGATGGGCTCGCTGGGGCGCAGGTCCTGGAAGTGCACATAGCCGCTGACGAGCTTGATGCGGTCGACCCGCAGGGGGAATGGCTTGGCATCGGGATCGGCCGGCTTGGGTTCGCTGGCTGGCAGCTTGAACAGGCCCAGCAGGTTCAGCTGGCCGTCCTTGGCGAACACCACCTCGGTCTTGGGTTTGTCCAGTTCGATGTCGGCCAGGTGCAACGCCCCCGTCCACAGGCTGTCGAGTTGCAGGTTGGCGTAGAGTCGTTCGAAGCCGACTTGTTCCTTGCCCGGTTCGCCGATGTTCAGGCCCCATAGAGTGACCTCGAGGCTGAAAGGATTGAGTTCAAGGCGCTGGATCCGGGCCGGCACCGTAGCGTGCTCGGCCAACTGCTGATTGGCGATCCGCAAGGCGATGCCCGGCAGGATCAGGAACCCCAACAGGCTGTAGAGGGCCAGTGCGGTCAACAGGGCGCCAAGTGCGCGGATCAATCCTTTGGACATGTTCGGTTTCATCTGGTGTGAATCGGAGTGCCTTGGAGTATGGCACGCGTTTACGGTTCCGAAGCCACTGTGATTTATGAGATTTGTCCGTTTTTCGAGTAGGAGTTCCCCGACAGATTCACAGTTGCAGGATCAAAGTCTTGAGCGGTGGTTGGTGGTCCATTGAGGGGAAGTCGCTGGCGGGCGTCAGTACACTCCACTCGCGCACTGGGCGGCCGACCTTTTCCGCGCAGCGCAGCACTTGCTCGCGCCAGTCATCCATGGGGACTTTCGCCAGGTTGTTGCAGCAGATCAGCACGCCGTTTTCGGCGGTGGTGAGCAGCGCCGGTTTGAGCAGGCTCTGATAGTCGCGTAGCAGGTCGACAGTGCCGAAGGCGCTCTTGGCCCAGGCCGGTGGGTCGAGCAGCACCAGATCATACTGGCGTTGCTCCAGGCGCACGTAGCTTGGCAGTTTCTGCCCGCGGCGCTGGCTGATAGGCAAGCCGGCCAACTGGCGGATGGCCGGGAAGTAATCCGATTGCACGAATTCCATGGTCGGCAGCCCGGGGTTGAGCAGGCCGTTTTCGCGTCCCACCGCCAGGTTGCCTTCGGCGAAGTCCAGGTTACACACTTCCCGCGCGCCACCGGCTGCGGCGCTCAGGCCGACGCCGCAGGTGTAGGCAAACAGGTTGAGCACGCTTTTGTTGCGGCTATGCGCCTTGACCCAGCCGCGGGCGTTGCGCAGGTCGAGGAACAACAACGGATCCTGCCCGGCGTGGCGTCCGCGAACACGGTAGTTCAGGCCCCACTCATGGCCGATCAGGTCTTGTAGGGCGGCTTCTTCGGCCTGGTAGACCGTGTCCTGGCGATCGATGCGCGAATTGCCTCGGGCGCGGTCGTTGTACACCAGCAGCGTGTCCAGGCCCAGGTGTTCGTTGACAATGCCATGCAGCTGCAGCAACGCCTCGCGCTCCAGCGACTGGTGGAAGCTTTGCACCAGCAATTGCGGCCCGTAGCGGTCGACGGTAAGGCCGGGTGCGCCTTCCTGGCTGCCATGGAACAGGCGATAGCAATCGGTGTCTTGCTGGTGCAATTGGCCGAGCAGGTCGTGACGCTGGTCGAGGGCGGCGCGCAGCGCCTGATTCAAAGAGGACATGCCGTGCGCGCCTTAGAGAAATGAGGCGCGGGAGTTTAACAGTTATGGACAGTGTATGCGGTTCAGAGCCGAGCACTGACCGTGGCGAGGGAGCAAGCTCTCTCGCCACGGGGGGATTCAGCGATTCAGGCGCTTCTCGATCAATCCCTCAACCACGCTCGGATCGGCCAGGGTCGAGGTGTCGCCCAGGTTGTCGAGTTCGTTGCAGGCGATCTTGCGCAGGATGCGGCGCATGATCTTGCCCGAGCGAGTCTTGGGCAGTGCCGGTGCCCATTGGATCAGCTCCGGTTTGGCGAAGCTGCCGATTTCCTTGCTGACATGAGCCAGCAGTTCTTTCTTCAATTCGTCATTGGCCTCCACGCCGTTCATTGGCGTGACAAAGGCGTAGATGCCCTGGCCTTTGAGATCGTGCGGATAACCGACCACCGCGGCCTCGGCGATGCTGTCGTGCAACACCAGGGCGCTCTCCACCTCGGCGGTGCCGATGCGATGGCCGGAGACGTTGATCACGTCGTCGATGCGCCCGGTGATCCAGTAATCGCCGTCTTCGTCGCGGCGGGCTCCGTCGCCCGTGAAGTAGTAGCCGGGGTAGGGCTTGAAGTAGGTGTCGACCATGCGTTGATGATCGCCATAGACACTCCGGATCTGCGCCGGCCAGCTGGACTTGATCGCCAGCACGCCGCTCCCGGCACCCTGGATTTCCTTGCCGGTTTCATCCAGCAGCACCGGTTGTACGCCAAACATCGGCCGGGTGGCGCAGCCCGGCTTGAGCCGCGGCGCGCTCACCAGCGGGCTGAGCATGATGCCGCCGGTCTCGGTCTGCCACCAGGTGTCGACAATCGGGCAGCGCTGTTCGCCGACTGCATTGAAATACCATTCCCACGCCTCGGGGTTGATCGGCTCACCGACACTGCCGAGCAAGCGCAGGCTCTTGCGCGAGGTTTCTTGCAGTGGCGCGGCGCCTTCGCGCATCAACGCACGCAGGGCGGTGGGTGCGGTGTAGAAAATGTTGACCTGATGTTTGTCGATGACCTGCCAGAAGCGCGAACTGCTGGGATAGCTGGGCACGCCTTCGAAAATCAGCGTCGTGGCGCCGTTGGCCAAGGGGCCGTAGACGATGTAGCTGTGGCCGGTGACCCAACCGACGTCGGCGGTGCACCAGAACACTTCGTTGTCGCGGTAATCGAGTACGTACTTGAAGGTCATCGCCGCTTGCAACAGATAGCCGCCGGTGGTGTGCAACACGCCCTTGGGTTTGCCGGTGCTGCCAGAGGTATAGAGGATAAACAGTGGGTCCTCGGCGTCCATCGGCTCGGGCGGGCAGTCGTCGCTCATGTCGTGCATGGCCTGGTGGTACCACAGGTCACGACCTTCAACCCAGTTCACCTCGCCCTGGGTGCGCTCGACTACCAGCACGGTACTGACGTCCGGACAGCTTTCCAGCGCTTTGTCGACATTGCGCTTGAGTGCAATGAAGCGCCCGCCGCGCACACCTTCATCTGCGGTGATGACGGTGCGGCAGTCGGCATCGAGAATCCGATCGCGCAACGAATCCGGCGAGAAGCCACCGAACACCACTGAATGCACCGCGCCAATGCGGGTACAGGCAAGCATGGCGTAGGCCGCTTCCGGAATCATCGGCATGTAAATGCAGACCCGGTCGCCTTTCTTCACGCCACGGCTCTTCAGCACGTTGGCCAAGCGGCATACGTGATTGTGGAGTTTCTTGTAAGTGATCTGCGCCGATTCGGCAGGGTTGTCGCCTTCCCAGATAATCGCAATCTGGTCGCCTCGACTGTCCAGGTGGCGGTCGATGCAATTGGCGCTGACATTCAGCTTGCCCCCGGCGAACCAAGTGGCATCGCCATTCTTGAGGTCATAGCGCTGGACGGTCTGCCAGGGCGTCATCCAGTCGAGAAAACGCTTGGCCTGCGCGCCCCAGAAAGCGCTGGGGTGCTCAATGGATTCCTTGTAGAGCCGCTGGTACTCGTCCTGAGTCAGTTGCGCAGCCTGGCGGACGGCATCGGCTTGTGGGTACTGGCTGATATCGAACATGACGGCTCCTTATTCTTGTTTTGCGACAAGACATAAAGATGCTCCGAGTAGCCAAAGGGTTCAAGCCATGCACCAAACAACTGTGGGAGCGAGCCCGTTCGCGATGGCGTCGGTACATTCAACATTTCTATTGATTGACAGACCGCTATCGCGAGCAAGCTCGCTCCCACAGGAGGCATGCTCAGGGTGATGAAATCAGCCGCGATGACGCCCGCGGAAGTAGCTGATCAGACCCTGGGTCGAAGCGTCTTCCGCCGGGCTTTCTTCACTGCCCACCAGTCGGTTGTAGACGCCTTTGCCCAGTTCCTTGCCCAGCTCCACGCCCCATTGGTCGAAAGCGTTGATCCCCCAGATGACGCTCTGCACAAACACTTTGTGTTCATACAATGCCACCAGTGCGCCGAGACGGCGCGGACTGATGCGCTCGACCACCAGCGTATTGCTCGGACGGTTGCCGGGGATCACCTTGTGGGTGGCCAATTTCTGCACGTCTTCTTCGCTCGCACCTTTGTCGCGAAGCTCGGCTTCGGCTTCGGCGCGGGTCTTGCCGAGCATCAGTGCCTGGCTCTGGGACAGGCAGTTGGCGTACAGCCACTGATGGTGGTCGGCCACCGGGTTGAAGCTGACGACCGGCACGATGAAGTCCGCCGGGATCAGTTGGGTGCCTTGGTGCAGCAGTTGGTGGTAAGCGTGCTGACCGTTGCAACCGACGCCACCCCAGATCACCGGACCGGTGTCGGTGGATACCGGCGTACCGTCCTGGCGCACGCTCTTGCCGTTGGATTCCATGTCCAGCTGTTGCAAATGCTTGGTGATGTTGCGCAGGTAATGGTCGTACGGCAGGATCGCGTGGCTTTGCGCGCCCCAGAAATTGCCGTACCACACGCCCAGCAGCGCGAGCAGCACCGGCATGTTCTGCTCGAACGGCGCGCTCTGGAAGTGCTGGTCCATCGAGTAGGCGCCAGAGAGCAATTCCTTGAAGTTCGACATACCGATGGCGAGCGCGATCGGCAGCCCGATGGCCGACCACAGCGAGTAACGCCCGCCAACCCAGTCCCACATCGGGAAGATGTTCTCTTCGCGGATGCCGAACGCCACGGCGGCGGCGTTATTGCTCGATACGGCGATGAAGTGGCGGTACAGCTCGGCTTCGGAGCCACCCTGGGCAAGGTACCAGGCGCGGGCGGCCTGGGCGTTCTTCAGGGTTTCGAGGGTGTTGAAGGACTTCGACGAGACGATGAACAGCGTGGTCTCGGCGCGCAGCTTCATGGTCAGTTCGTGGAACTCACTGCCGTCGATGTTGGCCAGGTAATGGCAGCGCACGCCTTTTTGCGCATAGGACAACAGCGCTTCGGACACCAGCTCGGGGCCGAGGAAGGAACCGCCGATGCCGATGTTCACCACGTCGGTGATCGGCTTCTCGGTGTAGCCGCGCCACAAACCGTCGTGAATGCGGCCCACCAGGTCGGTGATCTGATTCAGGACCTTGTGTACATCCGGCATCACGTTGACGCCGTTGACCAGCAGCTTGTCCCCCACTGGACGGCGCAGGGCGGTGTGCAGGGCCGGGCGGTTCTCCGAGGCGTTGATGATCTCGCCTTCGAGCAGTGCCTTGATCGCGCCCTTGAGGTCGACTTCGTTGGCAAGACCCACCAGCAGGTCGCGGGTCTGGGTGGTGATCAGGTTCTTCGAGTAATCGAGAAACAGGCCACAGCTCGACAGGGTGAATTGGTTGAAACGCTGCGGATCGGCATTGAACGCTTCGCGCATGCTGAAATCCTGCATGGCTTTGCGGTGGTCATTCAGCGCTTGCCAGGCGGGCAGAGCGGTCACGTCATGAGGGGTTCGGTAATACGCCATCGCTGCGGGTTTCCTTTTTACTTGAACGACCTTTTTGTACACGAAAATTCCGGCGCGGCTTGCGGCGGGCGTCCGGAGACTGCGTCGACACGATCGCCGCACGCAGGGCGACTACAGTAAACCTCGCGTGGCGATCTGTCTTGACTTTGTCAGACCGCAAGCCGGTACTTTTTTATACATTGGGGTTGGAAGGGGGGCGACGGGCGGGGCGCTGTTAGCAGCGGCGCCTTGAAGCCGACCTGTAACTTGCAGATGTACTTGCTTCAATTGTGGGAGCGAGCCTGCTCGCGATGGCGGTGTGTCTGTCACATTCATCTTGAATGTGCGGACGCTATCGGGAGCAGGCTCGCTCCCACAGGGAGATGGCAGGGGTCAGGCGGGTGCGTCGAGATCCAGATGCAGGTTATCGATCAACCGCGTGGTGCCCAGGAAGGCTGCCACCAGGATTACCAAGTCCCGGTCCTCGCCCGTAGCCGGGCGCAGGGTCCGGGCGTGACGGATCTCCAGATAGTCGGGACGCAGGCCGGCGGCTTGCAGTTGTTTGAGCTGCTCGGCAATCAGTGCCGGGAAGTCCCTTCGGCCCTGACGGATGGCTTCGGCGATTTGGCTCAGGCCGCGATAGAGCACGGGTGCGGCGGCGCGTTCTTGCTGGCTGAGGAAACCGTTGCGCGACGATAATGCCAGGCCGTCTTCGGCGCGTACGGTCGGCTCGCCGATGATCTGGATCGGCATGTTCAGGTCATGGACCAGTGCGCGGATCACCGCCAGTTGCTGGAAATCTTTCTGACCGAACACCGCCAGGTCTGGCTGGACCATGTTGAACAGCTTGCTGACCACCGTCGCCACACCTTCGAAATGCCCTGGTCGGCTGGCGCCGCACAGGCCTTCGGATAATTGCGGGACGCTGACCCGGGTTTGCCCGGCCATACCGTCGGGGTACATCTCCTCGACACTGGGCGCGAACAACAGGTGGCAGCCGGCCTGAAGCAGTTTCTCCTGGTCGGCTGGCAAGGTCCGGGGGTATTTGTCCAGGTCTTCGCCGGCACCGAATTGCAGCGGATTGACGAAAATGCTCGCCACCACGAAGTCGGCCCGTTGCGCCGCCTTGGTCACCAGTGCCACGTGGCCGCTGTGTAGGTTGCCCATGGTCGGGACAAAGGCGATGCGCTTGCCTTCGCCGCGGGCGCGGGCCACGGCGGCGCGCAGTTCGCGTACGGTTTTGACGGTGTTCATGCGGAAAATCCGTGTTCGACGCCAGGGAAGGTGGCCGCTTTCACTTCGGCCACGTACGCGCCCAGGGCTCCCTGGATGCTGGTTTGGCCTGCCATGAAGTTCTTCACGAACTTGGGCACGCGACCGGTGATCGAGAGCCCGAGCATGTCATGCAGCACCAGGACCTGCCCGTCGGTGGCGCTGCCCGCGCCAATCCCGATCACCGGGATGTTCACCGCCTGGGTAATTTCTTCCGCCAGCTCGCTGGGTACGCATTCGAGCAGCAACATCGCCGCCCCGGCCTGCTCCAGGGCAATCGCATCGGCGCGCATCTGGCGTGCCTGATTTTCATTGCGGCCCTGGACCTTGTAGCCGCCGAGGACGTTCACCGCTTGCGGCGTCAGGCCCAGGTGCGCGCAGACCGGGATGCCGCGCTCGGCCAGCAGCCGGATCGAGTCGGCGAGCCACAAGGCACCTTCTATCTTGAGCATGTGCGCGCCGGCCTGCATCAATTGGGCGCTGTTGCTCATGGTCTGTTCGAGGGTGGCGTAGGCCATGAATGGCAGGTCGGCGAGGATCAGTGCATCGGTGTTACCGCGTTTGACCGCGGCCACGTGGTAGGCCATGTCGGCGGTGGTCACCGGCAGCGTACTGTCGTGACCTTGCAGCACCATGCCGAGGGAATCGCCCACCAGCAACACTTCGACACCCGCCTCGTTGCAGGCGTGGGCGAACGTTGCGTCATAGCAGGTCAGCATGGTGATCTTTTCACCTTTTTGCTTGAGACCTTGCAGCGTGGTCAGGGTAATAGCTGGCATGAAAAAGTCCTCATTGGGCGTTCGTATACAGGCGCACCTTCTATGTGTAGTGCTTGTAAGGCCTGGATGGCGCCCTTCAACGCCGCGTTGGCGGCAACGGGACGCCTATAGTCGTGAGGAGTACGGGGGAAGTCAATTGGATGTGTTACCGGCGGGTGTTACCGAGGTTACTGATGCGTTTCAGCCGTGGGGGCGTCTTAAAGATGACCGTCCGGTACTGGAGCTTGTGGGAGCGAGCCTGCTCGCGGTAGCGGTAGGCCAGTCAACGTGAATGTCGACTGATATACCGCTATCGCGAGCAGGCTCGCTCCCACAAGGGATGGACTGCGTCAGAGAGGGGGCAGGCGCTCCAGGCCTTCGAACGGGCACGCGGCCAGCATGTCCTTGAGCAGGCGCCCATCGGCCAGGCGCAGGCCGGCGGGGGCCAGTTCCGCCAGTGGATAGAGTACGAAAGCCCGGGCCTGCATGTGGTAATGCGGGACTTTCAGGCGCGGTTCATCGATCAGGCGCTCGCCGAACAGCAGGATGTCCAGGTCCAGGGTCCGTGGGCCCCAGCGCTCCAGGCGCTCGCGGCCTTGTCCGGTTTCGATGGCTTGCAGCGCATCGAGCAGGGCCAGGGGGGCCAGTTGACTGTCCAATGCCGCTACGGCATTGGTATAGCGCGGTTGACCCGGCAGCAGGGAGTCGCTTTGATAAAACGCCGAAACGCCCGCCAGTCGGGTGTCGGGCAATTGCGCCAAGGCCTGGAGGGCGCTGCGCAGTTGTTCGGCGGGTTCGGCCAGGTTGCTGCCCATGCCGATGTAGACGCGTTCCATCGGTTATTCGCCCGAATCGCTCGATGCACCGGCACGTTTGCGCTTGGCTCCGCTGCTGCGACGGCGCTTGCGCGGGCCGCTGGCACCGTCGTCCTTGCCGCTGAGTTCACGAATCATCTCGCGGCGCTCGCTGTCGTTGGCGTCCTGGTAATCGGTCCACCATTCGCCCAGGCCGTCGGTCTGTTCGCCGGCGCTTTCGCGCAGCAGCAGGAAGTCATAGCCGGCACGGAAACGTGGGTTGTCCAGCAGCAGGTCGGCGCGCTTGCCGCTGCGCCGTGGCAGGCGCTCCTGCATGTCCCAGATCTCGCGGATCGGCATTGTGAAGCGCTTTGGAATTGCGATGCGCTGGCACTGTTCTGCGATCAATTCGTGGGCGGCTTCCTGCATCGCCGGGATCGGCGGCATGCCTCGGTCCTGCAGGCGCAGCACCCGGGCTGGCAGGGCCGGCCAGAGCAGGGCGGCAAACAGGAACGCCGGGGTCACCGGCTTGTTCTGCTTGATGCGCAGGTCGGTGTTGATCAGCGCTTCGCTGATCAGGGTGTGGGTGTAGGTCGGGTTGTGCTCCAGCGCCTCGGCACTGGCCGGGAACAGCGGGTCGAACAGTTGCAGATCGACCAGCATTTCGAAGGTGTCCGCTGCGTTGCCCGACAGGAACAGCTTGAGCACTTCCTCGAACAGCCGTGCCGAAGGGATTTCCCGCAGCATCGGTGCCAGTTCGCGAATCGGCGCGGCGCTGTGTTTTTCGATGCCGAAGTCCAGCTTGGCGGCAAAGCGCACGGCCCGCAGCATCCGCACCGGGTCTTCCTGGTAACGCTGCTTGGGATCGCCGATCAGGCGGATCAAGTGATTACGGATGTCGTGTACGCCATTGGCGTAATCGAGAATACGCTCGCTCACTGGATCGTAATACAGCGCGTTGATGGTGAAGTCGCGGCGCTGCGCGTCCTCTTCCAGCGTGCCGTAGACGTTGTCGCGCAGGATACGGCCGCTCTCGTTGCGCGAAGACTGGTTGCTGTCTTCCTCTTCATCGTTTTGCGGATGATTGGCGCGGAAGGTAGCCACTTCGATGATTTCACGACCGAAGTGGATGTGGACCAGCTTGAAGCGCCGGCCAATAATCCGTGCGTTGCGAAATTCGGCCCGTATCTGCTCCGGCGTGGCGCTGGTGGCGACGTCGAAATCCTTAGGGGTGATGTTGAGCAGCATGTCGCGCACGCATCCGCCGACCAGGTACGCCTGGTAGCCGGCGCTCTGCAGGCGTTCGACGATGTTCACCGCATAACGGCTGAACTGGGCCTTTTGCAGGGAATGCTGGCCGCTGTTGAGCACTTCAGGCGTGCTGCGAATGTGTTGCGTACGACGCAAGGGAGAACGGAATGACTGGAACAGCTTCTTCAGCATGGGATGCACTGTTTGAAGGAATGTTCGGCCAAAACGAAGAATGACCGCATGATGGGCGGGGATTCTAGCATTTAGTGGAGGGATGGTGTAGGACACGGCAGCTTTGAGCTGCAAGCTTTAAGCGGCAAGCCTTGTAGGACTGCAGGCTGGAATCGCAGAAACCACAAGGGGAGCCGAAGCTCCCCCAGAATTAGTTGCGTGCTCTGTTTTTATTATGGTTTTCGGGCTTCTTGTTTTTGTTGAGTGCCCGCGCCACGAAGTTTCCTACGTGACCCTCCCAATCGGGAGCCAAGAGCAAACGGATTGCTTTGGTCGCTGTGTTGCAGTGATCAATCGATCCAACCAGTTCAGGCACCTGTCTTAAGACAGTTTTATTGTTCTCGGCCTGGTCGTGGGGCAAGCCCCAAATACAACGCCTCTCCAAAAGAATCAGTTAGCTGCGCCTCTCGCCGTCTTGTTTTTATTGTGCGTGAGTCGATTCGTCTTATTTTTATTGTCTTTTGCATTGCTTGTTATTGTTCTTGTACCAAAGCTATAGCAGGGTGCGTGCCAACTTTTGCCCGGCCCCGCAAAACCGGGGGTTCTATCGTTATAGCCATTTTTCCGAGGCGAAAAAAAGCCGGGGTTTCGTTACCGTAAACCCCGGCTTCTGTTACGTGAAAAAACTGAGGTAACAGTTTTTTCACATTGATGACGTTACGACCTGGTAACCCTGTGGGAGCGAGCCTGCTCGCGATAGCGGTGTACCTGTCACAGCAGGTGTGACTGATCTGGCGTCATCGCGAGCAGGCTCGCTCCCACAGTAATCTCAGCTTTCGCTGGCGACGCCGGTCTTACGCCGAGGGATGCCCAGGCGTTGGCGACGCTCCCACAGGCACTTGCGGCTCACGCCCAGCTTGCGGGCCAGTTCGGTCTCGGTCATGTGGTCCTGATGTTCCAGGACGAAATGTTGGAAGTAATCCTCCAGGGACAAGTCCTCGGTGGGTTCGTGGCTGGTGTTGTTGGCGCTGCCAGCCTGTTGCGGAGCCAGGCCGATGAATTCTTCGTCGTCCAGGTCGCCCAGCTCGATATCGATGCCCAGCAGGTCGGCGGAAATTTCCGGGCTCTCGCACAGGATAACCGCCCGTTCCACCGCGTTCTCCAACTCCCGGACGTTACCCGGCCAGCTGTAATGCCGAATCGCCTGCTCGGCGTCCGGGGCGAATTTGAGGTCGGTGCGGTTGACCCTTGCGCTCTGGCGCGCAAGGAAGGCCTGGGCGATTTCGTTGACGTCCGCGCCACGCTCGCGCAGGGCCGGGAGTTTCAAGGCAATCACGTGCAGGCGGTAGTACAAGTCTTCGCGGAACTGGCCGATCTTCGCCAGGTTCTTGAGATCGCGGTGGGTCGCCGCAATCAGACGGACGTCGACTTTCTGCGACTGCACCGACCCGACCCGACGGATTTCACCTTCCTGGAGTACCCGCAGCAAACGCGCCTGGGCTTCCAGCGGCAACTCGCCGATCTCATCGAGAAACAGCGTGCCGCCGTCCGCCGCCTCCACCAGCCCGGCGCGTCCGGCGCTGGCACCGGTGAAAGCGCCTTTCTCGTGGCCGAACAGTTCGGACTCGATCAGGCTTTCCGGGATGGCCGCGCAGTTCACCGAGATCATCGGCGCCTTGGCTCGGCGCGACAGGTTGTGCAGGGCGCGTGCGACCAGCTCTTTACCGGTCCCTGATTCACCCTGGATCAGCACATTGGAATCGGTCGGAGCGACCTTGCGGATCTTGCCATAGAGGTCCTGCATGGGCGGGCAGGAACCAATGATGCCGATCTCGCCATTGTTGTTACCGGCGCCGGCTTTTGTAGCAACCGCAACCTTACCGTTCGTCGGTTCCATCGGGCTGCTTACCGCCGTCTGGCGATCACGCAGGATGCGAGCTACTGCCTGGAGCATCTCGTCGTGGTCGAACGGTTTGGCGATGTAGTCAACAGCGCCCATTTTCATGGAGTCGACCGCCGAGCGCAGGCTGGCGTAACTGGTCATGATCAGCACCGGTGTGCCCTGGCCGAGCTTGATCAGCTCGGTCCCGGGCGCGCCGGGCAGGCGCAGGTCACTGACGATCAGGTCAAACGTTGGGATGCTGAAACGCTCTTGTGCTTCCTGCACGGATCCAGCTTCGCTGACCTGATACTGGTTGCGTTCCAGCAGGCGGCGCAAGGCGGAGCGGATAATTGTTTCGTCTTCGACGATCAAAATGTGCGGCATTGATTCGATTCTCTCGACGGTCTCAGTTCACAGCGGACGTCGCTTCGACATGACGCGGCAAGGTGACCCGTATACGGGTGCCGCGTTGGCCCTGAACATCGGCCGGGCTGTCGATGGTGATTTGTCCATAATGCTCTTCAACGATGGAATAGACCAGTGCGAGGCCCAGACCGGTGCCTTCGCCAGGATCCTTGGTGGTAAAGAAAGGTTCGAACAGTCGGTCCATGATGTTCTGTGGAATACCGCTGCCTTCGTCCTCCACGATCAGGTCGATCGTGTGTTCGCTGGCTTCGCTCCTGACCCGTACCGCGCTGCCGGCCGGCGAGGCATCGCGGGCATTGGAGAGCAGGTTGATCAGCACCTGGGCGAGCCGCTGGGGGTCGCCGTCGACCCAATGCTCCGGGTCGCACAGGTTGAAGAATTGCACCTCGAAATTGCGCCGGTTAAGGGCCAGCAGACCAATGGCATCCTGGGCCACCTCGGCCAGACAGACGGGCTCGTCGTTGTGCTGGTGGCCGCCGGCGTGGGCAAAGCTCATCAGCGACTGAACAATGCGCGATACCCGGCGAGTCTGCTCAAGGATCTGGCTGCTGATTTCCGTCAGCTCGCCGTCGTCTTCGCGCTCTTCGCGCAGGTTCTGCGCCAGGCAGGCGATGCCGGTGATCGGGTTGCCGATTTCATGAGCCACCCCGGCGGCCAGCCGGCCGATGCTCGCCAGGCGCTCGGAATGCACCAGCTTGTCTTCGAGCATCTGAGTATCGGTCAGGTCCTCGACCAGCAGCACCAGGCCGCTGTTACCCGGCGCCAGCGGCTCGTCGATGGCGGCCTTGTGCAGGTTGAGCCAGCGCGTCTGGCCGTCGATGGCCAGGTGTTGTTTGTGCAAGTGCTCGTCCGGCAGATTGATGAAGCCTTGCAGCAGGCCTTTCCATGGTTCGCCCAGGGTGCTCAGGCGCGAACCGACCACACGCTGGGCGGCGATCCCGGTCAGCTCTTCCATGGCCTTGTTCCACATCAGGATTTCCTGGTCCTTGGCCAGGGAGCAGACGCCCATTGGCAGTTCCTGCAACGTCTGGCGATGGTAGCGGCGCAAGGCATCGAGTTCGGCGGCCAGGCCGGTGAGGCGCGAGTGATAGTCCTCGAGACGGCTTTCGATGAAATGGATGTCTTCGGTGACATAGTTCTCACCTCCGGCTTTGTACGGCAGGAATGTCTCGACCATGTCCTGGGCCACGCTGGGGCCCATCAGGCCGGACAGGTTGGCTTCGATCCGGTCGCGCAGGCGACGCAGGGCATAGGGGCGGCGTTCATCGAAGGGCAGGTAGAGGTCGCGCAGGGCCTGTTCGACTTCCTTTTGCGCGGCCTTGGCACCCAATGGCTTGGCCAGTTGCGTGGCGAACTCCTGGGGCGAGGCGGCGTGCAGCTCGCGGCGCTGTGGGCGACGGACGTTGTCCACCGCGCAAGCCTCGGCAGCGCTGGCCTCCTCGCTGCTGGCGTTGGTGAACAGCGAAATCAGCGTGAACATCAGCACGTTCGCCGCCAGCGAGGCGATGGCTGCCATGTGCCAGCTGGTGTCGTCGAGCACGTAGATCATGTTCAACAGCGGAATATAGAAACCCTGCAGATTGCCCATCAGCGGCAACAGCATCGCCACCAGCCACACCAGGATTCCCGCCAACAGGCCGGCGATGAAGCCGCGGCGGTTGGCAGTCGGCCAATACAGCACTGACAGCACACCAGGGAGAAATTGCAAGGTGGCAACGAACGCGACGATGCCCAGGTTGGCCAGGTCCTGGCCGTCACCCAGCATCAGGTAGAACCCGTAGCCGGCCATGATGATCGCGACGATCAGCGCCCGCCGGGTCCATTTCAACCAGCGATAGATATTGCCCTCGGCCGGTGGCTGATAGAGCGGCAGCACCAGGTGGTTGAGGGCCATGCCCGACAGCGCCAGGGTGGTGACGATGATCAGCCCGCTGGCCGCCGAAAGGCCGCCAACGTAGGCGAGCAACGCCAATGCCTGGCTGTTGGCGGCGATGCCGATGCCCAAGGTGAAGTATTCCGGATTGGTACTGGCCCCCAGCTTCAGGCCGGCCCACAGAATCAGTGGCACCGCCAGGCTCATCAGCAGCAGGAACAGCGGCAAGCCCCAGCTCGCGCTCACCAGCGAGCGCGGGTTGAGGTTTTCGGTGAACGTCATGTGGTACATGTGCGGCATGACGATCGCCGAGGCGAAGAACACCAGCAGCAACGTACGCCACGGGCCTTCCTGTAAGGGTGTGTGCAGGGCGGCGAGGGCGGTCTGGTTTTGCAGTAGCCACAATTCCAGTTGCTGCGGGCCGTCGAATACGCCGTACAAGGCATAAAGGCCGACGCCGCCAATGGCGATCAACTTGATCACCGATTCAAACGCAATGGCGAACACCAGGCCTTCGTGCTTTTCCCGGGTAGCAATGTGCCGGGAACCGAAGAAGATCGTGAACAGGATGATCAGCGCGCAGAAGCTCAGGGCCACTCGGTGCTGTACCGGTTCGCGGGTCAGGATGCTGATGGAGTCGGCCACGGCCTGGATTTGCAGAGCCAGCAAAGGCAATACTCCGACCAGCATGAAAATCGTGGTCAGCGCGCCGGCCCAGGTGCTGCGAAAGCGGAACGCGAACAGGTCGGCCAGGGACGACAGCTGGTAAGTGCGAGTGATTTTCAGGATCGGGTAGAGCAGCACTGGTGCCAGCAGGAACGCGCCCGACACCCCGAGGTAACTGGACAGGAAGCCATAACCGTACTGATAGGCCAGCCCGACCGTGCCGTAGAACGCCCAGGCGCTGGCGTAGACCCCCAGCGACAGGGTGTAGGTCAGCGGGTGACGGATGATCGCCCGGGGGATCATGCCTCGTTCGCTGATCCAGGCCACGCTGAACAGCACCGCCAGGTAGGCGGCGCTGATCAGGATCATCTGGGTCAGGCTAAAGCTCATCGGCATCTTTTTGGCTCTGCAGGATGAAGGTCACGACAATCAGGATCAGCCAGAGCAGATACGGGCGGTACCAGGCACCCGTGGCATCGATCCACCAGTCCATGATGGCCGGGGAGAACAGGTAAATCCCCACTACCAGGAGCAGGACCAAGCGATAGATGTACATCCCGGCCTCTCTTGTTTATGCACGTGCCCGAAAACGTGCGGCGATGGTAACGGATGGGCGCCAAGCTGCAAGGGCCGTCAACGTATTTGCGCCTCGGGCAGGCTCAGTGTGCGCGGGATCCCGGCCACATCCCAGTGGTGGATGCCCCAGGCCAGCAGCTCCGGCGGGCTGGCGTCGGCCAGTTCCGGGCCCGGTTGCTGCCCCAGCGCACGCAAGGCCCGCAGCAGCAGGGGCGTTGCCTGATCGGCTTGCAGCGGTGGCGAGCGATAGGACTTGCCCAGTTTTTGCCCGTCCGGCTGGGTGATCAATGGCACGTGCAGGTAGCGCGGTTGTGGCAGCCCGAGCAGTTCTTGCAGGTATAGCTGACGCGGCGTGGAATCCAGCAGGTCGGCGCCGCGCACGATATCGGTCACCCCTTGCCAGGCGTCGTCCAGTACCACCGCCAGTTGGTAAGCATAGAGCCCGTCGCGCCGGCGGATCACGAAATCCCCGGCCTCGCGGCCCAGGTGCTGGCGATATTCACCCTGGACCCGGTCTTTAAAGTGGTATTGCAGTTCAGGCACCCGCAGGCGGATGGCTGCGTCTTCGGTACTGTGCCCGGCGTTGCGGCACAGCCCCGGATAAACTCCCTGGTACGCTTCCAGTTGCTTGCGCGAACAGGTGCAGGCGTAGGCCAGGCCCTGGCTGAGCAGCCGGTCGATGACTTGAGCGTACGCCTCATGACGATCGCTCTGGCGCACCATCTCGCCATCCCATTCAAACCCGTAGCTCTCCAGGGCTTTGAGGATCGCCGCTTGCGCACCCGGTTCTTCCCGAGGCGGGTCGAGGTCTTCCATGCGCAGCAACCAACGCCCACCTACGGCTCGGGCATCCAGGTACGACGCCAGCGCGGCGACCAGCGAGCCGAAATGCAGGTGGCCACTGGGGGTGGGGGCGAAGCGGCCGATATAGGAGGAGGTTGCGGTCATAGGAAGAATGTTACTGGTTCAGGGCAACGGATACACAGAACGTCGATGACGAGACAGATTCCTGTGGGAGCGAGCTTGCTCGCGATAGCGGTGTGTCAGTCCCAACAATGCTGGCTGATACTGCGTAATCGCGAGCAAGCTCGCTCCCACAGGGGTTGGCATTCAGAGGATGTGCCAAGTCCTGTAAACAAAAAACGGAGCGTATGAACGCTCCGTTTTCGTGACAGCCCAGGCGATTTACTTGCCGACCTGTTTTTCCTTGATTTCCGCCAGGGTCTTGCAGTCGATGCACAGGTCGGAGGTTGGACGGGCTTCGAGGCGGCGGATGCCGATTTCGATGCCGCAGGACTCGCACCAACCGTATTCTTCGTCTTCGATCAGTTGCAGGGTCTTGTCGATTTTCTTGATGAGCTTGCGCTCACGGTCACGGGCGCGCAGTTCGAGGCTGAACTCCTCTTCCTGGCTGGCACGGTCGGCCGGGTCAGGGAAGTTGGCCGCTTCGTCTTTCATGTGATCCACGGTGCGGTCGACTTCCTGCATCAAGTCCTGTTTCCACTTGTTCAGGATCTTGGTGAAGTGCGCGCGCATGGGGGCGCCCATGTATTCTTCGCCGGCTTGCGGGACGTAAGGCTCAAACCCGCTGAGCGACTGATTTTGATTCTGCTTTGCTTGGGTGGGCATGAATGGACCGCCTCTACTCTTGTAATCCAACGCAGGATTGCTCCATCACCGACACCTGCCGGCCCTGCGGCTGCAAGCGGGCGAACTTACCAGATCAAATCGGGCCGCGCTACTCCCGGTTGTCGAGCCTGCGGCGGGCGGGGCTTTGTGACACATGGCCGGGTCTGGTTCGGTGTGGATGCAACCGTGCTCAATGCTTGATTCTAGTCAAGCCTGGGTCAATCGCCGGAGTCATTTCCAGTAATCCACCGGCTCAGACCTCCCAAGGTTCGCGCTCGTTCCCGCACCGGCCACTGAGTTGGGTAGAATCGATTCTTTTTATGTTGAAGGAAGGCCAATGGCTCAGCCCTACAGCGCGCGTAGCCGCGCCATCGAACCTTTCCATGTGATGGCGCTGCTGGCCCGGGCCAATGAACTGCAGGCGGCGGGGCATGACGTCATCCACCTAGAGATCGGCGAGCCGGACTTCACCACCGCCGAGCCGATCATCCGGGCCGGCCAGGCGGCGCTGGCAGCGGGCAAGACCCGTTACACCGCGGCTCGCGGCATTCCGGAGCTGCGCGAGGCCATCGCCGGCTTCTACCAGCAACGCTATGGCGTCGACATCGATCCCCGGCGCATTCTGGTGACGCCCGGCGGTTCCGGTGCACTGCTGCTGGCCAGTGCGCTGCTGGTGGACCCGGGCAAACATTGGCTACTGGCCGACCCCGGTTACCCATGCAACCGACATTTCCTGCGCCTGGTGGAAGGCGCGGCGCAACTGGTGCCAGTGGGGCCGGACGTGCGCTATCAACTGACGCCGGACTTGGTGAACCGCTACTGGGACCAGGACACCGTCGGCGCGCTGGTGGCGTCGCCGGCCAACCCGACCGGGACGATTCTGAGCCGGGACGAGCTGGCGGGCCTGTCCAGGGCCATCAGGGGGCACAACGGCCACCTGGTGGTGGATGAGATCTACCATGGCCTGACCTACGGCACCGACGCCACCAGCGTGCTGGAGGTCGATAACGACGCCTTTGTCCTCAACAGCTTTTCCAAATATTTCGGCATGACCGGCTGGCGGCTTGGCTGGCTGGTGGCCCCTTCGGCCGCCGTCGGCGAGCTGGAGAAGCTGGCGCAGAACCTTTATATCAGCGCACCGAGCATGGCCCAGCATGCGGCATTGGCCTGTTTCGAACCCGCCACCATTGAAATCTTCGAGCAGCGCCGGGCCGAGTTCGCCCTGCGTCGCGATTTTCTGCTGCCGGCGTTGCGTGAGTTGGGCTTCGGCATCGCGGTGGAGCCGGAAGGGGCGTTCTACCTGTATGCCGACATCAGTGCGTTCGGCGGCGACGCCTTTGCGTTTTGCCAGCATTTCCTGGAAACCGAACATGTGGCCTTCACCCCAGGCCTGGACTTTGGCCGCCATCAGGCCAGCCATCATGTGCGTTTCGCCTATACCCAGAACCTGGCGCGGCTACAGGAAGCGGTGGGGCGAATCGAGCGCGGGCTGCGGAGTTGGAAAGGCTGATGCGTTTCTCACCCGAGTTGGAGGAAGGCCGCCTGATTCGCCGTTACAAGCGTTTTCTAGCGGATATCGAGACCGTTCATGGCGAATTGCTCACTATTCACTGTCCGAACACCGGTTCGATGCTCAATTGCATGGCAGAGGGCGCACGCGTCTGGTTCAGCCGCTCCAACGACCCCAAGCGCAAGTTGCCCGGCACCTGGGAAATAGGCCAGACCCCTCAAGGGCGCCTGGCGTGCATCAACACCGCACGGGCTAATGCGCTGGTCGAGGAAGCGTTGCGCAATGGGGTCATCAGTGAGCTGAACGGGTTCACCTTGCTCAAGCGAGAAGTGGCTTACGGTCAGGAAAACAGTCGTATCGATTTTCGCCTGGATTACCCGCATGGGTCGGCCTGGGTCGAAGTCAAAAGCGTCACCCTGGGCTTTGATGGCACCAACGTGGCGGCGTTTCCTGATGCGGTGACTCTGCGCGGCGCCAGGCATCTGAGGGAGCTTGCCTGCCTGGCGCGGGAGGGCGTGCGGGCAGTGCAGTTGTACTGTGTGAATCTGAGCGGCATCGACGCGGTTCGCCCGGCAGAAGAGATCGACCCGATGTACGCGGCCGCGCTGCGCGAAGCGGTGGCGGCGGGCGTTGAGGTGCTGGCCTACGGGGTGACGTTGACGCCCGAGCAAATGCGGGTGGACCGTCCGCTGCCAGTGCTGCTCGAACCGCTACAGCTCGACCCAGATGCCTTGCTCGTCCTCCCGACTGTCTAGCACAGCCAAAAACTGACCGGCACAGGGGCCGGCCACGCATTCACCGTTTCCGATCAAAAACAGGGCGCCATGGGTAGCGCACTGGATCAGGCTGGCGCTGGGGTCGAGGAATTGGTCGGGCTGCCACTCCAGCGGTACGCCACGGTGCGGGCAGCGATTGAGATAGACGTAGGCCTGGCCTGCGCGCCGTACGGCCAGCACCTTGCGCCCATCCAAGTCGAAACCGCGACTTTTGTTGTCGGGCAGTTCGGCGCTGGTGCACAGAAATTTCATAGGTGTCTCGTGCTTATGTTGAATGAACCCTCTCCGGGAGCGAGCCGGCTCGCGAAGGCGGTGGGGCAACCGACAACACAGTGATTGGAACTGCGCTATGGCGCGAGCAGGCTCGCCCCCCAGAGGCAGGCCTGAAGGTCAAAAAAATGGATACGCTGGTGGAGGATATCCGTCCTGGCGATTCCGTGCCCCCCCCTGGTTTCTTACAAAGGTTTCTTACAAAGATTTCCTGCAAGCAAAAAAAGACCCGGCAAGAGCCGGGTCGAATAACCGTGATTAGCCTGATGAGGAGATATCTGAAAGTCCGAACCAAGGCCTGTTCAAATATCGACCAGTCTCGCGACCGGATGTGGTAATCATAGCGATTCTCATTTCCATGTCAAACATTGTTTGGTGATTTATTCGAAACATCAGCGGCGCAACCCGCTGTGTCAGGCTTTGTGCCGCGTTGAAATAGCTTCCAACTGTTTGTTCAAGGCTTCCTTGCGTTCAGCGGGAATGTCGTTCCAGTGCACATCCATCAACGCGCCTTCGATTGCGTACAGCAAAACCTTGGACGCCCGGAAACCGCGGGTACGCACGGCGCGGTAGGCGTCAACGGCACCGAGGCGGCGCAAATCCGAAGCGCTGTGGATACCCACGGCGTGCAGCCACTGGGCCGACGTCTTGCCCAGGTTTTTCAGGTGTTGCAGTTCATCATTCATCGAGCCTCCTTGCGACGGCCGACTGGTGCAATGGGCAAGCCTCTGAGCAGTGTAGCGGTCAGTAGGAAAAGCGTGATTCTTTGGTGGGATTTAACGCAAAAGCTTCTAATGCATTACGCACGATGGAGAAGCAGAGGGCGACAGCACTCATCATCCAGCGCAGGCGGGGGCGCTGGAGATCGGTGTGTACGACGCCAAGTCAGCCTTGGGTGGTCCCGTGTGACGTTAGCGGGTGCGGTAGCGCAGCCGGGTGCCGAAGTTCATCGACATCAGGATCTCGTCGGCCGATAGCTCCGGCGGGAAGTAAGCGCCGGAGATCTGTGCATGGGCCAGACTCGCGCCTTCCAGGGATGACTTGCGAAAATCGATGCCACGCAGGTCGGCGGAACGGAAGTAGGCGTCGCTGAAATCGACATCGTCTGCGTTCAGTTCCCGCAGATCGAGGCCACGGAAATCGCCGCCGCTCAGGTCGACCGGGCCTTGGGGGCGTTCACTGTTGAAGCCTGCGATATCGTCTTTGCGCAGCAAGGCGTAAAGCGGAGTGTTGAGATTCTTGGGATGGCTCATGTCATAGCACCTGTTGGTTTTATGACGCCAGTATAGTGCCACTATTTGGCGACCGTGAAGCCGGGCGTCGCTTCACGGTCGAGATATTTATCTACAGGCCCGGCAGGCGTTGACGGATTTGCGCGACGACCACGTCGAGAGTCCCGCTTTCATTGGTCTGCACACGTTTACTGCAAAGGATCTCCGCCGGCGTGAGGGCTTCGCGGCTGGACTGTTGGGCGGCGATCACAGCCAGATTCGCATCGGACGGGTCTTTCTGATCAGCCTGGCGCTGCGCGAGACGGCTTTCGATGACGGCTTGTGGAGCGTCGCAATCCAGGATAAGGAACGGAGCCCCCGTGGCTTCGGCGATCTTCGCGGCGGCGTCGCGTTGGTCTCGCTTGAGGTAGGTGGCATCGATCACCACCGGAAACCCGGCGCGCAGAATCACCTCGGCGACTTCATGCAGGCGAGCGTAGGTGGCGCTGCTGGCATCGTTGCTATAAATGCCGGCTTGTGGCTCGTTAGCCACCTGTTGTTCACCGAACAGGCGCTTGCGTTCCACGTCCGAACGCAGGCGGATTGCGCCCAGTGCTTCCACCAGGCGCATCGCGACATGGCTTTTACCGACGGCCGAAACGCCGTGGGTGATCGCCAGCAGGCGTGAAGGGATGGTGCTGTAGCTTTCCGCGAGGTTGGCGTAGTTGCGGTACTGGCGCAGGGTCGTGGCGCGCTGCACCGGATCGGCCTCGGCGGGCATGCTGAACAGCGCGATCTTGGCGCGGACGAGGGCGCGATAGGCTTTATAGAAGTTCAGCAGTTCCAGGCCCTGGTAGTCCCCGGTCAGTTCCAGGTACTGGCTGACGAAGCGCCGGGCCAGGGATTTGAGGCCACGGTCTTCCAGGTCCATCGCCAGGAATGCGGTATCGGCGTAGACGTCGGTGAAGCGGAACGGTTCGTTGAACTCGATGCAGTCAAAAATGACCACCTTGCCGTCGATCACGGTGATATTGCCCAAGTGGATATCGCCGTGGCATTCGCGGATAAATCCTTCAGCCTTGCGTTGGTTGAAGAGTGGCTTGAGGCGTTCAAAACTGCTCTCGGCCCAGGCTTGCAGCGCTTCGAGCTGCAACAGGTCGGCCTTGTCGCTGAGAAACGGAAGAATCTGTTCGAAGTTCTGCAGCACCGGCGCCATCACGCTTTGCGGCGTGCCGGCGGCATGCTCGGCGGGTACCTGGGGCGTGGCGAGGTGGAATCGGGCGATCTGCTCGGCCATCTCGTCGACATGCGCGGTGGTCAGCTCGCCATTAGCCTGAAGCGTGCTGAGCATCTGGCTCTGCGGAAATTGCCGCATCTTCAGCGCGTATTCGATGGCCGGCCCGTCGCCACCCAGTTGCGGCGCTTCGACACTGCCGGTGATCGGTAACACCTCCAGATACAGGTCCTGGGTCAGGCGCTGGTTCAGGCGCAGCTCTTCGCCACAGAAATGCCGGCGCGCCTCCAGACTGGTGAAATCGAGAAAGCCGAAGTTGGCCGGCTTCTTGATTTTATAAGCGTAGGGTCCGGTGAGCACCACCCAGGAAATATGGGTTTCGATGACCTGGAACCCTTCTACGGGATGCGGGTAGAGGGCCGGGTTTTGCAGGGCAGCGATCAGGGATTGGCTCACGGGCGGTCCTTCAGAGTCTGGAGAATTCGAGGCGGTCATTATGGCGACAAGCGAGGTTAACGCAAACCTTGCCCGCCTCATGTTGAACCACGACAAAGTGCGTATAATCCGCCGCCATGACTCGTACCCGATCCCCCCGTACCCCCAAGAAACCACCCGCCAGCCGCCTGCGGCCCTGGTTGGGCTGGGCCCTTAAACTGAGCCTGGTTGGCCTTGTCGTGCTCGCCGGATTTGCGGTCTACCTCGATGCGGTGGTCCAGGAAAAATTCTCCGGCAAGCGCTGGACGATTCCGGCCAAGGTCTATGCCAGGCCGTTGGAGCTGTTCGTCGGACAAAAGCTGAGCCGCGACGATTTCCTGACCGAACTCGATGCCTTGGGCTATCGCCGTGAAAGCGTGGCCAATGGTCCCGGTGCAGCTTCGGTCAATGGCAATACCGTCGATCTCAATACCCGCGGCTTCCAGTTCTATGAAGGCATGGAACAGGCGCAGCAGGTGCGAGTGCGTTTTTCCGGTGATTACGTGGCGGCGCTGACGGGCGCCAACAACGCCAGCCTGTCGGTGGTGCGCCTCGAACCACTGTTGATCGGTGGCCTGTACCCCAAGAACCTCGAGGACCGGATCCTGATCAAGATCGACCAGGTACCGCCGTTCCTGCTCGATACGCTAATCACCGTCGAAGACCGCGACTTCTATCATCACTTCGGTGTTTCGCCCAAGTCGATTGCCCGGGCGGTCTGGGTCAATACGTCCTCCGGTCATATGCGCCAGGGCGGCAGTACCCTGACCCAACAGTTGGTCAAGAACTTCTACCTGACCAACGAACGCAGCCTCACCCGCAAGCTCACCGAAGCCATGATGGCGCTGCTGCTGGAACTGCACTACGACAAGCAGGAGATCCTGGAGGCGTACCTCAACGAGGTCTTTATCGGCCAGGACGGCCAGCGCGCCGTGCACGGTTTCGGCCTCGCCAGCCAGTTCTTCTTCAGCCAGCCGCTGTCGGAACTCAAGCTGCATCAAGTGGCGTTGCTGGTGGGCATGGTCAAGGGGCCGTCTTCCTATAATCCACGGCGTTATCCGGAGCGTGCCCTCGAACGGCGCAATCTGGTGCTCGACCTGCTGCAACAGCAAGGCGTGGCGACTGCCGAGCAAGTCGAAGCGGCGAAGAAGATGCCGCTGGGCGTGACCAAGCGGGGCAGCCTGGCGGACAGCTCGTTTCCGGGTTTCATGGACCTGGTCAAGCGCCAGTTGCGTGAAGACTATCGCGACGAAGACTTGACCGAAGAAGGCCTGCGGATCTTCACCAGCTTCGATCCGATCCTGCAAATGAAGGCCGAGGCCTCGGTCGAGGACACTTTCAAGCGCCTCGGCGCACGCAAAGGCGCCGATGAAGTCGAAGCCGCCATGGTGGTGACCAATCCCGAAACCGGTGAAGTCCAGGCCATGATCGGCAGTCGCCAGGCCAGTTTCGCCGGCTTCAACCGGGCCCTGGATGCCGTCCGCCCGATCGGCTCGCTGATCAAGCCGGCGGTGTACCTCACCGCACTGGAAAAACCCAGCCAGTACACACTGACCAGTTGGCTTTCGGACGAGATGTTCTCGGTCAAGGGCGCGGACGGCCAGGTGTGGAAGCCGCAGAACTATGATCGTCGCTCCCACGGCACGGTGTTCCTGTACCAGGGGTTGGCGCATTCCTACAACCTCTCAACGGCCCGCCTCGGGCTGGAAGTCGGCGTGCCGAATGTGCTCAAGACCGTGGCGCGCCTGGGGGTAAGCCGCGAGCTGCCGGCGTTCCCATCAATGCTCCTGGGGGCCGGAGGCCTTACGCCGATTGAAGTGGCGGCCATGTACCAGACCCTGGCCAACGGCGGATTCAATACGCCGATGCGCGGGATCCGTAGCGTGCTCACTGCCGACGGCGAGCCGCTCAAGCGTTACCCGTTCCAGATCCAGCAGCGTTTCGATCCTGGCTCCATCTATTTGATCCAGAGTGCCATGCAGCGCGTCATGCGTGAGGGCACCGGCAGCTCGGTCTATAACGTGCTGCCCCGGACCCTGACCCTGGCGGGCAAGACCGGTACCAGTAACGACTCGCGCGACAGCTGGTTCGCCGGTTTCAGCCAGGATCTGCTGGCGGTGGTCTGGCTTGGACGTGATGACAATGGCAAGACCCCGTTCACCGGCGCCACCGGAGCGCTGCAGGTCTGGACCAGTTTCATGCGCAAGGCCGACCCGTTGCCACTGGACATGCCGCAACCGGACAACATCGTCCAGGCCTGGGTCGACTCGCGCACCGGACAAGGTTCCGACGCCAACTGCCCGGGCGCCGTGCAGATGCCGTATATTCGCGGCAGCGAGCCACCTCCCGGCGCAGCCTGCGGGGGCCAGAATCCCGCCGAGTCGGTGATGGATTGGGTCAAGGACTGGATGAATTAAGCAAAGAGGGTTTCACGTGAACAAGTGGTTGATTCCAGCGGTAACGGCCGTGGCTTTGCTCAGTGGCTGCTCTACCGTACAGCGCGGGTCGATTCCGGTCGTTGATTCCGGTACCGCGGTTTCCAATAGCGAGTGGATCTCGGCCAATGGCGGTTTCCGCCAGACGACCGTGAAACGCCCGGCGCAAAACCAGGCCCAGGCGATCCCGCAGGGCGACAGCGGTGTAGTGGTGATGGTGCCTGGCGGCGGTGCCGCGACGTCGGCACCGATCAGCAGCACACCGATTACTCCGGGCCCGATCACGCCTGGCCCGATCACCCCGGGACCGATCGAGACCTCGCCGATCGATCAAGGCAGCTACAGCATGCCATCGACGCCGAGCAGTATCCCGCCCGCCAGTTCGGGTGGCTTGTCCGCCGATGAGCAACTCGATGGCCCGGTCCTGGCGTTACTGACCACGGCCCAACAGCAACAGGCCGGTGGCGACCTCAATGGTGCGTCCTCCAGCCTGGAGCGTGCCCAGCGTGTCGCACCGCGCGAGCCGCAGGTGCTTTATCGCCTGGCCCAGGTGCGCATGGCCCAGGGCGACGCGCCGCAAGCCGAACAGCTCGCCCGTCGCGGCCTGACTTTCACCAGCGGGCGTCCGGCACTTCAGGCCAGCCTGTGGGAATTGATCGCCCAGGCCCGTGAGAAACAAGGCGACGCTGCCGGCGCGGCACTGGCCCGTCAGAAAGCCAAGGTTGCGCTCTGATGGACACGCGGTTTCCTCAGATTGCCGATCAATTGCTGCTGATCGAGCGCGAGTTGCGAGTCCAGGGCTGGTGGAGCAGCGTTTCGCCATCGGCAGAAGCGCTGGCCAGCGTCGAGCCGTTCGCGGTCGATACCCTGGACTTCGAGCAATGGCTGCAATGGATTTTCCTGCCACGGATGAAGTCGATCCTGGAAAACGATCTGCCGCTGCCCAATGCCTCGGGTATCCTTGCCATGGCCGAAATGGTCTATGCACAACGGCCAGGGCAGGGCATCGGGTTGCAGCGGCTGCTGGCGCAGTTCGACCAGCTGATCAGCGAAGCCGGGTGACGGCCTTCACTGGCAGTTTTCCTCGATCTGCTTGCGGGTCTCATCGATCCGCTGGCGCCGCTGTTCGTCAGTGAGGCGGCGCATTTCTCCCTCCACATCCTCGCGGACTCGCGGGTTGTTCTGCAGTTGGGCCAGGTTGGTCCGGGCCTGTTCGCAGAACGCCTTGAGCTGAGCTTCCTGCTCGGCCACCTGCTTCTTGACCTGTTGATCGATTGCCTTCTGATCGCCAACGGCCTTGCCGGACGGCAGTGCCTGTGGCTTTGTCGGGGGCGAGGCGGATTTGATCACGGTCGTGGCTTCTGCACCTTGCGGCGGCTGGGCGCCGAAGTGGGTAACGCCCTGGGCGTCCACCCATTTGTAGACCTGGCCGGCCATGCACATCGGGCTCAGGCCAACGAGCAGGCTGGCCGTCAATAAGAACATTCGCATGCTGTTTCCTTGTCCTGGGTTGCGCAATTGAAGCTAACACAGTTGGGCTTTAAAGGTTTTTTCTTGCGTTCTCCTGCGCTTACTTCAATAAAGCACATTGACGACTTGACTTGCAGAAGGCGAAACAGAAGAATCCAAAGTCCGCTGTAGAGGGACTGCCAGAAGCAGGCCCACTCGGCAGATCATGAGGCGCATATCCGCGCCGACCTGTTACACCCGCAACGCGTTACCTCGCGCTGGGTGGGAAAGGCCCGCAACACTTGGGACGATCCCAATACTTGCTCAGTCAGTGCTGACGTAGTCGGCGACCACCGTCGCTCATGCTCTGCCGAGAAGTAAACCTATTAAGACCCGTCCCCTTTCGTGGGTCGGTATTCTGGCGTTTTAGAGGTGAACAACGTGGAGCTTTTATCTGGCGGTGAGATGCTCGTCCGCTTTTTGCGTGACGAAGGCGTCAAATATATCTATGGGTACCCAGGTGGTGCTCTTCTTCATGTCTATGATGCCCTGTTCAAAGAACCGGAAGTGACCCACATCCTGGTTCGTCACGAACAGGCCGCGACCCACATGGCTGACGGCTATGCCCGCGCCACCGGCAAGGCCGGCGTGGTGCTGGTGACATCCGGCCCGGGCGCCACGAACGCCATCACCGGTATCGCCACCGCGTACATGGACTCGATCCCGATGGTGATCATTTCTGGTCAGGTGCCCAGCACCATGGTCGGTACCGATGCGTTCCAGGAAACCGACATGATCGGTATCTCCCGGCCGATCGTGAAGCACAGCTTCATGATCAAGCACGCGTCGGAAATCCCGGAAGTGATGAAGAAGGCCTTTTACCTGGCTGAATCCGGTCGTCCGGGCCCGGTCGTGGTCGACGTCCCGAAAGACATGACCAACCCGGCCGAGAAGTTCGAATACATCTTCCCGAAAAAAGCCAAGCTGCGTTCCTACAGTCCGGCTGTACGCGGTCATTCGGGACAAATCCGCAAGGCCGCCGAAATGCTGCTGGCCGCCAAGCGCCCGGTGCTGTACTCGGGCGGTGGCGTGATCCTCGGTGGCGGCTCCGCGCAACTGACCGAACTGGCGAGAATGCTTAACCTGCCGGTCACCAATACCCTGATGGGCCTGGGTGCCTATCCGGGTACCGACCGTCAGTTCATCGGCATGCTCGGCATGCACGGCAGCTACACGGCCAACCTGGCGATGCACCATGCGGACGTGATACTGGCAGTCGGCGCACGTTTCGACGATCGTGTGATCAACGGTGCGGCGAAATTCTGCCCGAACGCCAAGATCATCCATATCGACATCGACCCGGCTTCCATCTCCAAGACGATCAAGGCAGACGTGCCGATTGTCGGTCCTGTCGAGAGCGTGCTGACCGAAATGGTCGCCATCCTCAAGGAGATCGGAGAAACCCCGAACAAGGACGCGGTGACCAGTTGGTGGAAACAGGTGGATGAATGGCGTGGCGATCGCGGCCTGTTCCCTTACGACAAGGGTGACGGCAGCATGATCAAGCCGCAGACCGTGATCGAAACCTTGTGCGAAGTGACCAAAGGCGATGCCTTCGTGACCTCCGATGTGGGTCAGCACCAGATGTTCGCCGCGCAGTACTACAAGTTCAACAAGCCCAACCGCTGGATCAATTCCGGTGGCCTGGGCACCATGGGCTTCGGTCTGCCGGCGGCCATGGGCATCCAGTTGAACTTCCCGGATGCCGACGTCGCCTGCGTTACGGGCGAGGGCAGCATCCAGATGAACATCCAGGAGCTGTCCACCTGCCTGCAGTACGGTCTGCCGGTGAAGATCGTGATCCTGAACAACGGTGTGCTGGGGATGGTTCGCCAGTGGCAGGACATGAGCTACGGCAGTCGCCACTCGCATTCCTACATGGAATCCCTGCCTGATTTCGTCAAGCTGGCCGAAGCCTACGGTCACGTGGGCGTGCGCATCACCGAATCGAAGGATTTGAAGTCGAAGATGGAGGAGGCGTTCGCCATGAAGGATCGCCTGGTGGTAATCGACATTGCGGTTGACACCAGCGAGCACGTCTATCCGATGCAGATCAAAGACGGCTCCATGCGCGATATGTGGCTGAGCAAGACGGAGCGTACCTAATCATGCGACATATTATTTCCTTGCTTCTGGAAAACGAACCGGGCGCTCTGTCTCGTGTTGTAGGCCTGTTCTCGCAGCGTAACTACAACATCGAAAGCCTGACCGTGGCGCCAACCGAGGACCCGACCCTGTCGCGTCTGACGCTGACCACGGTAGGTCACGATGAAATCATCGAGCAGATCACCAAGAACCTGAACAAGCTGATCGAGGTGGTCAAGCTGGTGGACCTGTCGGAAAGCGCTCATATCGAGCGTGAACTGATGCTGGTCAAGGTCAAGGCCACCGGCGCCCAGCGCGCCGAGATCAAACGTACTACCGATATTTATCGTGGGCAGATCGTCGATGTCAGCGCCAGCGTCTATACCGTTCAGCTGACCGGTACCAGCGACAAGCTCGACAGCTTCATCCAATCGATCGGTACTGCCTCGATCCTGGAAACCGTACGCAGTGGCGTCACCGGCATTGCCCGTGGCGACAAAGTACTGAGCATCTAAATCAAATTAGCGAATGGCCTGAACGGCCGGATATAGGGGTAATTCATGAAAGTTTTCTACGATAAAGACTGCGACCTGTCGATCATCCAGGGCAAGAAAGTCGCCATCATTGGCTACGGCTCCCAAGGTCACGCCCAGGCGTGCAACCTGAAAGACTCCGGCGTTGACGTGACCGTCGGTCTGCGTAAAGGCTCGTCCACCGTTGCCAAGGCAGAAGCCCATGGCCTGAAAGTGGCTGACGTGGCTTCCGCTGTTGCCGCAGCCGACCTGGTCATGATCCTGACTCCGGACGAATTCCAGGGTGCTCTGTACCGCGACGAGATCGAGCCGAACATCAAGAAGGGCGCAACCCTGGCTTTCTCCCACGGCTTCTCGATCCACTACAATCAGGTCGTGCCACGTGCTGACCTGGACGTGATCATGATCGCGCCCAAGGCTCCAGGCCACACCGTGCGTTCCGAATTCGTCAAGGGCGGCGGTATCCCTGACCTGATCGCGATCTACCAGGACGCATCGGGCAACGCCAAGAACGTGGCCCTGTCCTACGCTGCCGGTGTTGGCGGCGGTCGTACCGGCATCATCGAAACCACCTTCAAGGACGAGACCGAAACCGACCTGTTCGGCGAGCAAGCTGTTCTGTGCGGCGGTACCGTCGAACTGGTGAAAGCCGGTTTCGAAACCCTGGTTGAAGCCGGCTACGCGCCAGAAATGGCTTACTTCGAATGCCTGCACGAACTGAAACTGATCGTTGACCTCATGTACGAAGGCGGTATCGCCAACATGAACTACTCGATCTCCAACAACGCTGAGTACGGCGAATACGTGACCGGCCCGGAAGTGATCAACGCCGAATCCCGTCAGGCCATGCGCAACGCCCTGAAACGTATTCAGGACGGTGAATACGCCAAGATGTTCATCAGCGAAGGCGCCACCGGCTATCCTTCGATGACCGCCAAGCGTCGTAATAACGCTGCCCACGGCATCGAAATCATCGGTGAGCAACTGCGCTCCATGATGCCTTGGATCAGCGCCAACAAGATTGTCGACAAGGCCAAGAACTGAGTCGCAAGCTTGATCGAAAAACGCGGCCCTGGCCGCGTTTTTTCGTTTGGTGGGCGGCTTCTGGTATAAAGCTGCATCGTTTGCGGCCGAACCGTCGTCCCAGGCGTCTGTCGAATTTTTTCACACCGTTGCAAGGTACTGTCCATGAGCGAACGTCCCGAAGAGCCGAATCAGGCTCCTGACGCCGAAAGCCTGCTGCCCATCGATGAGCATGTCGAAGAAGGTCATGACGCTGAAGGCCGTAAGGTCCGGCATCGTGGCATTTATCTGCTGCCAAACCTGTTCACCACCGCGAACCTGTTCGCCGGCTTCTATTCCATCATCAGTTCCATGAGTGCCCAGGCTGCATTGAGTGCCGGCGATAGCGCAGGAGCGAGTCGTTACTTTGCCTTCGCCGCCATTGCAATCTTCGTCGCCATGGTGCTCGACGGCCTGGACGGGCGCGTTGCCCGCATGACCAACACCCAGAGCGCATTCGGTGCCGAATACGATTCGTTGTCCGATATGGTCGCCTTCGGCGTGGCGCCTGCCTTGTTGGCGTTCGGTTGGGCACTGGGGGATATGGGCAAGGTTGGCTGGATGGTTGCCTTTATCTATGTCGCAGGTGCGGCGTTGCGCCTGGCGCGTTTCAATACCCAGGTCGGCAAGGCGGACAAGCGCTACTTCATCGGCTTGGCCAGTCCGGCTGCGGCGGGTGTCGTGGCCGGGGTCGTCTGGGCGTTCAGTGACTACGGTATCCAGGGTTCGAAGATGTCGTTCCTGGTGGCGCTGCTGGTGGCGGCAGCCGGGATGTTGATGGTCAGCAATATCAAGTACAACAGCTTCAAGGAGCTGGACTTGAAAGGGCGAGTGCCGTTCGTTGCGATCCTGGCGGTGGTGCTGGTATTTGCAGTGGTGTTCAGCGATCCGCCACGTATCCTGCTGCTGGTGTTCCTCGCGTATGCCGCTTCCGGACCGGTGCAATATTTGCTGCGTCTTCGTCGCCGCTAAATGTTGCCTTAATGTAATTTCCCCCATACTCCGCAGTCTATTGGTGCATCTGCCCTCCAATGCTGCGGAGTTGTCATGCTGATCAAGATCCCCAAGTCGTCCGACTGCTCAGAATCGGACGTCACGCCTGAGTCCCTCTATTTCTCTCGTCGTCAGCTGCTTGGCGCCAGCGTGGCTGGAGTGGCGATCAGTAGCCTGCCGCGCTGGGCCGGTGCTGCCGATGCAGCGCGGTACGCCGATGTCGAGCCGGGCAAGGCGCCGTCCTGGTTTACCGAGAAGCTACCATCGACTCAATGGGGCGCTATTACGGTTAATGAGCCCATTACACCGTTCAAGGACGCCACCCACTACAACAACTTCTATGAATTCGGGACTGACAAGGGGGATCCGGCCGCGAATGCCGGCTCCCTGAAAACCGAACCCTGGAGCGTAGTGGTCGATGGTGAAGTGAGTAAGCCGGGACGCTACGGCCTGGAAGACTTCATGAAGCCTTATCAGTTGGAAGAGCGAATTTACCGACTGCGCTGTGTTGAAGCCTGGTCGATGGTCGTCCCCTGGATCGGTTTTCCTGTCTCCGCGCTGCTCAAACACGTCGAACCCACCTCGAAGGCCAAATACATTCGTTTTGAAACCTTACAGGATCCCAAGGTCATGCCGGGACAGCGCTCGGGGTTCGCCTTGATCGACTGGCCTTATGTAGAGGGCCTGCGATTGGACGAGGCAATGAATCCCTTGGCGATTCTGGCGGTAGGCATGTACGGGCGCGAGCTGCCGAACCAGAACGGCGCGCCGTTGCGACTGGTGGTGCCGTGGAAATACGGGTTCAAGAGCGTGAAGTCCATCGTGCGTATCAGCCTGGTCAGCGAACAGCCGAGAACCACCTGGCAGAGCATTGCAGCTGATGAGTACGGCTTTTATGCCAACGTCAATCCAACAGTCGATCATCCGCGCTGGACCCAGGCCCATGAACGTCGTTTGCCAAGCGGCCTGTTCAGCCCCAATGTCCGCGATACCCTGATGTTCAACGGGTACCAGGATGAAGTCGCTTCCTTATATGCGGGAATGGATTTGAGGAAGGATTACTGATGCGTTTTCCTCTGTGGCGGATTGGCGTCTTCATTGCCGCAGCAATCTGGCCGATGCTCTGGCTCTATCAGGCGCTGACGAACGCGCTGGGACCTGACCCTGGCAAGGTGCTCGTGGATCGGCTTGGGTTGGGAACGCTGATCCTGTTGCTGATCACGTTGAGCATGACACCGCTACAGAAATTGACGGGGTGGGCGGGATGGATCGCGGTCAGGCGCCAGTTGGGATTGTGGTGTTTTGCCTATGTGGTCCTGCACCTGAGTGGGTATACCGCTTTCATATTGGGGTTCGATTGGTCGCAATTGGGTGTAGAGCTGAGCAAGCGACCTTATATCATTGTCGGAGCGCTGGGGTTTCTAGGATTACTGGCTTTGGCGCTCACGTCCAATCGTTATAGCCAGCGTCGCTTGGGCGGACGCTGGAAGAAATTGCATCGCCTGGTGTATCTGATACTGGGTCTCGGGTTGCTGCATATGCTGTGGATTGTGCGGGCGGATCTACAGGAGTGGGCGATATATGCGTTTATAGGTGCTGCGCTATTAGTGTTGCGGCTCCCGCCAATTGCCCGGCGGATCCCGCGTTTAAAGGGCAGGAAAGTATCTTCTGCAACAAAAGCGTAATTAAGGGTTGACGGCAGATTTCAGGTGTCTATAATTCGCCCCACTTCCGGCGCAGTCGAAACGGAAAACTCCTTGAAATTCAATGAGTTACTTAGTTTTCGATGGCGACT
>NZ_JBKGGX010000021.1:0-102710 GCF_052041925.1 Pseudomonas sp. SMN5
GATAGCTATCCAAAGGGCGACGCAGGATGACCTGCATCGCCCCAAGGCTTAGAAGAAGCCCAACGGATTAATGTCGTAGCTCACCAGCAGATTCTTGGTCTGCTGATAATGATCGAGCATCATCTTGTGGGTTTCGCGGCCAACGCCGGACTTCTTGTAGCCACCGAACGCGGCATGGGCCGGGTAGAGGTGGTAGCAGTTGGTCCACACGCGGCCGGCCTTGATCGCCCGGCCCATGCGGTAGGCGCGGTTGATGTCGCGCGTCCAGAGGCCGGCGCCGAGGCCGAACTCGGTGTCGTTGGCGATTGCCAGGGCTTCGGCTTCGTCCTTGAAGGTGGTGATGCTCACCACCGGGCCGAAGATTTCTTCCTGGAACACGCGCATTTTGTTGGTGCCCTTGAGCAGGGTCGGCTGGATGTAGTAACCGCTGGCCAGGTTGCCCTCGAGTTTTTCAACCGCGCCGCCGGTCAGCAGCTGCGCGCCTTCGCCCTTGGCGATTTCCAGGTACGAAAGGATCTTGTCGAATTGCTGCTCGGACGCCTGGGCGCCAACCATGGTGTCGGTGTCCAGCGGGTCGCCGCGTTTGATCTGCTCGATCTTTTTCATGACTACTTGCATGAATTCGTCGTAGATCGATTCCTGCACCAGGGCGCGGGACGGGCAGGTGCAGACTTCACCCTGGTTGAAGAACGCCAGGACCAGGCCTTCGGCGGCTTTTTCGATGAAGCTCGGCTCGGCCTGCATGATGTCTTCGAAGAAGATGTTTGGCGACTTGCCGCCCAGTTCCACGGTGGACGGAATGATGTTCTCGGCGGCACATTTCATGATGTGCGAGCCCACCGGGGTGGAACCGGTGAAGGCAATCTTGGCGATGCGCTTGCTGGTGGCCAGGGCCTCGCCGGCTTCTTTGCCGAAACCTTGCACCACGTTCAGCACGCCCGGTGGCAGCAGGTCGCCGATCAATTCCATCAGCACACTGATGCCCAGCGGGGTTTGCTCGGCAGGCTTGAGCACCACGCAGTTGCCGGCGGCCAGGGCCGGGGCGAGTTTCCAGGCGGCCATCAGCAACGGGAAGTTCCACGGGATGATCTGCCCGACCACGCCCAGCGGTTCATGAATGTGATAGGCCACGGTGTTGCCGTCGATCTCGGCAGCCGCGCCTTCCTGGGCCCGCAGGCAACCGGCGAAGTAGCGGAAGTGGTCGGCGGCCAGGGGGATGTCGGCATTGAGGGTTTCGCGCACGGCCTTGCCGTTGTCCCAGGATTCGGTGATCGCCAGGGTTTCGAGGTTCTGCTCGATGCGGTCGGCGATTTTCAGCAGGATCAGTGAGCGGGCCTGGGCCGAGGTGGCGCCCCAGGCATCAGCGGCGGCGTGGGCGGCGTCCAGGGCTTTGTCGATGTCTTCGGCCGTGGAGCGCGGGAATTCGGCAATGGGTTGGCCGTTCACCGGGGAGGTATTGGTGAAGTACTGACCTTTGACCGGCGCGACGAACTCGCCGCCGATGTAGTTACCGTATTTGCTCTTGAACGAAACGATGGCGCCTTCGGTACCTGGGTGAGCGTAACGCATGATGAGTCTCCTTGGCTTTTGTGCTTATTAGGGAGCCGCGCCTTTCGCGCTGGTATCAAGCCTAGAGCAAAGGTTGGGCCATTGCCTTGCAGGGCCCGTAAATCAAGACTTTAGAACTAATCCGTCGGACAGACGGAAGCACTGCGTGACGATTGCGATACAGGCGGGGTGACAATTTGTGCCATCGCTGAGACAACGGCTGACTGACGGGTCGCGCCAGCATTGCATTGCGCGGGTTGCTGGAGGATGCTGGGCCACAGGGCGCTTGGGCGAGATAGCTTTTGTGGCGAGGGAGCTTGCTCCCGCTCGACTGCGCAGCAGTCGCATTCGGTTTGATGTGAAATCTTTTGGGTCTGCTTCGCAGCCCAGCGGGAGCAAGCTCCCTCGCCACGGGTTCGGTGTTCGCCACAGTTGTACCGTCGCTCCAGTGAAGCTGCATCCTTCGGGAGAATAATAAAAAATGCACAGCAACCATTTGAGCCGTCACGCCCAGCAGGTCCTGACGGTCACCCAGGGCAAGGCGCATCTGCAAGGCCCTGGCAGCGATCCGTCGATAGCCCGTTCCTGGTTGCGTTGCCTGGAGGACTATCACCTCGACCCGGCGCAGAACCTGGCACCGACGGTGCTGGAACATGGCCGGGTGCTGGAAAGCCGCGAGCGTTTGCAACAGGTGTTGCACATCGCCGGCAATGAAATGAACAGCCTGCACCAGCAACTCTCCGGGGCCGGCCACGCAGTGTTGCTCACCGATGCCCGTGGCGTGATCCTCAATTGCGTCACTGCCCCTAGCGAACGCAAGATTTTCGAACGCGCCGGGCTCTGGCTCGGCGCCGACTGGAGCGAAGCCTGCGAAGGCACCAACGGCATCGGCACCTGCCTGGTGGAGCGCCAGGCCCTGACCATCCACCAGGAAGAACACTTTCGCGGCCGACACACCGGCCTGACCTGCTCGGCGAGCCCGGTGTTCGATCCCCATGGCGAGCTGCTCGCAGTGCTCGATGTGTCCTCGGCCCGGCCCGATGTGTCGCGCCAGAGCCAGTTCCATACCATGGCCCTGGTCAATCTCTCGGCGAAGATGATCGAGAGCTGCTATTTCCTACGCTGTTTCGACAATCAATGGCTGCTGCGCTTTCACCTGCAAGCCGAGTCCGTGGGCTTGTTCAGCGAAGGGTTGCTGGCGTTCGACGGCGAAGGGCGGATCAGCGCCGTCAACCAGAGCGCGCTGAATCTGCTCGGGCACATTCGCGGCGGCTTGCTGGGCCAATCGGTGGAAGGGTTCTTCGATTGTTCGCTGGACGAACTGCTGGGCCGCGCCAGTGCCCAGGCCAGCGCCAGTTGGCCGTTGCGCACCCGTGACGGGCGGAACCTGTTCGCCCTGGTGCGCGGGCAGCCGCGCAGCGTCCCGATCCCGCTCATGCCAGCACTCAAGGTCACTGAACCAGCGCGACTGCCGGGCATCTGCCTGGGGGACGCGGTGTTGCAGGAGCATTTTCGCAAGGCACTGCGGGTGTTCGAGCGCGATGTCCCGTTGTTGATCCACGGCGAGACCGGCTCCGGCAAGGAAGCCTTCGCCAAGGCCGTGCATCAGGCCAGCCAGCGCGCCGACAAGCACTTCGTGGCCTTGAACTGCGCGGCCATTCCGGAGAGCCTGATCGAGAGCGAGTTGTTCGGCTATCGCGGCGGCAGTTTCACCGGCGCCCGAAAGGAGGGCATGCGCGGCAAGCTGCAACAGGCCGATGGCGGAACGCTGTTCCTCGATGAGATCGGCGACATGCCCCTGGCCTTGCAGACTCGTTTACTGCGGGTGCTGGAAGACCGTCAGGTGGTGCCTATCGGCGGTGAACCCGAGACGGTGAATGTGCGCATCATCAGCGCCACGCACCGGCAATTGCTTGAACGGGTGCAGGACGGCAGCTTCCGTGAAGACCTGTACTACCGGCTCAACGGCCTGGAAATCCCATTGCCGGCGTTGCGCGAGCGTAGCGACAAATCGCAGTTGCTGGATTTTCTGCTGGCCGAAGAGCGCGGTACCGAGGCGGTGTGCATTGACGAGTCGGCGCGTCGGGCGCTCCTGGCGTTCGACTGGCCGGGCAACGTGCGGCAGATGCGCAATGTCCTGCGCACCCTCGCCGCGTTATGTGAGGACGGGCGGATTGGGGTGGAAGACCTGCCGGCGATGATTCGCCAGGCACGGCCACAGGTGCAGGACACCCCGCCACCGGAGCATCCACTGGAAAACGCCGAACGGCTGGCGCTGCTCGATGCGCTGGAGCAGACGCGCTGGCATATGACCAACACGGCGGAGCAGTTGGGTATCAGCCGTAACACGCTGTATAGAAAGTTGCGCAAGCATGGGATTGCTCGCTGAGCATCGATCCCCAGATCGCTAAAGAACCCCTGTGGGAGCGGTGGTATCCATTGCCTGTGAACAGCAGGCAACTCCGAATACAAAGGGTGCGATTTCCCCCTCCCTACGCTAACCTGCGGCCATGTTTTACGAGGTCGACTATGCACATCCATATTCTCGGTATTTGCGGCACTTTCATGGGTTCGATGGCGGTTCTGGCCAAGGAGCTGGGCCATCATGTGACCGGGTCCGACGCCAACGTCTACCCGCCGATGAGCACGCAGCTGGAGGCCCAAGGCATCGAGCTGACCCAGGGCTATGACCCGGCGCAGCTGGATCCGGCGCCGGACCTGGTGGTCATCGGTAACGCCATGTCCCGCGGCAACCCGGCGGTGGAGTACGTACTGAACAAGGGGCTGCCCTATGTGTCCGGGCCGCAGTGGCTGGCTGACCACGTGTTGCAGGGCCGTTGGGTCCTGGCCGTGGCCGG
Organism: Pseudomonas sp. SMN5; assembly: GCF_052041925.1. Lineage (NCBI taxonomy): Bacteria > Pseudomonadati > Pseudomonadota > Gammaproteobacteria > Pseudomonadales > Pseudomonadaceae > Pseudomonas > Pseudomonas sp. SMN5. The sequence goes on from NZ_JBKGGX010000021.1 coordinate 4,407, forward strand.
TACCCACGGCAAGACGACCACCAGCAGCATGCTCGCCTGGGTGCTGGAACACGCCGGCATGAGCCCGGGCTTCTTGATCGGCGGTGTGCCGCAGAACTTCTCGGTGTCGGCGCGCCTGGGGGGCACGCCGTTTTTTGTGATCGAGGCCGACGAATACGACAGCGCGTTTTTCGACAAACGCTCGAAATTCGTCCATTACCGCCCACGCACGGCGATCCTCAACAACCTGGAATATGATCACGCCGACATCTTTCCGGATCTACCGGCCATCGAACGGCAATTCCACCACCTTGTCCGCACGATCCCAAGCGAAGGCCTGGTGATCCATCCGACCACCGAACCGGCTTTGCAGCGGGTGATCGAGATGGGCTGCTGGACCCCGGTGCAGACCACCGGCGCCGGTGGGCAATGGCAGGTGAAACTGCTCAAGGACGACGGTTCGCAGTTCGAGGTGATGTTCGAGGGCGTGTCCCAAGGCGTAGTCGAATGGGAACTGACCGGCCAGCATAACGTCGCCAACGCCCTGGCAACCCTGGCGGCGGCCCGGCATGTCGGCGTCGTGCCGTCCATGGGCATCGCCGCGTTGAGCGCGTTCAAGAGCGTCAAGCGTCGCATGGAGAAAGTCGCCGAAGTGCGCGGCATCACCATCTATGACGACTTCGCCCACCACCCGACCGCCATCGCCACCACCCTCGACGGTTTGCGCAAGCGCATCGGCGACGCGCCGCTGATTGCCATCATCGAGCCGCGTTCCAATTCCATGAAACTGGGTGCCCACCGTGACGGTCTGCCGGAAAGCGTGGTGGATGCCGATCAAGTGATCTGGTACGCACCGGCCAACCTCGGCTGGGACCTGGGCGCGACTGCCGCGCTGTGCAGTGTGCCAGCGATTGTCAGCGATTCGTTGGAAGGCATCATCGAGCGCGTGAAGAGCCAGGCCCAGCCCGGCACCCATGTGGTGATCATGAGCAACGGCGGCTTCGGCGGCCTGCACGGCAAGTTGGCCGAGGCGCTGAAATGAACACTCGTTTGGAGAGCAATGGCCCCGAACGCATCACCCTGGCGATGACCGGGGCGTCCGGCGCCCAGTACGGCTTGCGCCTGCTCGATTGCCTGGTCCGGGAAGACCGCGAGGTGCACTTCCTGATTTCCAAGGCAGCGCAACTGGTGATGGCGACGGAAACCGACGTCACCCTGCCGCCCAAGACCCAGATGATGCAGGCGTTCCTTACCGAGTACACGGGAGCGGCAGCAGGGCAGATCCGGGTGTACGGCAAGGAAGACTGGATGTCGCCCGTGGCCTCGGGCTCCGGCGCGCCGGCGGCGATGGTGGTGGTGCCGTGTTCCACCGGCACGCTGTCGGCGATTGCCACCGGGGCCTGCAACAACCTGATCGAACGGGCGGCGGACGTCACGCTCAAGGAGCGCCGGCAGTTGATCCTGGTGCCGCGGGAAGCGCCGTATTCGAGCATTCATCTGGAGCACATGCTCAAGCTGTCGAACATGGGCGTGACCATCCTGCCGGCGTCGCCGGGGTTTTATCACCAGCCGCAGACCATCGATGACCTGATCGATTTTGTGGTGGCGCGGATTCTCAATCTGCTGAGCATCCCCCAGGACATGCTGCCGCGCTGGGGCGAGCATCATTTGAGCAGCGATGAATAAGCTGCTGATGGTACTGCTGGCGCTGCAACTGACCGGCTGCGCCACCGCCCGCACCCTCGACGCCGCCAAGCCTGGCGCGCCGGTGGTGTACGCCGGGACGCGCCTTGACCTCTACGCCCTCAATGGCGGCTGCTGCGCCAAGGACCGCTTCGGCGCCGAGGCCCCGAGCTATCCTGGGGTTGATCTGCCCGGCAGTGCATTGCTCGACACCTTGTTGTTGCCGTTGTCGTTGTTTACGGCGATGGGGGTTGGGTTTCAGGCGACGGGTGGGATGTAACTGAGCCTGCGCGATTGCTTTGGACTTGGGGTGTAATGAGCATCATGTGGCGAGGGAGCTTGCTCCCGCTCGACTGCGCAGCAGTCGCGTTCCGGGCTCAACAAAGGATCCTGGGGCCGCTTCGCCCGAGGCGTCGGACCGTCCCGGCGGGAGCAAGCTCCCTCGCCACAAAGGGGCTGTGTTTGGCTGAGGTTGGGTAGTGGCGTCCTGTCAGGCACTACAGAATCACTTACCCAACTTACGCAACTCATCCGACTCCACCACCCGCACCCCGTCCTGCTCCTCCAGCGCCAGGCGCCACATGGCGCGGGCCAGTTGGCAGGCTTCGATGCCGTGGTATTTGCCCGGGATCAGTTTCGACAGCGGCCCGGCCAATTGCTCGGCCAGGCGCGGTTCGACGCGTTCGCCCAGCAGCAGGGAAGGGCGGCAGAGGGTCAGTTGCGGCCAGTCCTGGCTTTTCAGCGCCGCCTCCATCTCACCCTTGACCCGGTTGTAGAAGATCGACGACTGCGCGTCCGCCCCAAGGGCGCTGATGGCGATCAGGTGCCGCGCCCCCAGCTCCCGGGCGCGCTTGGCAAAGGCCACGACCAGCTCCAGGTCCACGGCGCGAAAGGCTTGTTCGGAGCCGGCCTTCTTGATGGTCGTTCCCAGGCAGCAGAAGGCGATATCCACCTGACCACTGAGTTGCGGCAAAACCTGAGCCGGTTCCCCAACCGGATTTTCCAGGCGCGGGTGTTCGGCCAATGGTCGGCGTGAAGGTGCCAGGACCCGGGTGATGGTCGGCTCGTTGAGCAGCCGATCCAGCAGATGTTCCCCGGTCAGCCCGGTCGCACCGGCGAGCAAAACATGCTGAGGCGTCAAGTACATAGTGTTTCCCCCTTGATACAGTTCAGCTTAGTTGCTCTTTATGGCCTCGTCGTTCAATGCAGTGCTTTGTAATGCTTTGCGGGCCTGCTGCTTGCGCAGCAACTGCCAGTGGGAAACCACCGTCCGAGGGGCCCAGATCTGCGGTTCGGAGGCTTCGAAATTATCCGCCTGCTCCCGCTCGGCCACGGTGGCCTTGGCGCGCTTGAAGGCCTGCTCCAAATCGTCGGTCTGGTTCAGCGCCTGGGCAAACAGGGCGTCGCCGAAGTAGGTGAAGTTGGCTTCTTCGGAGCAACCGAAGGACACCCGGTCGGCCCGCGAGGCGGTCATGATCATCGTGCGTTCATCCTTGAGCGCCGGGATGAAACCACCGGAGTAGCACGCCGAGATCACCACGATCTTGTCGCGGTTCTTCAGCGGTGCCAGGACCGCAGCCAGTTCATCGGCGGGCAGGTCGGCCAGTTCCATGCGCGGCTGGTCGAGCACCAGTTCGTGCTCGCTGGTGCCATGGCTGGTCAGGTAGATGAACACCAGGTCTTCCGGACCGCTGCGTTCGGCCAGGGTGGCGATGGCTCGGCGCAGGGTTTCCCGGCTGGCCATGGGCCGGTCGCCGAGGTGATCGCGGTGGTTCACCAGGCGGATCTGCCCGAATGCGCCGAAGCGGCTGGCGAGCATGTTGGCGACATAGTCGGATTCGCGCAGGAACACGCTCTGCTTGCCGTCGCCGCCCAGGGTCAGGCTGTACAGTTCCACGGCAGGCGTTGAGGCCGGGATATTGGCGAGGGCTTCGTCCAGCAGCCGGCCCTGGGCCAGCAGGCCGAGTTCCAGCACGTCCGGCAACAGCCGGCCATTTGCGTCGCGCACCCGTTGGCCGTTGGCCCAAGTGCCGTCCTGCACGGTGCCGTCGGTCAGCACCAGGGTTCCGCGCCCGTTGTAGGCGTCGTTTTCGAAGCTGCCGACATAGAAACTGCCGTCAGGCAGGTTCAGACGACCCTGGCCAGTGAAGCGCCATTCATTGAAATGGCCGATGTAATGGCTGCCATCGGCACCGGTCAGCTCGCCCTTGCCGGTGAGTGCGCCGTCCTTGAACTGGCCGATCCAGACATCGCCGTCGGCATTTTCGTAGCGACCGCGCCCGTTGAGCTGATTGTCCTTGAAGCCGCCGACGTAGACGTCGCCCTCGGCACTGTTGAAGGTACCCTTGCCCTGCAGTTGTCCATCGACAAAATGCCCGGTGAACTGGTTGCCGGCGGCATCGAAGCGCTGGCCCTCGCCGTTGGGCTTGCCGTTGACGAATGGGCCTTGGTATTGGCTGCCGTCGGCAAGCTCCAGGCGTCCGAGCCCCGAGTAGCGGTCGGCCTTGAATTCACCACGGTAGGTCACGCCGTTTTCCTTGAGCGTGCCTTCGCCGTCGCGCCGGCCTTGCTTGAAACCGCCGGTGTAGCTGCTGGTCGGCGTGGTCAGGCTGCCCTGGCCGTGGAACAGGCCATGCTGGAACTGGCCGCGATAGACCTCGCCATTGCTGCCATGCCATTCCCCGGTGCCGTGCCACTGGCCCTTGTCGAACTGCCCGGCGTACCAGCTGCCATTAGGGTAATCGATGCGCCCCTGGCCTTGCAGCAAGCCGTCCACCAGGTCACCGCGATAGCGTCCGCCGTCGGGCAGGCGCGCGTCGGGAGGCAGCGGTGATTCACCGTCGCCGCAGGCAGTGAGCAACAGGGTCAGGGTCAAGGGGACGAGTAAGCGCATAACGGGATCCAGGTAATCAGGCCACGAGTATGCCGCAGCCGAGCCTCCTGGATATAGAGAAGCGGTGCGAAACTGCCTGAGCGGCTTCGCTTCCGCCCAGGTTTACACGAAGCAGAGCGACAGCGGCTCGGCGATGTAGGCCGGTTTTTCCGAGCCTTCGATTTCCAGCGTGGCGGTGGCCTTGAGCAGCCATTGGCCGGGCTTTTTCTCGGTGACGTCCACCAGGTCTACCTTGAGCCGGACTTTGGAGTCGACCTTCACCGGCTGGATGAAGCGCACGCTGTCCAGCCCGTAGTTGACCACCATCTTCACGCCCTCGGGCAGGATCAGGATGTCTTCCATCAGCTTGGGCATCAGCGACAGCGACAGGAACCCGTGGGCGATGGTGCTGCCGAAGGGTGTCTGCGCGGCCTTGACCGGATCGACGTGGATGAACTGAAAGTCGCCTGTGGCTTCGGCGAACAGGTTGATGCGGTCCTGGTCGATGGTCAGCCATTCGGAACGTCCAAGTTCCTTGCCGACATAATCTTTGAGCTCTGCAACGGGAACATAGGGCATTGAGACTCTCCTTGGTTCATCGGTTTTATTTTTTTTGGGAACGGCGGCCTCGGCCTCCGGAGAACCACTGTAGATCAACATGGCGGACAACGAAGGTCATCGACCATGCTTTTTACGAATGCCGAACCATAGCGCGGGCGTGCTTATAATGCGGGCGCATTCAATGAACAGCTGTTGCGGGGGGAGAACGGATGTTGCTACGGGGCCTGACCTGGCTGGTGTTGTTCCAATTGCTGGGCACTGCGATCAATCATTTGTTCCTGCCGGTGTTGCCCGGGCCCATCGTCGGCCTGCTGTTGTTGCTGGGTTACCTGATCATTCGCGGCGAAGTCGCCGAGCCGCTGAGCCTGGCCGCCGGCAGCCTGCTGCGTTACTTGCCGTTGTTGCTGGTGCCGCCGGCGGTTGGGGTGATGGTCTATGCGCGGGCGATTGCCGCTGACTTCTGGGCCATCGTCGGCGCGCTGGTGCTGTCGCTGGTGCTGTCCATGGCCTTCACCGGCGTGTTGATGCAGCGCCTGGCTCGGCGCCATGCCCCGGCAGCGGAGGACGCGCCATGATGTTTGACTGGCAGGGCGCCTGGGCCTCGGTGATCCATCATCCGCTGTTCGGCATCGGGATTACCCTGGGCGCTTATCAGGTGGTGCTGGCGGCGTTCGAAAAGACCCGCTGGGTGTTCCTGCAACCGGTGCTGATGTCGATGGTGCTGTTGATCGGCGTGCTGGTCAGTTGCGGCATCAGCTACGCGGAATACCGCAAGAGCACCGAGATCCTCAGTATTCTCCTGGGCCCGGCCACGGTCGCCCTGGCGGTGCCGCTGTACCTGAACCTGCGGCGGATCCGGCAATTGTTCTGGCCGATTTTTACTACGCTGGTGATAGGCGGGGTGTTTGCCACGGGCTCGGCGGTGGTCCTGGGCTGGGCGTTTGGCGCCGACCACATGATTCTGATGACCATGGCGCCGAAGTCCGTGACCTCGCCGATCGCCATGCTGGTGGCCGAGCAGATCGGCGGCGTGGCGGCCATGGCCGCGGTGTTCGTGTTGATCACGGGTGTGCTTGGGGCGATTTTCGGGCCGGGCATCCTGAATCGGTTGGGGGTCCACAGTCCCGAAGCTCGGGGCATGGCGCTGGGACTCACGGCCCACGCCGTGGGCACGTCCGTGGCGTTGCAGGAAAGTGAAGAGTCCGGTGCGTTTGCGGCGCTGGCGATGAGTCTGATGGGCGTGGCCACGGCGGTGTTGCTGCCGTTGGTGGTGTCGATGACCGTTTAAGGAACTGGTTATGAGTTTGCCGCTTTTCCCGTTGAACACCGTGTTGTTCCCCGGTTGCATCCTGGATCTGCAGATTTTCGAGGCGCGTTACCTCGACATGATCGGGCGCTGCATGAAAAAGGGCGAAGGCTTCGGTGTGGTCTGCATTCTCGATGGCGAGGAAGTCGGCATCGCGCCGGACGGCTATGCGCGGGTCGGCTGTGAGGCGCTGATCACTGACTTTTCCCAGCAGGACAACGGCCTCCTGGGCATTCGGGTGCAGGGCGGGCGGCGGTTTCTGGTGCACAGCAGCAGCGTCCAGGCAGACCAACTGACCGTCGCCGAAGTGCAATGGCTGGAAGAAGAGCCGGAGCAGCCGCTACAGGATGAGGATGCCGATCTGGTGGCGCTGCTCAAGGCCCTGGCCGAACATCCGATGGTCGAAGCCTTGAACATGGGCACCGAGGCGACTGGGCAGCAGTCGCTGGCCAATCAGTTGGCTTACCTGCTGCCGTTCAATGAGCTGGACAAGATCGACCTGCTGCAACTGGATGATCCGCAGCAGCGGCTGGATGCGATCCAGGCGTTGCTCGATGAGTTGCAGGGCGAGTTGTTTGCCTGAAACCGCTGGGCAACCGCTGGACCCTGTGGGAGCGAGCCTGCTCGCGATGGCGGTGTGTCAGTTGACGGTGATGTTGACTGTGCAGGCGTTATCGCGAGCAGGCTCGCTCCCACAGGGGGGCTTCAGTGTTTATGAGTCCGTGTTCAATAGGCATACCTCAACATCCCATGCGGCAAATGCCGCAACGCAAAGAAACTGAACGCCGCTACCAGCGCCGGCAGGATCAGCCACCAGATTTTCGGCGGCATGGCCGGCAGTGGGGCCGGGCGCTGGCTCAGCCACAGCATGGCGGCGCAGACGCAGGCGGCGAGCATGGCACCGGCGACTACATCGCTCGGCCAATGCGCCCCCAGGTACACCCGCGACAGCGCAATCGCCAAGGCCGGCAGGCAACCCAGCAACAGCCAGGTCAGGCGCAGGCGGGGCGGTTGTCCGCGTCCGGCCAGGATGGCCAGGCTCAGGAACAGCGCGAATGCGCCTGAAGCATGGCCGCTGGGCATGCTGTAGCTGGTCAGCGGGTCGGTGAGGATCTCCGGGCGTACGCGGGCGAAGAAGTGTTTGCTGCCGGTGTTAGCCAGGGAGGTAAGCAACATCGTGCCCCCGGCGAAGATCGCCTGCCGCCACTGGCGGGCCAGCAACAGCAGAGCGGTGAGCAGGCTGCTGAAGATCAGCATGTTGCGGAATTCGCCGATCAGGGTGAAGGTCACGGCGATTTCGTCCAGCGCCGGGGTGCGATGTTCCTGGACCAGGGTCATCAGGCCTTGGTCGAAGGCGCTCAGGTAGCCAAACCCGAGGAACAGGCCGATCAGGATCACCAGGCCCAGCCCGGCAATGTACGCGGCGGCGTGCCGGTGCCGGCGCATGCTGCTGTTGACGCTCAGCCCGATCATCACCGCGATGCTGCCGATGACGATACCGGCCTGGGGCCAGAAACCCTCGGGCAGCGGCAGGCGGAACGCCGCCCCCGTGGCCCAGCCCGGCAGCAGGTACGCCACGGTCCAGCCTGACGCGGCCAGCACGCTGACAGCGGCAAAGCGCGGGAACGGCATGTCGCACATCCCGGCGACCATCGGCAACATCGGCCGCAGTGGGCCGATAAAACGCCCCACCAGCAGGCTGGCGATGCCGTAGCGCTGGAAATAGTTTTCCGCTGCACTCATCCATTCCGGATGATGCCGCAGCCCCGGCAGGCGCCGGATGTTCTGGTGGAAGTGCCGCCCCAGAAAGTACGACACCCCGTCCCCGAGCAAGCCCCCGAGCAAGCCCAGCAGCAGTGTCTCGCCCAGAGACAACGCGCCACTGCCGGCCAGCACCGCTATGGCAAACAACAGCACAGTGCCCGGCACGATCAACCCGGCAATAGCCAGGCACTCCACGCACGCGACAATGAACACCGCCACCGCCAGCCATTGCGGATTGACGGTCAACCAACCGGTGATGCTATCGAGCCATGGGCCCATAAAGACAACTCCATTGAATATTCATCGGCTACGCCAGGCGCCAGGTGGGAGCGATCCGACGATGGCGGTGTGCCAGTTATCATCTGATTCTACTGTTCCGACGCCATCGCGAGCAGGCTCGCTCCCACAGGGTTCGCAGGTGAATGAAAATCCATGGTCATCCAAGATCCATTGTGGGAGTGAGCCTGCTCTGGGCGGCGCTCCGACGATAGTGGTGTGTCAGCCACTATCAATTCTGCTGATCCGACGCATTCGCGAGCAAGCCCGCTCCCACAAGGGGCGGCGGTGTTATCAGGACAGCAAAAAATAATCACGGCCTTCGACCTGTCCCCGTCGCAGCGGGTTGCGGGTGCACCACGGGGCGTAGGCGGCGTCGACGAAGCGGTAGGGCAAGTGTTCGTCCCGCCCCAATGGGATGCCCAGGCGGGTGGTCTGGATCACATTGACCGTCGGCACGTCGACATCTTCCACCAGCAGGCGCTCGGGGTCGAAGCGTTTGGCGTCCCATTCCGGCACTTTCAGTCCCAGGGCCTTGCACAGCAGAGTCTGGCCGGCGCAGAGCTTTTGCGGTGTGCGCGGGCGTCCCTGGGCGTCGGGGTTGTTCAGCAGCATCTGCGCCAGGCTCGCCGGGCCGGAAACCGTGTCGACCCACGGATACGCCGATTTGATCAACACCGCATTGCCAGGGCCCTGGGCACTGAAGTTCAGCGAATCGCCGCCCCGGGCGTAGTACATATAGATGTGTCCGCCATCCAGAAACAAAGCCTTACGTTTTTCCGTATAGCCCAAGGAGGCGTGACTGCCTTTTTCGGCGAAGTAATACGCCTCGGTCTCGATGATCCGGGCGCTCAGCCACAGGTCCCCGACCTTATGGCGGATGACTTTGCCCAACAGGTCCCGGGCGAGCACTTGGGCGTCGCGATCAAAGAACGAATGGGGCAGGGCGTTTGGCGGTCGAGGCAGATCGGTCATGTCGATAAACGGAGTGAGGCCAAGGGAAGCGCGATCATAGCAATGAAAAACTTAATCACGGCTGAACGCTTGCCGTTATGACTGGTGGGCTTCTTAAAAGGTTGCGCGTCTTTAAGGCCGGAGAGCTTGTTGTGAAGGATGAGCTTTACTGTGGCGAGGGAGCTTGCTGTGGCGAGGGAGCTTGCTCCCGCTGGGCTGCGTAGCAGCCCCAAAAAAATGGGCCGCTTCGCGCCCCAGCGGGAGCAAGCTCCCTCGCCACAGGGATCGGCTTTGCTCCAATCGCTCGCTTTACGCCATTTTCATGCCCCATCGGTCACCCGCGTACAGCCAGACTGTCGCTGCTGCTGTTAGTCGAGGGTTACGACAGCTATAATCTGCCGCTTTCCTCACCGCCAAGACCACACAGACCATGACTGAGTCCGTTCTTGACTACATGACCCGCCTGGGTCGCGCCGCCCGCGAGGCGTCGCGCATCATCGGCCGTGCCAGCACCGCGCAGAAGAACCGCGCCCTGCAAGCCGCCGCCAATGCGCTGGACGCCGCTCGCGCCGAGTTGTCCGCCGCCAACGAACTGGACCTGGCCGCCGGCCGGGCCAATGGCCTGGAGCCGGCCATGCTCGAGCGTCTGGCGCTGACTCCGGCCCGCATCGACGGCATGATCGTCGGTCTGCGTCAGGTCGCGGCACTGCCGGACCCGGTCGGGGCGATCCGCGACATGAGCTACCGGCCGTCGGGCATCCAGGTCGGCAAGATGCGCGTGCCCCTGGGCGTGGTCGGGATCATCTACGAGTCGCGGCCGAACGTGACCATCGACGCGGCGAGCCTGTGCCTGAAGTCCGGTAACGCGACCATCCTGCGCGGCGGTTCCGAGGCGATTCATTCCAACCGCGCCATTGCCGCCTGCATCCAGCGCGGTCTGGCCGAGGCCGATCTGCCGGCCGCCGTGGTGCAAGTGGTGGAGACCACCGACCGCGCCGCCGTCGGTGCACTGATCAGCATGCCCGAGTTCGTCGACGTCATCGTGCCCCGCGGTGGCAAGGGCCTGATCGAGCGGATCAGCCGTGACGCCCGCGTGCCGGTGATCAAACACCTGGACGGCATCTGCCACGTCTACGTCAGTGCCCACGCCGACCTGCCGAAAGCCCAGCGCATCGCCTTCAACGCCAAGACCTATCGCTATGGCATCTGCGGCGCGATGGAGACCCTGCTGGTGGACCAGGCCGTTGCGCAGCAATTTTTGCCGTCGGTGGCCGCCCAGTTCCGCGAAAAAGGCGTCGAGCTGCGCGGTTGCCAGCGCACCCGGTCGATCATCGAGGCGAATGCGGCCACCGAAGAAGATTGGGACACCGAATACCTGGCGCCGATCCTGTCGATCCGCGTGGTCGATGGGCTGGATGAAGCCATCGAACACATCAACCGTCATGGTTCGCACCACACCGATTCGATTGTCAGCGAGCACCAGGGCGAAACCCGGCGCTTCGTTGCCGAAGTAGACTCGGCCTCGGTGATGATCAACACCCCGACCTGCTTCGCCGACGGTTTCGAATACGGATTAGGTGCCGAGATCGGCATTTCTACTGATAAGCTGCACGCTCGCGGCCCGGTGGGTCTCGAAGGCCTGACCTGCGAGAAATACATCGTGGTCGGCGACGGCCAGTTGCGCGGACAGGAGCCGGCCTGACTTGGGCGATCTCGACCCACTGGCCCCTGTGACTAAGACCGCTGTGACGGCGACCACCGCGCCAAAGCGCATCGGTATCCTGGGCGGCACGTTCGACCCGGTGCACATCGGCCATTTGCGCGGTGCGCTGGAAGTCGCCGACGCCCTGGGCCTCGATGAGCTGCGCCTGGTGCCCAGCGCCAGGCCGCCGCATCGCAATGCGCCGCAGGTGTCGGCGCGGCAGCGTCTGGCGATGGTCGAGCGGGCGGTGGCCGGTGTCGCGCCGCTGGTGGTGGATGCCCGCGAATTGCAGCGGGACAAACCGTCCTACTCCATCGATACCCTGGAGCTGATGCGTGCGGAGCTCGCCGCCGATGCCCAGGTTTTCCTGCTTCTGGGCTGGGACGCGTTTTGCGGCCTGCCCACTTGGCATCGCTGGGAAGAGTTGCTCCAGCATTGCCACATCCTGGTGCTGCAACGCCCGGATGCCGACAGCGAGCCGCCGGATGCCTTGCGCAACCTGCTGGCGGCCCGCTCGGTGAGCGACCCGCTGGCCCTCAAGGGGCCGAGCGGACAGATTGCATTCGTCTGGCAGACGCCGCTCGCGGTATCCGCCACCCAGATCCGTCAACTGCTGGCCAGCGGTAAGTCGGTACGTTTCCTGGTGCCCGACGCGGTCCTGGCCTACATCGATGCGCACGGACTGTACCGTGCGTCGAACTGAACAAGGCGTGCTTTGCCGACACGAATCAACGTGTAACCAAGCGCCCGAACACATGAGCAAAACGAGTTTTATATGACGAACAAAGACGCAGTAATCGAGAACCCGATGGTCAAAGTGATCGTCGATGCCCTGGAAGACGTGAAGGCCCAGGACATCCAGGTTCTGGATGTTCGCGAGAAGCAAAGCATCACCGACTACATGATCATCGCCACCGGTACCTCCAATCGCCAGATCAACGCGATGCTGGAAAAGGTCCGCGAAGAAGTGAAGAAGAAAGGCCTCAAGCCGCTGGGCGAAGAAGGCAAGGGCGACAGCGACTGGGTGCTGCTGGATCTGGACATCGCCATCGTGCACATGATGACCGCCTCGGCCCGCCAGTTCTATGACCTGGAGCGCCTGTGGGCCGGCGCCGAGCAGAGCCGTGCGGCCGATGCCCGTCACCACAGCCCGGAAAACACCCATGAGCACTTCACCAAGCTCAACAAAGACCAGCAATAAGGGACCGCTGTGCGACTGCGCCTGATCGCCGTCGGTTCTCGCATGCCCAAATGGGTGGAAGAAGGCTGGCATGAATATGCCAAGCGTCTTCCGTCCGAGCTGGCCCTGGAACTGGTGGAAATTCCGCTCAATACCCGTGGCAAGAACGCCGACGTGGCGCGCTTCATCCGCCAGGAAGGCGAAGCCATGCTGGCCAAGGTCGGGCCGAACGAGCGCATCGTCACCCTGGAAGTCCACGGCAAGCCCTGGAGCACCGAGCAGCTGGCGGTGGAACTGGATCGCTGGCGGCTGGATTCGCGCACGGTCAATTTCATGGTCGGTGGCCCGGAAGGGTTGGCGCCGGAAGTCTGTGCCCGGGCCGACCAACGCTGGTCGTTGTCGCCATTGACGCTGCCGCACCCGCTGGTGCGGATCCTGATCGGCGAACAGCTGTATCGTGCCTGGACAGTCCTGTCCGGGCACCCTTACCACAAGTAATCCTGCCCTCATGCCTCAGCCGATCCGCATCAAGGACCACGAAAAAGACGCCCGCCTGGTGCGTAGCCGCGTCGTGTTCGGCGCCATAACGGTGGTTACGCTGATCGGCGTGCTGATCGCACGGTTGTATTTCCTGCAGGTGATCCAGTACGAGTACCACTCGACCCTGTCGGAAAACAACCGGGTGCATGTGCAGCCGATTCCGCCGACCCGCGGGCTGATTTTCGACCGCAATGGCGTGGTGGTGGCCGACAACCGGCCCAGCTTCAGCCTGAGCATGACCCGCGAGCGCTCCGGGGACTGGCAGAAGGTGCTCGACGTGATTGTCGAAGTGCTGCAACTGACACCCGATGACCGTGCGATTTTCGAGAAGCGCATGCGCCAGGGACGACGGCCGTTCGAGCCGGTGCCGATCCTGTTCGAGCTGACCGAAGAGCAGATCGCCCTGATCGCCGTGAACCAGTTCCGCCTGCCCGGCGTCGAGGTGGTGGCGCAGCTGGTGCGGCATTATCCCCAGGGACCGCACTTTGCCCATTCGGTCGGCTACATGGGACGGATCAACGAGAAAGAGCTCAAGACCCTCGACCCGGTCAATTACAGCGGCACCCACCACATCGGCAAGACCGGCATCGAGCGTTTCTACGAACCCGAGCTGCACGGTCAGGTGGGTTACGAAGAAGTCGAGACCAACGCCCGTGGCCGGGTGTTGCGGGTACTCAAGCGCACTGATCCGATCCCTGGCAAGGACATCGTCCTGAGCCTGGACATCAAACTGCAAGAGGCTGCCGAAGCTGCCTTGGGCGGGCGTCGTGGCGCGGTGGTGGCGCTGGACCCGGCCACCGGCGAGGTGCTGGCGATGGTCAGTCAGCCGAGCTTCGACCCGAACCTGTTCGTCACCGGCATCAGCTTCAAGGCCTACGCCGAGCTGCGCGATTCCATCGACCGGCCGTTGTTCAACCGGGTGCTGCGCGGCCTTTATCCACCGGGCTCGACCATCAAGCCGGCGGTGGCAATCGCCGGGTTGGACGCTGGCGTGGTGACCGCGTCGAGCCGGGTCTACGACCCTGGCTATTACATGCTGCCCAACTATGACCACAAGTACCGCAACTGGAACCGTACCGGCGACGGCTATGTGGACCTGGAAACGGCGATCATGCGTTCCAACGACACCTACTTCTATGACCTGGCCCACAAGCTGGGGATCGACCGGTTGTCGTCCTACATGAACAAGTTCGGCATCGGTCAGAAAGTCTCCCTGGACATGTTCGAAGAGTCCCCCGGCCTGATGCCGTCCCGGGAATGGAAACGGGCGACCCGACGCCAGGCGTGGTTCCCCGGCGAAACGCTGATCCTGGGGATCGGCCAGGGCTACATGCAGGCAACGCCGCTGCAACTGGCCCAGGCCACCGCCCTGGTGGCGAGCAAGGGCAAGTGGTATCGCCCGCACCTGGCCAAGACCATCGAAGGCCAGAAGCCGGTGGACCCGAACCCGATGCCGGACATCATCCTGCACAACCCGTCGGACTGGCAGAAGGTCAACAACGGCATGCAGCAGGTGATGCACGGTGCACGGGGTACGGCGCGCAAGGCCGCCATCGGTTCGCCTTACCGCATCGCCGGCAAGAGCGGTACCGCCCAGGTCGTCGCCATCAAGCAGGGCGAGAAGTACGACCGCTCCAAGGTCCAGGAACGCCACCGCGACCACGCTTTGTTCGTAGGATTTGCCCCGGCCGACAACCCGAAGATCGTTGTCGCGGTGATGGTCGAGAACGGCGAATCGGGGTCCGGTGTCGCCGCGCCGGTGGTCCGCCAGGTCATGGACGCCTGGTTGCTGGATGAGCACGGCCAGCTCAAGCCTGAGTACGCAAGCCCTACCACCGCGGAGGCCACGGCCCGTGAAGAATAATTTCGACCGCATCCTCTCCAGCGAAGATGTGATGCGTCGTCGGGCGACCCTGTTGCAGCGCATGCACATCGACGGCCCGCTGCTGATCCTGCTGTTGATTCTGGCCGCCGGCAGCCTGTTCGTGTTGTATTCGGCCAGCGGCAAGAGCTGGGACCTGCTGGCCAAGCAGGCCAGTTCGTTCGGCATCGGCCTGGTGTCGATGATCGTCATCGCCCAGCTCGAACCGCGGTTCATGGCGCGCTGGGTGCCGCTGGCCTATGTGATCGGCGTGGGCCTGTTGGTGGTGGTGGACGTCATGGGCCATAACGCCATGGGTGCCACGCGCTGGATCAATATTCCCGGGGTGATTCGCTTCCAGCCTTCGGAATTCCTGAAGATCATCATGCCGGCGACCATCGCCTGGTACCTGTCCAAGCGTACCTTGCCGCCGCAGCTCAAGCACGTGTGCATCAGCCTGTTGCTGATCGGCATTCCGTTCATCCTGATCGTCCGTCAGCCAGACCTCGGCACTTCGCTGCTGATCCTGGCCGGTGGCGCCTTCGTGCTGTTCATGGGCGGGCTGCGCTGGCGCTGGATCCTCAGCGTGATCGCCGCCGCCGTGCCGGTATCGGTGGCGATGTGGTACTTCGTGATGCACGACTACCAGAAGCAGCGCGTCCTGACGTTCCTCGACCCGGAAAGCGATCCGCTGGGCACCGGCTGGAACATCATCCAGTCCAAGGCCGCCATCGGTTCCGGCGGGGTGTTCGGCAAGGGCTGGCTGATGGGCACCCAGTCGCACCTGGACTTTTTGCCGGAAAGCCACACCGACTTCATCATCGCGGTGATGGGCGAGGAGTTCGGCCTGGTGGGCATTTGCGTGTTGCTGCTGATCTACCTGCTGTTGATTGGCCGGGGCCTGGTGATTACTGCGCAGGCCCAGACGCTGTTCGGTAAATTGCTCGCCGGCAGCCTGACCATGACGTTTTTTGTTTATGTTTTCGTCAACATCGGTATGGTCAGTGGCCTGTTGCCGGTGGTGGGCGTGCCGTTGCCCTTCATCAGCTATGGAGGAACTTCGCTGGTGACACTACTGTCAGCGTTTGGGGTTTTGATGTCGATCCATACCCATCGCAAGTGGATCGCGCAGGTTTGAATAAGGTGAAGAGTTCAATGCAAGCAATGCGTGGCTGGTCGACGCGACATGCGCCGTGGATCGGCCTGGTGGGGTTGTTGGGCGGTGCATCGCACGCCTGGGCCGGCGAATACGAGGGCTCGCCGCAGGTGGCCGAGTTCGTCGGTGAGATGACCCGCGACTACGGTTTTGCCGGTGAACAGCTGATGGGGGTGTTCCGCGAGGCCGAGCGCAAGCAGTCGATCCTGGACGCAATCTCCCGGCCCGCCGAGCGCGTCAAGCAGTGGAACGAATACCGGCCGATGTTCATTACCGAGGCGCGTATCGCCCGGGGCGTGGATTTCTGGCGACAGCACGAAGCGGCCCTGACCCGCGCCGAGCAGGAATATGGCGTGCCGGCCCAGGTCATCGTGTCGATCATCGGCGTTGAGACCTTCTTTGGTCGCAACACTGGCAATTTCCGGGTGATCGATGCGCTGTCGACGCTGGGGTTCGATTATCCGCCGCGCGCCGAGTTCTTTCGCAAGGAACTGCGTGAGTTCCTGCTATTGGCCCGGGAAGAGCAGGTCGACCCGCTGACCCTCAAGGGCTCCTACGCCGGCGCCATGGGCCTGCCGCAGTTCATGCCCAGCAGCTTCCGCGCCTACGCGGTGGATTTCGACGGCGACGGCCACATCAATATCTGGAACAACCCGACCGACGCCATCGGCAGTGTCGCCAGCTATTTCAAACGTCACGGCTGGGAGGCCGGCCAGCCGGTGGTCAGCCGTGCCGACGTGCGTGGCGACCAGGTGGACGAGGGCCTGACCGAGGGCATCGAGCCGACGAAAACCGTCGGGGAGTTGCGGGCGTTGGGCTGGTCGAGTCATGATGCGCTGCGTGACGACATGCCGGTCACCGCGATGCGCCTGGAAGGCGAGCAGGGCCCCGAATACTGGATGGGCCTGAAGAATTTCTACGCGATTACGCGTTATAACCGCAGCGTGATGTACGCCATGGCCGTATATCAACTGTCTGAAGAGCTGGTCAAAGCACGGGGCGTCAAATAATGCGGGCATTGCCTACCTATCAACCCCTGAAAGCCAGGCCCCTCAAGCTCGTGGCATTGGCCGCGCTGTCGCTGCTGGTCGTCAGTTGTTCGACCAACCGCGCTCCGGCCCAGAAGAACACCAGCGCCGTGCGCGCCATGCCGGGCCTGGACATCAACCGGGCCCACAAGGACGGCGCGCCGTGGTGGGACGTGGACGTCTCGCGCATTCCTGACGCGACGCCGACCCTGCACACCGGGCCCTACAAGGCCAACCCGTACACGGTGCTGGGCAAGACTTATTTCCCGATGGCCGACTCCAAGCGTTACGTCGCTTCGGGCACCGCGTCCTGGTACGGCACCAAGTTCCACGGCCAGAACACCGCCAATGGCGAGGTCTACGATCTGTACGGCATGAGCGCGGCCCACAAGACGCTGCCGTTGCCCAGCTACGTGCGGGTGACCAACCTGGACAACAACAAGAGCGTGATCCTGCGGGTCAATGACCGGGGGCCGTTCTATTCCGACCGCATCATCGACCTGTCGTATGCGGCGGCGAAAAAACTCGGTTACGCTGAAATCGGCACCGCGCGGGTCAAGGTCGAAGGCATCGACCCGCAGGAATGGTGGGCCCAGCGTGGCCGTCCGGCGCCTTTGATGCTCAACGAGCCAAAAGTGGCGCAAAATGCCGCGCCAACCGTGACGGCGTCTGCCGGGACGGTCGAACAATGGACTCCGCCGCCGCAGCAACATGCCGCCGCCGTGCTGCCGGTGCAGATCGATGCAAAAAAAAACGCTTCTGCACCAGCGTCTGGCCAGTATCTGCAAGTGGGCGCGTTCGCCAACCCGGACGCTGCCGAGCTGCTACGGTCCAAGCTGAGCTCGATGGTGAGCGCCCCGGTGTTCATCAGCTCGATCGTGCGCAACCAACAGACCCTGCACCGGGTACGCCTGGGGCCGATCGGTTCTCCGGGTGAGGTCCAGCAGGTGCAGAACAGCGTACGCCTGGCCAATCTCGGTTCGCCGAGCCTGGTCACCGCCGAGTGATTTGATTGAAGGCCCGCTTGTGGTTCGAGCGGGCCAGGTTGTTGGCTCCACGCATAACAAAAAGCCCGGCAAGGGATGTGAGTGAGCAACTACAATACGCGGCAGCCAAGAGGTCACTGCCGATCAGTCAAGTCCTGCACAACCCCTGTGGCGAGGGAGCTTGCTCCCGCTGGGCTGCGGAGCGGCCCTTCCTTTTCAGGGAGCGCTTCGCACTCCAGCGGGAGCAAGCTCCCTCGCCACGGAATACGGAGCAGGCCTTGTTTTTGATTGATCGGCATAGCCAGGAAGGCTGCCTGTCAAGTATTGCCCTTGGGCAGTTTCCATTAGCGATTTCGAGAGACGGATGAACATCACCACCTTTGCCAAACGCCTTTGCCTGCTAGTCCCGCTGCTGCTGTCACCTGCCGCGTTCGCGGTCGAAATGATGCCGGCACCCCCTCAACTGGCCGCCAAGTCCTTTGTGCTCATGGATGCCAGCAGCGGCGAAGTGCTGGTGGAGAACAACGGTGACCAGCGCCTGCCACCGGCCAGCCTGACCAAACTGATGACCGCCTACATCGCGACCCTGGAGATCCGTCGCGGCCAGATCGGTGAAAACGATCCGGTGACCGTCAGCGAAAACGCCTGGCGCACCGGCGGTTCGCGGATGTTCATCAAGGTCGGTTCGCAAGTGACCGTCAGCGACCTGCTGCATGGCATCATCATCCAGTCCGGCAACGACGCCAGCGTCGCGTTGGCCGAGCACATCGCCGGCAGCGAAGACGCGTTCGCCGACATGATGAACAAGACCGTGGCCGACCTGGGCATGACCAACAGCCACTTCATGAACCCCACCGGCCTGCCGAACCCCGAGCACTACTCGTCGGCGCACGACATGGCGCTGCTGGCCCGGGCGATCATCCATGAAGACCCGGCGCACTATGCCATCTACTCCCAGAAGGAATTTTTCTGGAACGGCATCAAGCAACCCAACCGCAACCTGCTGCTGTGGCGCGACAAGACCGTCGACGGCCTGAAGACCGGTCATACCGAAGAGGCTGGTTATTGCATGGTGTCCTCGGCCGTGCGTGACGGCATGCGCCTGATTGCCGTGGTCTTCGGCACCAACAGCGAAGTGGCCCGTGCCGCCGAGACTCAGAAGCTGTTGACCTACGGCTTCCGCTTCTTCGAAACCCAGACGTTCTACCAGAAGGGCACCGAACTGGCCCAGGCCCAGGTCTGGAAGGGCACCAGCAGCCAGGTCAAGGCCGGCCTGGCCCAGGACCTGACCATGACCTTGCCCAAAGGCCAGCTCAAGAAGCTCGCTGCCAGCATGACCATGAACCCGCAACTGACCGCTCCTATCGCCAAGGGCGACGTGATCGGTAAAGTCGAAGTCAAACTGGACGACAAAGTGGTGCACAGCGCCGACCTGATCGCGCTGGACGCGGTCGAGGAAGGTGGTATCTTCCGCCGCATGTGGGATAGCATCCGTCTATTCTTCTACGGCTTGTTCAACTGATTCGAGTGTTGACCTGCATGGCCCCGTTCCGGTCTGGCGCGGGGCCATGTTCGTTACCACGGCTTACGAGGCCGTTACGCCATGACAGACTCTGAAGTAAAGGCACCCAAGATCGAGTTTCCCTGCGCGGATTACCCGATCAAGGTGATTGGCGACACCGGCGTGGGCTTCAAGGACAAGATCATCGCGATCCTTGAAAAACACGCCACCGTTGATCTCAAGTCCCTGGCCGAGCGCCAGAGCACCAACGGCAAGTACACGACGATCCAGCTCCACATCATCGCCACCGGCCAGGAACAGCTCTACGACATCAACAGCGAGCTGCGCGCCACCGGTTTCGTGCACATGGTGTTGTGATGCCGGGTACGCTGGGCTTTCGCGAGCTGGGGCGGATGGCTTACGAGCCGGTCTGGCATGCCATGCAGCGTTTCACCAACGAGCGTGGCACCGGCGTCCAGGATGAAGTCTGGCTGGTGGAGCATCCTTCGGTGTTCACCCAGGGGCAGGCCGGCAAGGCCGAGCACCTGTTGATGCCGGGCGATATCCCGGTCGTGAAGGTCGACCGGGGCGGCCAGGTGACCTACCATGGCCCTGGCCAACTGGTGGCTTATTTGCTGCTGGACGTGCGCAAGCTGGGGTTTGGCGTGCGCGAACTGGTCACCCGGATGGAGACCTGCCTGATCGAGCTGCTGGCCAGTTATGGCGTGGCAGCGGCGGCCAAGCCGGATGCGCCGGGGGTCTACGTCAACGGCGCGAAGATCGCTTCCCTGGGCCTGCGGATCCGCCATGGCTGTTCGTTTCACGGCCTGGCGCTGAACGTGGACATGGATCTTGCGCCTTTCCGACGGATTAATCCCTGTGGCTACGCGGGGCTGGCAATGACCCAGCTGCGCGATCACACAGGACCGATTGAATTTGCCGAGGTAAGTGCCCGGCTGCGCGCGCAGCTCGTCAAACACCTCGACTATGCTGAGCAGACGACCCTCACGGGCGGAATCGACTGATATGACTACTGACGCAGTGCAAACCGTAATCCCGACGCAGGACGTTACCGAACGTCCGGCCCCACGTGCCAAGGTCGAGGCCGGCGTCAAGCTGCGCGGCGCCGAGAAGGTTGCACGCATCCCGGTCAAGATCATCCCGACCACCGAACTGCCAAAGAAACCCGACTGGATTCGCGTGCGGATCCCGGTTTCGCCGGAAGTCGACCGCATCAAGGCCCTGCTGCGCAAACACAAGCTGCACAGCGTCTGCGAAGAAGCTTCGTGCCCGAACCTGGGCGAGTGCTTCTCCGGCGGCACCGCCACGTTCATGATCATGGGTGACATCTGCACCCGTCGCTGCCCGTTCTGTGATGTCGGTCATGGCCGGCCAAAGCCTCTGGACGCGAGCGAGCCGGAAAACCTGGCCGTCGCCATCGCCGACCTGAAGCTGCGCTACGTGGTGATCACCTCGGTTGACCGTGACGACCTGCGTGACGGCGGCGCCCAGCACTTTGCCGACTGCATCCGCGAAATCCGCAAGCTGTCGCCGAACGTGCAGCTCGAAACCCTGGTGCCGGACTACCGTGGCCGCATGGACATCGCGCTGGAAATCACCGCCGCCGAGCCGCCGGATGTGTTCAACCACAACCTGGAAACCGTGCCACGCCTGTATAAGGCTGCGCGTCCGGGGTCGGATTACCAGTGGTCGCTGACCCTGTTGCAGCGCTTCAAGCAGATGATGCCGCACGTTCCGACCAAGTCCGGGTTGATGCTGGGGCTGGGGGAAACCGATGAGGAAGTCATCGAGGTCATGAAGCGTATGCGTGAACATGACATTGATATGCTGACTCTGGGGCAGTATCTGCAGCCTTCGCGTAGTCACCTGCCGGTGCAGCGGTTTGTGCATCCGGATACCTTTGCGTGGTTTGCGGAGGAGGGGTACAAGATGGGGTTCAAGAATGTGGCTTCGGGGCCGTTGGTGCGGTCTTCGTATCATGCGGATGAGCAGGCGAAGTTGGTTAAGGCTGAGTTGTTGGGGGGCTGATTTGCCGGCTTTTTAGGGGGGCAGATCCGTTGCTGCGGTAATGGCGGCTGGCGGTTTCGCCCTTACGGCGACTTACTTTTTTTCAAACGCCAAAAAAAGTAAGCAAAAAAGGCTTCGCCCCACCACCAGGCACCTCGCCAAGGCTCGGTGTTCCCTCACTCCGGCATTGCTCCGCGGGCCCGCCGCGAAGGGCCATCCATGGCCCGGCGCGGCTACCTCGGCATCCATGCCGAGGTGCCCACTGCGCAATGCCTGCGTTCGGCCTTCGTGGTTAACGGGGCGCTCAAGATCAAAAGCAGAAGCAAAGCAAAGCAAAGCAAAAGCGAGGCGGGCTTTGGGTTGATCTGTTTCTTATGGCTGTACCTGATCCAATTGTGGGAGCGAGCCTGCTCGCGAAGAGGCCGTCTCATTCGACATTGATGCAAGCTGACCCACCGCCATCGCGAGCAAGCTCGCTCCCACAGGGGATTGGTGGTGGATACAGGATTTGTGGGCAGTTGAGCAGTCATGTGGGAGCGACTGCTGCTAAGTAAATGCACCTGCACCTGCACCTGCACCTGCACCTGCTTTTGCTCTGCTCTATTTTTGATCTTGATCTTGATCTTGATCTTGATCTTGATCTTGATCTTGATCTTGATCTTGATCTTGATCTTGATCTTGATCTTGATCTTGATCTTGATCTTGATCTTGATCTTGATCTTGATCTTGAAGCCCCATCAACCACGCTGGCCGAACGCAGGCATTGCGCAGTGGGCATCCCGGCATGGATGCCGGGATAGCCGCGCTGGGCCATGGATGGCCCTTCGCGGCGGGCCCACGGAGCAATGCCGGAGTGAGGGAACACCTCGCCTTGGCGAGGTGCCGAGTGGTGGGGCACAGCGTTTTTGGTTACTTTTGGGGCGTTTGCCAAAAGTAACCCGCTGTAAGAGCGGAACCGCCAGTCGCCGTTGCCGCAGAAATGGATATACACACGTATGCACGTCCACAGACCGGAAGTCCCATGGAATCCACCCAAACCCTAACCCCACATCACCCCGTCCCAGCCCTCCCCCCCAAAGGCCTGATCGCCCTGATCGCCCCCGCTGGCCCCGCCCCCTTGGACACGGAAAAAGCCATCCAATGGACGCGCACAAGGGGGCACGAACTGCGAATATTCCCGGGCGTCTACGAAAAGCAAAACTACCTGGCCGGCAGTGACGAGGTACGGCTCAACGACCTGCATGCGGCCTTCGCCGATCCTGAGGTCAACGCCATCATTTGCTTGCGCGGTGGCTACGGCACGCCACGTCTGCTGGATCGCATCGACTTCAAGCTCTTGCGGCACAACCCCAAGCCGTTCGTCGGCTACAGCGACATCACTGCGTTGCACCTGGCTATCAGCCGTTACGCGGGGTTCGTCACCTTCCACGGGCCGCTGCTCAATGCCGATCTGTTGGGCGACAAGGAGCCTGTGACCGTCACTTCGTTTTTCAGCCTGCTGCGTGGGCAGTTGAAAGCGGGCAGTGTGCTGAGTCATCCCGAGGCTTATCCATTGACCACCGTCGAGCCCGGCATCGCCCATGGGCGTTTGCTGGGGGGCAACTTGTCGATTATTGCCGCGACCATGGGCACGCCGTATCAGATCGATGCCGAGGGTGTGATTCTGTTCATCGAGGACGTCAACGAGCCGCTGTATCGCATCGACCGGTTGCTGACCCAGTTGCGCCTGGCTGGCACGTTGGCCAAGTTACGCGGCGTGCTGGTGGGGGACATAGCGGGAGTGGAGGTCGAGGCGTTGAACCGCTTGCTCAAGCAAACCTTCGAGCCACTGAAGATTCCGGTGCTCTCCGGTTGGCGCAGTGGGCATTGCGATCCGAACCTGACGTTGCCGATGGGGGCGTTGGTGAGGCTGGATGCGGGGGAGAAGAGCTTGATGTTGGAGCAGGATGTGGTGGTCACACGTTGATCGCGTGTTGCCTGCCAATCAGTCATCGCGAGCAGGCTCGCTCCCACAGTTGAACGCGTTCTTTCAAGGAAACACGGTCACCCTGCGGGAGCGAGCCTGCTCGCGATAGCGTTTTCAGCCATAAGACAAGTTAGCGGCTACGCAACGCCTCCAGCAACTTATGCGTCGGATACCCATCCGCCGGCCAGCCGAACGACTGCTGGGCGCTGCGGATCGCCTTGCGGGTGTTGGCGCCGATGATACCGTCGGGGTTGCCCGCGTCGTAGTTGTGCTTGCTCAACAGCGTCTGCAGTTCGATGCGTTCGGTGCGGCTCAGGGGCAGGTCGTCCTTGGGCCATTGGCCATAGACCAGGCCACCGCCGCTGAAGCGCTCCGACAACAGCCCCACCGCCAACGCATAGGACGACGAGTTGTTGTACTTGAGGATGGCGCGGAAGTTGTCGAACACCAGGAACGCCGGGCCGCTATGGCCCGCAGGCAGCAGCAGGGATGCCGACAGCTTCCATTCGCCTGGCGCGATGGGCCCGCCGGCGTAAGTGGAAACGCCCAGGTCCACCCACTCGGCAACGGTCTTGCGAATCGTGCCGTCGGCCAGGGCGTAGTCGAAGTCTTTTTCGAGTTCGACCTCAAACCCCCAAGGCTGCCCACGCTGCCAGCCTGAGCTTTGCAGGTAGTGGGCGGTGGAGGCCAGGGCGTCGGTGGAGCTGCCCCAGATGTCGCGGCGGCCATCACCATCGAAATCCACCGCGTGGGTGTTGTAGGTGGTGGGAATGAACTGGGTCTGGCCCATGGCGCCGGCCCAGGAACCGAGCATTTTCTCCGGCGCGATATCACCCTGTTGAAGGATTTGCAGCGCAGCGATCAGCTGCGCATGGGCGAAGGCCGGGCGGCGCCCTTCATAGGCCAGGGTCGCCAGGGAGTTGATCACCGACTTGCTGCCCTGGATCTGACCGAAGTTGCTTTCCAGGCCCCACACCGCCACCAGCGCCTGGCGGTCGACGCCATAGCGCTGCTCGATGTTTTGCAGGACCTGGGCGTTCTGCTGAAGCAGGCTCTTGCCCTTGCTGACCCGCAGCGGCGCGAGGGCGCCATCGAGGTATTCCCACACCGGGCGAGTGAATTCCGGCTGGCTGCGATCGGCCTTGATGACGCTCATGTCCGGGCTGACCCCGGCAAATGCTCGGTCAAACAGCTCGGCGCGGATCCCGGCGGCCAGTGCCTCCTTGCGGAACCCGGCCTGCCATTCGGCAAAGGTCTGGGTCGGGGCGAGGTCCAGGTCGTCGCCGGTCGGTACAACGGGCGGCACCATCGCAGGGGCGGTCACGGCAGGGACAGTCTGGAGCGGTTGGGCGTCGGCGGCGGTAGGTTTTTCAGCGCAGGCGACAAGCAGGGCAATGCTGGTGGCTGCAATCAGTTGGCGCACGGGCCAACGGCGGGGAAGACGGAAGGGCATGCACGGGTCCAGAAATTCAGATCAGGTGCTGACCTTAACATGCGAAAGGGGGATAGGGCTTGTCCGGGTGTTTCAAGCCGCCACAAAGCAAGAAGCCTCCCAGTTGTCAGACTGGAAGGCTTCGCGGCGGTAGCTGCCTTTGCCCTTGGCGGGTCGTTCCTGGCGGCTGCGGAACAGGGGCTGGGCGATGATGGATTTGGCCTTGTTGGGGCCATGCCTGGATGGCTTTTTGCTCATGGTGGGATCTCTCACAGGGTGGGTTTTGCGGGGCGCATCATGGGCCAGAGTTGGGGGACTGTCCAGTCCCGGCAGGCCGGAGCAAATGTGTGCAAAGTTTGCGTCAGGCGCGCTTGTGTGGCGAGGCAGCTTGCTCCCGCTTGAGTGCGAAGCGCTCATCGCTTTTTTGGGACCGCTTCGCGATCCAGCGGGAGCAAGCTCCCTCGCCACAAAAGTATCTGGCAGAGCGGTGGGTCATTCAGCCGGCAGCGGCAGCCGCTGCCCGGCCATCAACAGCGTCAGGCGGCTGAGGCTCATCCATGGCGAGCCGGTCGCCTGGCCCTTGATCTGCGCATCGATGCGCTGGGCTTCGAGCAGCAATTGCGCCCAGCGTGACGCCGAGTAGCGTTGCAGGGCCTTGCTCATCAGCGGTTTGCGTTTGTCCCACACCGGTGGACGGGCCTGGCTGAAGGCTTTGTCCAGCGGCACGCCCTGGCTGTATTGCAGCGACAGGTTGGCCAGCAAGCGCAATTCCCGGGCCATGGCCCAGAGGATCACCGGCGGCTCGACGCCTTCGCCGCGCAGGCCTTCGAGCATGCGCAGGGCGTGGGCGGCTTCCCCGTTGAGGATCGCGTCGGTCAAGCCGAAGACATCGAAGCGGGCACTGTCGGCCACGGCCGCCTGCACCGTTTCCACGGTGATCTGCCCGCCCTCGGCCATCAGCTTGAGCTTTTCGATTTCCTGGGCGGCGGCCAGCAGGTTGCCCTCGACCCGGGCGGCGATCAGTTCCACCGCGTCCTGGCTGGCCGAAAGGCCCGCCTGGGACAGACGCTGGCGGATCCAGCTCGGCAGTTGGCTGGCGTCCACCGGCCAGATCTGCACGAACTGGGTCTGCTGGCCTTCGACCAGAGCCTTGCCCCATTTGGTTTTCTGCGCACTGCCATCGAGTTTCGGCAGGCTGATGAGCAGCACCGTGTCCTCGGCCGGCCTTGAGCAATATTCGATCAACGCGGCGGCGCCTTTGTCACCGGGTTTGCCGGACGGCAGGCGCAGTTCCAACAGACGCTTTTCGGCGAACAGGGACATGCTTGCCCCGGCCAGCAGCAGGGTGCCCCAGTCGAAGTTGGCGTCGGCGGCGAATACCTGGCGTTCGTCGAAACCTTGCTGGCGCGCAGCAGCGCGGATGGCGTCGGCGGCCTCCTGGCACAGCAGCGGATCATCTCCGCTGATGACGTAGACCGGCGCAAGGGCACCTTGCAGGTGTTTACCGAGTTGGGCGGGAGCCAGCTTCATAAAGCGCGATTCATAAGAAAGGACGAGCGGGGCGCCGAGGCGCCCCGCAAGGCTTATTGAGGAGCCGGGATTTGCATCGGCGACTGTTGCGGGGTTTCCGCCTCAGCCTTGCGCGCCGCTTCCAGCGCGTCGGCCTCGGCCTTGGCGCGGGCGTCGGCGGTCTGCTGCAACTGTTCGAGCTGGGTCGGGGTCAGTTGTTGCAGGCGCAGCATCATGCGCTGGACCAGGTCGCGACGCATTTCACCGCGCACTTCGATGGATTCCTGGTCGGAACCGGTGATGTTGTTGCCGTCGTGCAGGTAGACCTTCTGCACCTGGAGCTTGTCATTAAGCAGCGTCAGGTTGTTCTGGCCGCGGATCTCGTAGCTCAGGTCGTTGGTCAGCTGGTACTCGGCCGAACGACCGGCACCGGCATAGCTCAGGCTGCGCTGGCTTTGCTGCTCGTTGGTCAGCACCAGTTTGTATGGCGCGCCGTTGTAGACCCGCACGCCGCTGTTTTCCAGCGTCTGACGAAGCATCTTCACGGTTTCGCCGTAGGCGTCCCGTGCGCTGAGGTCCAGCTCCTTGATCGCCAGCTCGGTGTTGCCGGTGCCGCGCAGTTGGAAGCCGCAGGCGCTCAACAGGACCGCCAGGCCCACTACCAGCAGATTACGTTTAATCATCTTGTTGCTCCCCTTGAAACCCTATGGGCCGACTGTGCGACCCCGCAGGTATATTCGGCGCCCGACCTGTGGCCGGGCGCCCGGTCCAATTAGCTTGCGACGATGTTGACCAGCTTGCCGGGCACCACGATCACTTTGCGGATCGTCAGGCCATCGACGAAGCGCAATACGTTTTCATTGGCGCGCGCGGCGGCTTCGATTTCTTCGCGGGTGGCAGCGGCGGGCATTTCGATCTGGCCGCGCAGCTTGCCGTTGACCTGGATCACCAGGGTCAGGCTGTCCTGCACCAGCGCGCTTTCGTCCACCACCGGCCAACCGGCGTCGATCACCGGGTCAGCGTGGCCCAGGCGATTCCACAGCTCGTGGCTGATGTGCGGCGTGATCGGCGCCAGCAGCAGCGTGACGGCTTCCAGGCCTTCGTGCAGCAAGGCGCGATCCTGTTCGGTGCCCTGGGCGGCTTTTTCCAGCACGTTCATCAGCGTCATCACCTGGGCGATGGCGGTGTTGAATTTGTGGTTCTGGCCGACGTCATGGCTGGCCTGCTTGATCGCCAGGTGGATCGAGCGGCGAACGGCTTTCTGCTCGTCATTCAAGGCGCTGACATCCAGCTTGCCCGGCAGGCCCTGGGTGACGTGGGTTTGGGCCAGGCGCCAGACGCGCTTGAGGAAGCGGTGCGAGCCTTCGACGCCGGAGTCGGACCATTCGGCGCTCATGTCCGGTGGCGAGGCGAACATCATGAACAGGCGGCAGGTGTCCGCGCCGAACTGGTCGATCATCGACTGTGGGTCGACGCCGTTGTTCTTCGACTTGGCCATCTTCTCGGTACCGCCGATTTCCACCGGCAGGCCGTCGGCGATCAGCTTGGCGCTGATGACCTTGGCCTTGCTGTCGCGTTCGAGTTCGACGTCGGCCGGGTTGTACCAGGTGTAGGCCCCGTTGGCCTCGCGGCGATAGTAAGTCTCGGCGACCACCATGCCCTGGGTCAGCAGGTTCTTGAACGGCTCGTTGGAGCTCACCAGGCCTTCGTCACGCATCAGCTTGTGGAAGAAGCGCGCGTACAGCAGGTGGAGAATGGCGTGTTCGATGCCGCCGATGTACTGGTCCACCGGCAGCCAGTGGTCGGCCGCGGATTTTTCCACCAGGCCGCCTTCGAAGTGCGGCGAGGCATAGCGGGCGTAGTACCACGAGGACTCGACGAAGGTGTCCATGGTGTCGGTTTCACGCTTGGCCGGCGCGCCGCATTTCGGGCAGCTGCACTCGTAGAACTCGGGCATGCGTGCCAGGGGTGAACCGGCACCGTCAGGCACCACGTCTTCCGGCAGGACTACCGGCAGTTGGTCTTCCGGGACCGGCACGTCGCCGCAGCTGGCGCAATGCACAATCGGGATCGGGCAGCCCCAGTAGCGCTGGCGGCTGATGCCCCAGTCGCGCAGGCGGAACTGGGTGCGCGAGGCACCGAGGTTTTTCTTGATCAATGCCACTTCGATGGCATCGAAGGCACCGGCGAAGTCCAGGCCGTCGAATTCACCGGAGTTGATCAGCTCGCCGTGTTCGCCGTAGGCGTCCTGCCAGGGCGCCGGGGTCTGGTCACCAGCGCTGGTGCGTACCACGGGCTTGACCGGCAGGCTGTACTTCTGGGCGAATTCGAAATCGCGCTCGTCGTGAGCCGGTACCGCCATCACGGCGCCGTCGCCGTAGTGCATCAGTACGTAGTTGGCCACCCACACCGGCAATTTCTCGCCGGTGAGCGGGTGCTCGACGAACAGCGAGGTCGCCAGGCCTTTCTTTTCCTGGGTGGCGACGTCGGCTTCGGCGACGCTGCCGCCCTTGCATTCAGCGATGAACGCTTGCAACTCGGGGTTGTTCCGGGCCGCCAGGGTCGCCAGCGGGTGCTCGGCAGCCACCGCGACATAAGTGGCGCCCATCAGGGTGTCCGGACGGGTGGTGAAGACCTTCAGGGTGCCGGCTTCGCCAATCGAGGCGACGTCGTACGGGAACTGGACTTCCATGCCTCGGGATTTGCCGATCCAGTTGCGCTGCATGGTCTTGACCTGCTCGGGCCAGCCGGTCAACTCGTCGAGACTCTCCAGCAGTTCATCCGCGTAGGCGGTGATCTTGAAGTAGTACATCGGGATCTCGCGCTTTTCGATCAGCGCGCCGGAGCGCCAGCCGCGACCGTCGATCACCTGCTCATTGGCCAGTACGGTCTGGTCCACCGGGTCCCAGTTCACGGTGCCGTTCTTTCGGTAGATCACGCCTTTTTCGAACAGGCGGGTGAACAGCCATTGCTCCCAGCGGTAGTAATCGGGCTTGCAGGTGGTCACTTCGCGGGACCAGTCCACCGCCAGGCCCAGGCTGCGCAGCTGGGACTTCATGTAGGCGATGTTTTCGTAGGTCCACTTGGCGGGCGCCACGTTGTTTTTCATCGCGGCGTTTTCCGCCGGCATGCCGAAGGCGTCCCAGCCCATGGGTTGCAGGACGTTCTTGCCTTGCATGCGCTGGTAGCGGGAAATCACGTCGCCGATGGTGTAGTTGCGCACGTGCCCCATGTGTAGCTTGCCGCTGGGGTAAGGGAACATCGACAGGCAGTAGTAGGTTTCCTTGCCTGGCTGTTCGCTGACTTCAAAGGACTTTTGCTCGTCCCAGAACGACTGGGCGGCGGCTTCGATTTCACGGGGCTGATAGTGTTCGTGCATGGCTACTTTTGGACTGAATGGGGTGGCCCAATCCTCTTCATGGCCATGCTGGACGTGGACGACGCCGAATGCGGCGTTTTCGATGCCCAGCCAGGCTGGAAGTGGAGTTACAGGAAGCGCCGTAGCATACATGACCGCACTCGGCCGAGGGAAACCCTGATTGCGTCCGGGCAGGGGCGACAGCCGGTGCCGACAGGCGTTCAGGGCCGTTGGTCGCGGCGACCTGCCGGTTCGCCCAGCGAAGCTAAGCTTCTCAATGGGGAGTGAGTCTTATCTTCAATGAGGTGAGGGATGGTTGAATCACAGCTAAAAGTAACAACGACACCTGAGTTGTACGAAAAACTGATCGATCGTCTCGGGGTGGCCCTGGACGCTGCAAGAACCGCCGGTCGCTTGCGTAATGAACGTCCGGCAGAGCTGGAACTGCGAGGCTTGAGCCCCGCGGAGTTCGAACTGGTCAAGGCTTATCTTGAGCAGGCCGGACATCAGGCCCCCACCACCGGGGCCCAGGCAGAAAAGCGTCTCGATGCGCCCCGTTCGGCCAAGATTGTATGGCTCAAGGACCGGACGCCTGACAAGGATGCTGTAAAGGTCCGGTCGCTGCAGTTCAAGTAAGCCGGATTCCCGCATGTCACTTTTTTCGGTTCAAGGCTGTTTCGAATCTGTTGTCGCTTTGCGTCAACCCACTTAGGCTTCGGGCATCTCTGGAGATGCCCGATGCCGTTTCGCTATTTCATCAAACAACTTCTATTGCCGCCCGGCATTCTGTTGCTGCTGCTGGCGCTTGCCTGGTGGTGGCGCAACTCCAGGCCGCGCCTGGCGCGTTGGTGTTTCTGTATCGGCCTGGGCGGTTTCTGGCTGATGAGCCTGCCAGTGGTGGTGCAGTGGGGCGCCAAAGCCCTGGAGCGCGAGCCGCCATTGCCACGCAGCGACTGGGCAACCCTGGCCCAGCGTGCCGATGCCATCGTGGTGCTGGGCTCCGGTCGCGAGCGCGGCGACCCGGCCTGGGGCGCCGACCAGCCGACCGGCGTCGGGCTTGAGCGCCAGCGCTATGCGGCGCGACTGGCCAAGGCCTCGGGGTTGCCGGTGCTGACCTCCGGTGGCCTGCATTACGACACGCCTCCCAGCGAGGCGCAGCTGATGGCCGATTCGATGCAGGATGATTTCGGCGTGAGCGTGCGCTGGCAGGAAGGACGCAGCCGCACCACCTGGGAAAACGCCCGGATGAGCGCCGAGATCCTGCTGCCGGCGGGTGCTCGCCGGGTCGTGCTGGTGACCCAGGCCTGGCACATGCCACGGGCTCTGTTGAGCTTCCAGCGTGCGGGGTTTGAAGTGGTGCCGGCGCCGGTGGGCTTTCTCGGGCCGGACAACGCCCGGCCACTGGGTGGCTGGATGCCGGAGTTCAAATCGATCTGGCAGTCCGGACAGTTGATGAATGAGGCGGTGGGGTTGGTGGGGTATTGGGTGTTCTATCGCTGAGGGCACGGCACCGGGTAAGGCGAATGCCGTTGTGGCGAGGGAGCTTGCTCCCGCTGGGGCGCGCAGCGGCCCTGTTTTTTGGGGCTGCTGCGCAGCCCAGCGGGAGCAAGCTCCCTCGCCACAAAGTGTTCACACAAACTTGGAGGGCAGTATCAGAGCGTCTTGGCCATCCGACCCGCCATCAATGCCCATCCCAGCAACAATACGCACAGGATGACCAGCGGCCACGAACGCCATTGCAGGTAAGGCGTCAGCTCGTGCATCGGCACCACTTCGCCGTAGAGGATACCGCGTTCGAATTGCGGGATCCGGGCGGTGATCTGGCCGAAGGGGTTGATCAGGCCGGTCACGCCGTTGTTGGTGGCGCGGATCATCCAGCGGCCTGCCTCCAGCGCGCGCATCCGGGCCATCTGCAGGTGTTGCAACGGGCCGATGGAGGTGCCGAACCAAGTGTCGTTGCTGATGGTCAGCAACAGGTCGCTGCGGGCCGAGAGGCCGGCGGCGAACTCCGGGTACACCACTTCGTAGCAGATGAACGGTGCGATCTGGTAGCCCTTGGCTTGCAGCAAGGGTTGGTCCGCCGGGCCGCGGGCGAAGTCCGACATGGGCAGGTCGAAGAAGGCGATCAGCCCGCGCAACAGGTCCTGCAGCGGCACGTACTCGCCGAATGGCACGAGTTTCTGCTTCAGGTAGGTGCCGTCACCTTCACCGGTCACGGTGATGCCATTGAAGTAACGTTTCTCGCGGTGCACCAACTGACGAATCGGTACGCCGGTGATCAGCGCCGAATGCCGCTCGGCCGCGAAGCTGCCCATCATGTCCAGGTAGCCCTGGGCCGATTCCTTGAGCACCGGCACCGCGGTTTCCGGCCAGACCAGCAGGTCGACGCGCTTGGAGGCGAAGCTCATGTCGCGGTACAGCGCCAACTGGGCGTTGAGCTGCTCGGGGTCCCACTTCATGCTTTGTTCGATGTTGCCCTGGATCGCCGCGACGCTCAGTGGATCGCCTGACGGGCTGGTCCAGGCATGGCCCTTGAGCGCCATGCCCGCCAACCAGGGGCCGGCCAGCAGCACCACGCCCGCGGCGATAAAGCCTTTGCGCCCGTGGCGGATCAAGCGGGGCGCGTTGCACAGCAGCGCGGCGGTCAGGGCCAAGGTAAAGGAAATCAGCCACATCCCGCCCAGCGGCGCGAGGCCGGCCAATGGACCGTCGAGCTGGCTGTAGCCGGAATAGAGCCAGGGAAAACCGGTGAGGAACCAGCCGCGGAATGCTTCCTGGCCCAACCACAGCGCGGCGAACGCCAGGGCGTCGGCCAGCGGTGCTTCGTTGCGTCGCAGCCAGCGCGCCCACAACCAGGCGGGCAGGGCGAAGAACCAGGCGATGGCGGCAATGAACAGCAGCATCAGCAACCCGGCGAGCAGCACCGAGGCTCCGCCGAAATTGTGGATGCTGACGTAGATCCAACTGGTGCCGGCGCCGAACAGGCCAAAGCCGAAGCACCAGCCACGGCCCAGGGCCTGGCGTGGCGAAAGCTCGCGCAACCCGGCGTAGAACAACCCGACCGCCAGCAGTGCCAGCGGCCAAATGTCGAACGGCGCCAGGGCCAGGGTGGTGATCGCGCCAGCCGCCACGGCCAGCAGGTTACCGGGCCAGCCGGGGCGGGTTATCCAGCGCATTTTCGTCCTTAGCGGGTCTCGCAGGGGTTATCGGGCAATAGGGGACAGGCGCAGCAGGTGGATCCGACGGCTGTCGGCGTTCAGGATGCGAAAGCGCCAGGAGCCGATTTCCGTGGTTTCGTTGCGTTTGGGCAGGTGGCCGAACGCACTCATCACCAGGCCGCCGACGGTGTCGAACTCATCGTCGGAGAATTGGCTGTCGAAGAATTCGTTGAAATTTTCGATCGGCGTCAGCGCCTTGATCAGGAAATCGCCGCTGGGCAGTGGCTTGATGTAGCTGTCTTCCTCGACGTCGTGCTCGTCTTCGATGTCGCCGACGATCTGCTCCAGTACGTCTTCGATGGTGACCAGCCCGGCCACGCCGCCGTACTCGTCAATGACGATCGCCATGTGGTTGTGGTTGGCGCGGAATTCGCGCAGCAACACGTTCAGGCGCTTGGACTCGGGCACGAAGGTGGCCGGACGCAGCAGGTCCTTGATGTTGAAGCTGGCGCCGTTCTCCTGAAGGATCAGTGGCAGCAGGTCCTTGGCCAGTAGAACACCCATGACGTCATCATGGCTTTCACCGACCACGGGGTAGCGCGAGTGGGCGGCATCGACCACTGCGGGCAGGAATTCGCGTGGGGTCTGGGTCGCCTTGATGCTGACCATCTGCGAGCGCGGGACCATGATGTCGCGTACTTGCAGGTCAGCCACCTGGATGGCGCCTTCGACGATGGCCAGCGCTTCGCTGTCCAGCAGTTTGTTCTGGTGTGCATCGCGCAGCAGCTCCAGCAGCTCCTGGCGATTTTTCGGCTCATGGGCAAAAGCCTGGGTGAGCTTGCCCAGCCATGACTTCTGCCCGTTGCTCGATCGATCTTCGCTCATAGCGATTACTCTGAATCCTTTGTCGTTACAGGTTGATGTATCAGTGTTCGTCGCCAGCGTAGGGGTCGGGGTGACCCAACTCTGCAAGCAACGTTTGTTCCAGTGCTTCCATTTCCTCGGCTTCGTCATCCTCTATATGGTCGTAGCCCAGAAGATGCAAGCAGCCGTGAATCACCAGATGGGCCCAATGGGCCTCGGAGGCCTTGCCTTGCTCGGCGGCCTCACGCTCCACCACCGGGACACAGATCACCAGGTCACCCAGCAGTGGAATGTCGAGCAGCTCATCGGGGACGTCGGCAGGGAACGACAGCACGTTGGTGGCATAGTCTTTCTGCCGCCAGGTGTGGTTCAGCTCACGGCCTTCCGGTTCGTCCACCAGACGGATCGTCAGTTCCGAATCGGCGCTGCGCTGGCGCAGGGCCAGCTCGCACCACCGGCGGAACAGGGCTTCGCTGGGGGCAGGAAGGTCGCTGGCCCGTTGCAGGTCGAGTTCAAGCATTGTGGCGATTGCCCTTGCCTTCGGTGGCGTCTTCGTCGGCGCGATTCTCGAAACGCTCGTAGGCTTCGACAATGCGTTGCACCAGCGGATGGCGCACCACGTCCTTGGGCATGAAATGCGTGAAGCTGATGCCCGGTACGTCCTTGAGCACCTGGATCACGTGGGTCAGGCCGGATTTGGTGCCGCGCGGCAGGTCGACCTGGGTGATGTCCCCGGTGATGACAGCGGTGGAGCCGAAGCCGATCCGGGTCAGGAACATCTTCATCTGCTCGACCGTGGTGTTCTGGCTTTCGTCGAGGATGATGAAGCTGTTGTTCAGGGTGCGCCCACGCATGTAAGCCAGCGGCGCGACCTCGATGACTTGGCGCTCGATCAGCTTGGCGACGTACTCGAAACCGAGCATTTCGTATAGCGCGTCGTAGAGCGGGCGCAGATACGGGTCGATTTTCTGGGTCAGGTCGCCCGGCAGGAAGCCGAGCTTTTCACCGGCTTCGACCGCCGGACGCACCAGCAGGATGCGTCGCACCTGTTCGCGTTCCAGCGCATCCACCGCGCAGGCCACCGCCAGGTAGGTCTTGCCGGTACCTGCCGGGCCGATGCCGAAGTTGATGTCGTTACCGAGGATCTCCTTCACATAGCGCTGCTGGTTCAGGCCGCGCGGACGGATCATGCCTTTTTTCGTGCGCAGGGCCACGGCAGGTTCCGATGGCGCGTGGTTGTCGAGTTCTTCGAGCGCCGACTCCTGCAGGAACAGGTGCACGGTGTCCGGCGACAGCTCGCTCCCCTTGGTTTCCCGGTAGAGACGGCGCAGCAGGTTTTCCGCGGAGGTGGTGTGTTTGGGTTCGCCGATCAGTTCGAACTGGTTTCCGCGGTTGCGGATCTCGATGGCCAGGCGCTGTTCGATCAAGCGCAGATGCTCGTCGAATTGCCCGCACAGATTGGCGAAGCGGCGAGCCTCGAAGGGCTCCAGAATAAAGCGATGTGGTTCGATAGGTGCGTTCAAGGTCGTTTTTAGCCGCCCAGAGGCAATTGAGGTAAAGCAAGGATAGCGCCAGTAGGCTGGGTGCGAAAGGTCTTAAGCGGACCCAGGCGGATTCCAGGCGACCGACGCGGTCCTTTGTGGGAGCGAGCCTGCTCGCGATAGCGTCGGATCAGTAACATCAATGCTGACTAATACACCGCTATCGCGAGCAGGCTCGCTCCCACAGGTGGCTACGTTGTCACTGGATCAACGAACCCCGCAGGGAGTGCGGTTGCGCGGAGTCGATGTGCACGTCGGCGAACTGGCCGATCAGTGCCGGGGTGTCGCAGCGGAAGTTGACGATGCGGTTGTTTTCGGTCCTTCCCTGCAATTCGCCCGGGTCTTTTTTCGAATAGTCGGTGACCAGGATCCGCTGAACGGTGCCGACCATTTGTCGGCTGATCTCGAAACCCTGTTGGTTCAAGCGATGTTGCAGCGCATTGAGCCGTTCTTTCTTCAATTCTTCCGGGGTGTCGTCCGCCAGGTCGGCAGCCGGGGTGCCGGGGCGTTGGCTGTAGACGAAGGAGTAGGAGAAGTCGAAGCCCACGTCTTCGATCAGCTTCATGGTCTGCTGGAAGTCTTTTTCGGTTTCGCCGGGGAAACCGACGATGAAGTCGGAGCTGATGCAGATTCCTGGCACCGCTGCTCGCAATTTGCGCAGCTTGGATTTGTACTCCAGGGCTGTGTGGTTGCGCTTCATCGCCGCGAGGATCCGGTCGGAGCCCGATTGCACCGGCAGGTGCAGGTGCTTGACCAGTTCCGGGACCTCGGCGTGGGCCTGGATCAGGCTGTCGGAGAACTCCAGCGGGTGGGAGGTGGTGTAGCGGATGCGGTCGATGCCATCCACCGCCGCTACTACGCGGATCAGCTCGGCGAGGTCCGCCAGGCGCCCATCGTGGGTCAGGCCACGATAGCCGTTGACGTTCTGCCCCAGCAGGGTCACTTCGCGCACGCCGTTTTCCGCCAGATGGATGATTTCGGCGATCACATCGTCGAACGGCCGGCTGACTTCTTCGCCGCGGGTATAGGGCACGACGCAGAACGTGCAGTACTTGCTGCAGCCTTCCATCACCGACACATAGGCGCTGGGGCCGTCGATGCGCGGTTCGGGCAGGTGGTCGAATTTTTCGATTTCCGGAAACGACACGTCTACCTGCGGCAGCCGGGTCACGCGGGCTGCGTCGATCATCTCGGGCAGGCGGTGCAGGGTCTGCGGGCCGAAGACCACGTCTACATAGGGTGCGCGATCACGGATGGCGGCGCCTTCCTGGCTGGCCACGCAACCACCGACGGCGATGACCATGTCCGGGTTGGCGAGCTTCAATTCGCGCCAGCGGCCGAGCTGGGAGTACACCCGATCCTGGGCGCGTTCGCGGATCGAGCAGGTGTTGAGCAGGATCACGTCCGCGTCTTCGGCGCGGGCGGTGACTTCCAGGGCCTGGTGTTCACCCAGCAGGTCGACCATGCGCGAGCTGTCGTACTCGTTCATCTGGCAACCGTGGGTTTCGATATAAAGCTTCTTGGCCATGGACGGGTCATCACGTGATTCAAAGAACCGCGCATTATAGGGAACAAGTCCCTCGGTTCCTACCGCTGCGCGAGCAGTGGCTATGCTATAGTTCGCGCCCTCTTTTTGACCCGCCGATGTGTTTCGCCAGCCATGACCAAACGTGAAGCTCCAATCTACAAGGTGATTTTCCTCAACCAGGGCCAGGTGTTCGAAATGTACGCCAAGCAGATCTATCAGAGTGATCTGTGGGGCTTCCTGGAAGTGGAAGAGTTCGTCTTTGGCGAGCGCACGCAAGTGGTCGTCGACCCGAGCGAGGAAAAGCTCAAGGCGCAATTCGAAGGTGTGGTACGCAGCTTCGTGCCGATGCACTCTATCGTGCGCATCGACGAAGTCGAACGCCTCGGCACGCCGAAAATCAGCGAAGCCCGCGGCGCGGTCGGCAATGTGATGCCGTTTCCGATGCCGATGCCTGAGAAGTAAACTTGTCGATAAGTTGAGCGCAGTCCTTTGTGGCGAGGGAGCTTGCTCCCGCTGGGCTGCGCAGCGGCCCCAGAATTTTGCGGTCGCTGCGCCCGAGGCGTCGGACCGACCGAGCGGGAGCAAGCTCCCTCGCCACAACTGCTCCCAGCCAAGGCCAGGGTGGATTCAGGGCAACGGCGAAAAAGGCGTGCGCCCGTCGGCGTTCTGCAGTTCCATCAGGTATTTGCGGAAGATCTGCCCCAGCACTTGGGTGGCGACTTCCAGTTCATCGCGAGGCATCTGCTCGGCGACTTCGTCGGCGGTGTCGAGGGCTTCTTCGGCGCCGTTGACCGCTGCCATCTTCAGGACGATGTAGGCCTGGACATTGTTGGCCGGTACGCCTTCGCCATGGAAGAACATGCCGCCCAGCTTGTATTGCGCCTGGGCATGGCCTTGCAGCGAGGCTTTTTCGAAGTAGTCCAGGGCCAGTTTGAGGTCGCGGGGCGCGGCCTTGCCTTCGTAGTAGAACTCGCCCAATTCGTATTGCGCTTGTGTATCACCCGCGTCCGCCGCTTTTTTACAGGCGTCGAGTGCCGGTGCGAGATCTTGTGGCTGGGTGTTGAGCGTGCAACGGCCCAGTGCCGGGATCAACAACGAGTTGCCGCCTGCCTGTGCGTTCGCAAGCAGGGGCTGAAAGAGCAACAGGCAGCCCAAGGCAAGGATGCGGCCGGTGCGGTTCATGGGAATCGACTTACCTCTGAAGGGCGCGCGGACCCTCGGGGGGATCCAATAAGCGCGCATTATGAAATAAGCGGGGCCATCCTTACAAAGTCTTTACTCGTTTTTCTGCTGCGAATGCATGCC
The DNA here is from genome assembly GCF_052041925.1 of Pseudomonas sp. SMN5. Lineage (NCBI taxonomy): Bacteria > Pseudomonadati > Pseudomonadota > Gammaproteobacteria > Pseudomonadales > Pseudomonadaceae > Pseudomonas > Pseudomonas sp. SMN5. Next base: position 42,445 of record NZ_JBKGGX010000021.1, read on the forward strand.
AATTGCTGCATCTCGGCTAAATGCGTAGGAAAAGTCACGGAGGTTGTCGGCAATCACTGACGCCGGTGTCAGCCAGCGTCAGTTATCCACAGGCTTATTTCAATGCCGCGAAGGCGCGTTCGGCCGCGTCGAGGGTGATTTTCAGCTCGGCCTCGCCATGGGCGATGGAAGTGAAGCCGGCCTCGAAGGCGCTCGGTGCCAGGTACACGCCGCCTTCGAGCATCAGGTGGAAGAAGCGCTTGAAGCGGTCGGCATCGCTGGCCATCACGTCGTCGAAGGTGACGATGTCATCGGCGCCGCTGAAATACAGGCCGAACATGCCGCCGGCCTGGGTCGTCACGAACGGGATGCCGGCCGCGTCGGCACGGATCTGCAGGCCGTCGAGCAAGCGGGTGGTGAAGTCGGTCAGTTCGGCATGGAAGCCCGGACGGCTGATCAGGCGCAGGGTGGTCAGGCCGGCGGCCATCGCCAGCGGGTTGCCCGACAGCGTGCCGGCCTGGTAGACCGGGCCCAGCGGGGCGATGCATTCCATGATGGCGCGCTTGCCGCCGAAGCAGCCCACCGGCATCCCACCGCCGATGATCTTGCCGAAGGTGCTCAGGTCCGGTGTTACGCCGTAGTGGGCCTGGGCGCCACCGAGGGCCACGCGGAAACCGGTCATCACTTCGTCGAAAATCAGCACTGCGCCATGTTGATCGCACAGGCTGCGCAGGCCTTCGAGAAAGCCCGGCGCCGGCGGTACGCAGTTCATATTGCCGGCCACCGGCTCGACGATGATACAGGCCACTTCCTGGCCGACCTCGGCGAGCATCTTCTTGACTTCTTCGAGATCGTTGAACGGCAGGGTCAGCGTATGTTTGGCGAACGCCGCCGGCACGCCAGCCGAACTCGGTACGCCCTGGGTCAGCGCGCCGGAGCCGGCCTTGACCAGCAGGCTGTCGGAATGGCCGTGGTAGCAACCTTCGAATTTGATGATGCTGTCGCGCCCGGTGTAACCGCGCGCCAGGCGGATCGCGCTCATGGTCGCCTCGGTGCCGGAACTGACCATGCGCACCATTTCCATCGACGGCACGATCGAGCAGACCAGGTCGGCCATCTCGGTTTCCATGGCGGTGGGGGCGCCGTAGGACAAACCGTGCTGCAGCTGGTTGCGCACCGCTTCGAGTACGTCCGGATGACTGTGACCGAGGATCATCGGGCCCCAGGAACCAACGTAATCCACATAGCGCTTGTTGTCTTCGTCGGTCACGTACGCGCCTTCGGCGTGCTTGAAGAACAGCGGGGTGCCGCCAACGCTCTTGAATGCACGCACGGGCGAGTTCACGCCGCCGGGGATGTGTTTCTGGGCGTTGGTAAACAGGGTTTCGGAACGGGACATGGTTGGGCTCTCGAAAACGGAAATTAGTTGATCTTCAAAAGATCATTGAATGCGCGGGCGCGGCGCGTCACTTCCCCGGTACTTTCGGCGCCGAACAGACCGTGGATCACGGCCAGCAGGTCGACGCCACGGGCCACCAGGGGGGGCGCGTTGTCCAGGGTGATGCCGCCGATGGCGCACACCGGTATAGGCAGTTTGAGGCGGGCCTGGCCGAGCAGTTCAAGGTTTGCGCTGGGCGCGCCGGGCTTGGTATTGGAATTGAAGAAGCGCCCGAAGGCGACGTAGCTCGCGCCTTCACGGGCGGCCTGTTCGGCCAGTTCCAGGCTGGCATGGCACGTGGCGCCGATGACCGCCTGGTGCCCGAGCAAGGCCCGCACCGGCGCCAGCGGGCCATCGGTCTGGCCCAGGTGCACGCCGACGCCCAGGCGCGCGGCCAGTTCGGCGTCATCGTTAATGATCAGATGGGTCTTGTAGCGCTCGCACAGGTTGCGCAGCGCTTCGGCTTCGCGCAGGCGTCGGGCCTCGTCGCTGCTTTTGTCACGGTATTGCAGCAAGGTGACGCCGCCTTCCAGCGCCGCCTCCACATAAGCAAGGAATTTGCCGGCCAGCAGCTGGCTGTCGGTGATGGCGTACAGGCCACGTAATTTCATTCCACAGGCCTCCGGTGCTAAGAGCAGAAATCCAGCGGCAGGCGGCGCGGTACGAACTGGCCTTGGCCCAGTCGGTCGGCATCGCGCAAGGTGCGCCAGGTGTAATCCAGTGCTGTCTTGACCGCGCTGGCGAGCTGTTCGCCCTGGGCCAGCCGGCCGGCCAGGGCACTGGCCAGGGTGCAGCCGGAACCGTGGTAGCTGCCGGGCAAGCGCTGGCAGGTAAAGGTTTCGCGGCGACCGTCGCGGCTGTACAGGCGATTATGGACTTCATGCTCATCGCCGTGACCGCCGGTGATCAGCAGGTGCTTGACGAAGGGCAGCAGTTTTTCCGCGCAGTCGTCGGCGCTGCCCTCGGGCAGTTCGGCGAGGATCCGCGCCTCGGGCAGGTTCGGGGTGGCGATGATTGCCAGCGGCAGCAAGCGCTCACGCATGGCATAGCCGACTTCATCCTTGCCCAGCCGCCCGCCGCCGCCGGCGCGTAGCACCGGGTCGCAAACCACTGGCAGGTGCGGATGGGCCTGAAGCAGTTCGACCACCGTGTCGACCATCTCCAATGAGCCAAGCATCCCCAGCTTGACCGCCGCAACCGGCGAGTCGTTGAGCACGGCATTGGCTTGCGCCAGCACCCACTCCCGGTCGAGTACGCGGAAATCGCTGACGTTGACCGTGTCTTGCACAGTCAACGCGGTTACCGCAGGGGCGGCATGACAGCCCTGGGCGAGCAGGGCTTCGATATCTGCCTGCAAGCCGGCGCCACCACTGGGGTCGTGGCCGGAGAGACAGAGGACAACGGGGCGAGTGCTGTAGATATTCATGGTGCGCGAGCTTACCACCAAAACCTGTTTTATCGGTGCTCGGGCTCTGCGGGATTTGTACTCAATCGCTTGCTTAGTGGGTTGCCTCTGTGGCGAGGGAGCTTGCTCCCGCTGGGCTGCGAAGCGGCCCTGGTTTTTGGGAGCGCTGCGCACTCCAGCGAGAGCAAGCTCCCTCGCCACGTTCGTCCGGTTAGATTCCCCACCTGACCAAAGCAACAGCTCTATCTCAATGCTTCGCGCTGAAACGCCCGTTCTAGAGCCTTCTGTGGGAAAAATTTCAATGGTGCAAGTTGGCCATCAACGGCTATGCTAGAGATGGATCCAACCAATAACAGGTAATGCCGGTTTTACGTCTACTCAGGGAATGGGGGGCTTCCTGACTCAACCGGACAGGCCACGCTGGGGCTTAAATGCGCTATTTGCTGATGTTGCTGTTGTGCTTGTCGCCTCTGGCAAGTGCCCTCGAATTCGATGAACTCACCCAAAGCCTGCCTCTAGGCCATGCCCTGCAAGTGCTGGAAGACGCCGACGGCACGGCTACGATTGAAGACGTTGTGGCCCAGGCCGCCGCCGGACGTTTCAAACCCCACGACAAAGCCACCTTGAACGCCGGTTATTCGCGTTCGGTGTTCTGGCTCAAAATCGATCTACGCTACCGTCCCGGCAACCCGGACGCCCAGCGCACCTGGCTGTTGGAGTTGGCCTACCCGCCGCTGGATCATCTCGATCTGTATCTGCCGGACGCCACAGGGACGTATCGCCTGGTTCGCCAGACCGGTGACGCGTTGCCATTCGCCGCCCGGGAAATTCGCCAGAACAATTACCTGTTCAGCCTGGACTTCAAGCCGAACCAACAGCAGACCGTCTACCTGCGCCTGCAGAGCCAGGGTTCGATCCAGGCACCATTGACGCTGTGGTCGAGCACCGCTTATCTCGAACAGCAGCCGTTGCGCCTGTATGTGCTGGGTACCATCTATGGCGTGCTGTTGGGGATGCTGGTCTACAACCTGTTCATCTACCTGAGCGTAAGAGACACCAGTTACCTCTATTACATTGTTTATATCGCCTCGTTCGGCTTGTATCAGTTGTCGGTCAATGGCGCGGCCGTGGAGTATTTCTGGCCGGACAATCCCTGGTGGGCCAACGCCGCGACGCCGTTTTTCATCGGTTGCGCGGGCTTGTTCGGCAGTCAGTTCGCCCGCAGCTTCCTGCAAACGGCGCAGCACAGCCGTTGGCTTGACCGCCTGTTGTTGGCCCTGATCGCTTACAGCGCCACGGTGGTGGGGCTGTCGCTGATGACCAGCTATGCCCTGGCGCTGCGCCTGGCGACGTTGCTGGCGCTGGTGTTCACCGTGGTGATCTTTGCCGCCGGGCTGTTCGCCTGGTGGCGTGGGCTGCGAGTGGCGCGCTACTTCATCATCGCCTGGTCGGCGTTTCTGCTGGGAGGCATCGTCAACACATTGATGGTGCTTGGCTATCTGCCCAATGTGTTCCTGACCATGTACGCCAGCCAGATCGGCTCGGCCATCGAAGTGGCGCTGTTGTCCCTGGCCCTGGCCGACCGCATCAATGCCATGCGCGAGCAACAGGCCCAGACCCTGTTCGATGCCGGGCAGAAGCTGGAAGTGCTCAACCAGCAATTGGCCCAGGGCAACAAGCTCAAGGATGAATTCCTCGCCACACTGACCCATGAACTGCGCACGCCGATGAATGGCGTGATCGGTTCCCTGGAATTGATGGAAACGGTCGAAATGGACGAGGAACTGACCCAGTACCAACAGACCGCCGCCGGCTCGGCGCGGGACATGATGCGCATGGTCAACGGCATGCTAACCCTCACCGAGTTGCAGGCCGGCAAGCTCAAGGCCCGGCCGGTACCGTTCAGCCTGCGCGGGGTGATCGATGCCTTGCAAGTGCAGTTCGATGCCAGCGCGGCGGCCAAGGGGCTGGACTTCAAGGTCGACATGGCGCCCGGGCTGGCGGACCGTTTGGTGGGCGACAGCGGCAAGCTGACCCAGTGCCTGGAATGCCTGTTGGACAATGCCATCAAGTTCACCCGGGTCGGGGGCGTGGTGCTGCGGGTCAATGGCAGGATGACCGAGCTGGATCGGTTGGTGCTGTCCTTCGCGGTGGTCGACACCGGCATCGGCTTTACCGACCTCGGGGAAGCGACCTTGTACCAGCGCTTCTTCCAGCTCGACGGTTCGATGACCCGCGAGTACGGCGGGCTCGGCGTCGGGCTGGCGATCTGTCGACAGTTGGTGGAACTGTTGGGCGGGCGCCTGACCCACACCTCCGAACCTGGGCGCGGCAGCCGCTTTCAGCTGGACGTCGACTTTGAAGTGGCCGTGCCCGAGGCCGTCTCTTCATCGCTTTCATTCAGCGCGCACCAGGACTCTCGTCTGCCGCAGGATTGCACGGTGTTGCTGGCGGATGACAACAACATCGATCAGTTGGTCATGCGTGGCATGTTGCTCAAGCTGGGCTACCGAGTGCGCACCGCCGACAGCGGGCTGGCGGCCCTGGATATACTGCGCGACGAGAGTTTCGATGCGGTGCTGCTCGATTGTCAGTCGCCGCCGTTGGACGGGGCGTCGGTCTGCTGCCAGATCCGTACGCTGGCCGGCTGCGAGGACCTGCCGGTGCTGGTGGTCAGCCCGGACCGCGAGCAAAGCTTTTGCCCTTCGGGTGCGTTGATCGATTTCCTGGCCAAACCGGTAAAATTCGAGGCGCTGCAGGCAGTGCTACAGCGTCGCGTGCTTTGTCCGAAACAGGGTGAAAGCGCCGATATTTAGGCGGATATGACACTTTGTTCGGCCTGAAGGCGGTGCTTAACTGAGTCCCTGTTGGCCGACCGAGGAGCGCCGTCATGAACCTGCATCAGTTCGCCGAAACCCACGCCGTCACCAATCAGCCACCGTCCCTGGACGGCGTCAACCTGTACCGCATCGACCTGCCATTGCAGCAGTGGTCGCAGCGCTTCGGCGCGGGCTGGGCACAGGAGCGGATCGATGAGTATGGGGCATTGGCCGGCGGGCCGCTGATGGAGGCGGGATTCCTGGCCAACCAGAACAAACCGGTGTTTTCCAGCCATGACCGCTATGGGCATCGGATCGACCTGGTGGAATTTCATCCGGCCTACCACCAACTGATGCGCACCGCCGTCGAGCATGGCCTGCCGAGCCTGCCCTGGGCTCATCCGCAACCCGGCGCCCATGTCGCCCGTGCCTCGATGACTTATCTGCACAGCCAGGCCGAAGCCGGCACCGGCTGCCCCCTGACCATGACCTTCGCCAGCGTGCCGGCGCTGCGCTTGCAGCCGGACCTGGCAGAGCGCTGGCTGCCCAAGGTGCTCGCCACTGAGTATGACCCACGCAATGTCGGCATGACCCACAAGGCCGGGGTCACCCTGGGCATGGCGATGACCGAGAAGCAGGGCGGTACCGACGTGCGGGCCAACACCACCAAGGCCTACCCGGTGGGTGCCAGTGGTCCGGGCCAGGCCTATGAGCTGGTGGGGCATAAATGGTTCTGTTCAGCGCCGATGTGCGACGCCTTCCTCACGCTGGCCCAGACCGACAAGGGCCTGACCTGTTTCCTGCTGCCGCGCCATCGTCCGGACGACAGCCGTAACCAGTTCTATATCCAACGGCTGAAGAACAAGCTGGGTAATTGCTCCAATGCCTCGAGCGAAGTGGAATTTCGTGGCGCGTTGGCCTGGATGATCGGTGAAGAAGGGCGCGGCGTGCCGACCATCATCGAGATGGTCGCCATGACCCGCTTCGATTGCATGGTCGGCTCCAGCGCCCTGATGCGCCAGGCGCTGACCCAGGCCAGCCACCATTGTGCCCATCGCAAGGTCGGCGGCAAGCTGTTGAGCGAACAGCCGCTGATGCAGAACGTCCTGGCCGACCTGGCGCTGGAAAGCGAGGCCGCATTGGCCTTGAGCCTGCGCATGGGCCGGGCGCTGGACCATTTGAATGACGAGCACGAAGCCAGATTCGCCCGACTGGTGACGGCGGTGGGCAAGTACTGGATCTGCAAGCGCGCCCCGGTCATGATCAACGAAGCGGCGGAATGCATGGGCGGCGCCGGTTACGTCGAAGACAGCATCCTGCCGCGCTTGTATCGCGAGGCGCCGGTCAACTCGACCTGGGAAGGCTCCGGTAACGTGCAATGCCTGGACGTATTGCGTGCCCTGTCCAAGGAGCCTGGGGTGCTGGAAGTGTTGTTCAGCGAACTGGGTGACGGCCATGGCGACAAACGCCTGGCCGCTCATATCGACCGGTTGCAGGCGGCGTTCAAGGACACCGATGACATCCAGTACCGCGCCCGGCAATTGACCGAGGATATTGCGCTGGCCTTGCAAGCCAAGTTGTTGCTGGAAGCGGGCAATGCCGAGGTCAGCGACGGTTTCATCGCCAGTCGATTGCAGGGAAGCGGGCGGGCTTACGGCAGCTTGCCTCGCGGGGTTGATGTAGAGGCGATTGTGGGCCGTTCGACCCCGCTGGGGATCTGACAAGGCGATCATCGTGATCACTTGCATGGGGTAGTGGCTTGGACGGTAACGTGACGAGGGAAACTGATGATTCCCTCTTCACATGATCCTTCGATTAACCCAGCAGTCGGACAATGGTACCGATGCCGTCGATCGAGCCAGAAACCAAAATTTTCTCGTCAGGTTGTAACTGAATGGCCGGGAGCGGTCTTGAACCCATCAGTTGGAGTGCCGGGGCGTTGAAGTTGGCGTCCGGGGAGCCGTCTTTCATATATCGAAGCAAGGCGGTTCGGTTGGATTTTTGACATAGCACGATGAGTTTTTCGTCCGGTTGTGCCGTGGTATGCAAAGCGTGCCATCCGTAGTCTGATTCGTTGGGTACGAATATTTCCAGAGCGTTTCCTCCGTTGAACGTACCGTCTTGTGTGCCATCTGCATTAACGCGTGACAGAAGAGGTAACGTCCCCAGCAGGCTGCCCATCTCTCCTTTGAATATATATCCTGCAGCCAATGTCTTTCCATCAGATTGCTGGGCCAAGTGGATGAGCTCTACATGAGCGCCCCCCGTGCCATCAATTAAAACATACCCCTGATTGAAACCGCCGTAACTCAAGTCGAGCTCGCCCTGATTGGTATAACGAGCGATGAGTCCGCCTTTTTGGTAAATGCCACTGACCAGAATCTTGTTTGTTTGTATAGCGATGGATTGAAAGCTGGCGCCTTCCATTGAGTACACCATTCCGTTGTTACCGAAATCCACATCAGGCTTGCCCGCTGCATTGAGACCAAAAATAACCCCGTCGCGCCCCGCTCCGGTATCTCTGGTTTCGGTTGCCGCAAAGATGCTTCCATCCTCTTTAGCGGCTATTCCCGCTCTATAACGATTCGCCAGCTCTATATCGAAAGTTGTGACGCCACCACTGCCAAACATAAGATCCAGACGGCCATCGGGAAGCAGGCGAACGAACAGTGCTCCAAGGAAATAATCGAAGTTTTCACCCAGCGCTGCAACCACGACAATTTTTCCATTTGCTAATACGACGAAGTTCAATAGTTTGAAGTTGGTGCTGATTGGGAGTCGAGTAAGGACCACACCTTCATTGCCAAATGTGGTATCTAGCACCCCCTCAGTTGTGTGTCTCACAATTGCCAGAGTGTCTACTTGCTCGGTCCCTGAAATTGACAGTATCTTTCCATCAGGTAGTAGCTTGGATGTGCCGTGAAACGACCCGGTCGGCAGTTGGACGCGAACAATTCCCTGAGTTCCGAAGCTATCATCGAAGTTCCCGGCAGCAGTGCCATTTTTGGTTGATGTGTTCATTTGGAGTGGACCTTGGTTGTTAGAGGGAGCCCTTACAACCCAATCAACTTCTTAATCGATACGGCTTTATGATTGGCAACAGGCACAAGAACAGAACCACATAAGTAGCTGTTCTGTATACTGTCAAAATTGACAGCTATTGTGAGCTGGGCGTCGATAGGGGCAAGCAATGACTGGTGAGTGGGCCTCGAGTTATGCGTCGAAGGCGATGGCACCTCCAACCAGCGCACCGACTGAAGGACCGCTTTCGCGCAGGCTCGCTCCCACAGGGATTTGCCATGGCTTTGGGATGAGCGGCTGCCCAACAGCGCCCATTAAGCCACTGTTCCCGTAAGACGACGATGCAGGCAAGATGAAGGCCTGCAAGTCAGAACACAGGAAGCTGATCGTGACCGAAGCGTTTATTGTCGTTCAAACCGCCGAACAAGCCGTGGATCGCCTGGCGGCCCTGCACGAGCGTGCGACCACCGCGCTGAACCAGGCGCTGATGCGTTATCTCAAGGACCGTGTCGAGCCGAGTGCCGAGGAACGGGCGTTGTTTCGCTACCCGGCCCTGCGCCTGACCTATCACTGCCATGGCGAAGTCCCGCAAACCACTCGCGCCTATGCCAAGGTCCAGTTGCCGGGCACTTACTGCGTTACCGTCACCCATCCTGCCGCGTTCCGCAAATACCTGCTGGAACAACTGGTCCCGCTGATGCACGACTTTACGGTCACCGTGGAAGTCGGCGTCAGCGAGCAGAATATTCCGTACCCGTACGTGGTGGAGCAGGGCGATGAGCTGGCCGGCTCCGGCGTGACCGCTGCGGTGCTGGCGCGGGTGTTCCCCAGCACTGACCTGTCGGCCGCCACCGATGGCATCGCCGACGGCCTGTACGACTGGGAAAATACCGACCCGCTGCCCCTGGCGCTGTTCGACGCCGCTCGCGTGGACTTTTCTCTGAGGCGCCTGGTGCATTACACCGGCAGCGACTGGCGCCATGTGCAGCCGTGGATCCTGCTGACCAACTATCACCGCTACGTCGACCAATTCATCGTGCATGGCTTGGAGCAACTGCGCAGTGATCCGCGTTTCGTGCGCATGGTCCTGCCGGGCAACGTGATCATCGACAAGAACATGGACCACGGCGAAGCGTCGGCCATCGCCGCCGGCGTGGTCTGGCACCGTTACCAGATGCCGGCCTATCACCTGCAGGCCAGCGATGGCCATGGCGTGACCCTGGTGAACATCGGCGTCGGTCCGTCCAACGCCAAGAACATCACCGATCACCTGGCGGTGCTGCGCCCGCATTGCTGGCTGATGATCGGTCACTGCGGCGGGCTGCGGCAGTCCCAGACCATTGGCGACTACGTGCTGGCCCACGCCTACATGCGTCGCGATGGAATTCTCGACCGGGTGGTGCCGCCGAACATTCCGATCCCGGCCCTGGCCGAGGTGCAGCTGGCGTTGCAACAGGCCGCGGCGAACATCACCGGCGAGAAGGGCGATGAGCTGAAAAAACGCCTGCGCACAGGCACCGTGCTGACCTACGACGATCGTAACTGGGAACTGCGCTGGGCCCAGGAGCGGCCGTTGATCAACCTGTCCCGTGCCGTGGCAGTGGACATGGAAAGCGGCACCATCGCCGCCCAGGGCTATCGCCTGCGGGTGCCGTACGGCACGTTGTTGTGCGTGTCGGACAAACCGTTGCACAGCGAAATCAAACTGCCGGGCTCGGCCAACGCGTTTTATGAGCGTGCGGTCAACCAGCACCTGAAGATCGGTATCGAGGCGCTGGATCTGCTGCGCACCGAACTCACTTCGTTGCACTCACGCAAACTGCGCAGCTTCGACGAGCCGCCGTTCCGCTGATGCCCTGTTGACGGGCAGTGGTTATTTAACGGTCGGGCCACTAGCATGGTCGGCCCTGACCGTTAGATGTTGTAATCGCCATGCCCCGTCCTCCACGTCCCGCTTCACGCCGTCCTGGCGCCAGGCCCCAAGCCAGCGCCCCGCGTCGGGTGGCCAAGGCTCCACCGGCCGAGCCCAGGCTGATTCTGTTCAACAAGCCTTTCGATGTGCTGACGCAGTTCAGCGATGGGGAAGGGCGGGCGACGCTCAAGGATTTCATCGACGTGCCCGGTATCTACCCGGCTGGTCGATTGGATCGTGACAGTGAAGGGTTGCTGTTGCTCACCAACGACGGACAACTGCAGGCGCGCATCGCCGATCCCACACATAAGCTGGCCAAGACCTATTGGGTACAAGTGGAAGGCGAGCCGAGTGCCGAGCAGTTGCAGCGCCTGCGCGATGGGGTGGAGTTGAACGACGGCATGACCTTGCCCGCCGAGGCCCGCCCATTGGATGAGCCGCAACTGTGGCCGCGCAATCCGCCGGTACGTTTTCGTAAAAGTGTTCCAACGAGCTGGCTGGAACTGGTGATTCGTGAAGGGCGCAATCGCCAGGTGCGGCGCATGACCGCTGCGGTGGGGTTGCCGACGCTGCGACTGGTGCGGGTCAGAATCGGCGACTGGACCCTCGAAGGGCTGGACCAGGGCCAGTGGAAGGAAGTACCGGCGCGCTTATAACGCCCCGGATTCGATCAGGCCGATCACCACGCTCTTGATGATGAAGGCGGCCACGCCCAGACCCAGTACGAAGAACAGGATGAACGAGCCGAAACGCCCGGCCTTGGATTTCTTCGCCAGATCCCAGACGATGAAGCCCATGAAAATGATCAGGATGCTGACCAGGCCGGTCATCATCCACTCTTCGAAAACAGCAGGATCCATCGGGATACTCCGGCGTGGGGGGTTGAAAGGCTGGGCGATTATACGGCATGGGGGATGAGCTAGGGATTGGCCTGCGGCGGTGTGTCGCAGCTGTTCATCGCCTTGTGACCATGTTGTTTTTTGACCTGCCTGGACCCTGTGGGAGTCGAGCTTGCTCGCGATGGCGGCATGCCAGCCGGCAACGGTGTGACTGTTCCACCGCTATCGCGAGCAAGCTCGGCTCCCACAAAGGGCTTGGCGGCTTCAGTTGCGCAGGTGAGTCAACGGCAGTTCCGTGCTGCTGAGCACCTGGTTGAGCACGAAGCTGGAGCGCACGCTGGTGACGCCGTCGATCCGGGTCAGGTGTCCCAACAGTAATTTCTGGTAGTGGTCCATGTCGGGCACCACGACCTTGAGTTGATAGTCGGCATCCATGCCGGTCACCAGGCTGCATTCCAGCACTTGCGGCAGGTTGCGGATCGCTGCTTCGAAGTTCTCGAAACGCTCGGGGGTGTGGCGGTCCATGCCGATCAGCACGTAGGCGGTCAGGCTCAGGCCGAGCAACTTGCGATCGAGCAGGGCGACCTGGCGGGTGATGTAGCCGTCGTCCTCCAACTGCTTGACCCGACGCGAGCAGGGAGAAGGCGACAAGCCGATGCGTTCGGCCAGTTCCTGATTGGAGATGCGTGCGTCGCGCTGCAATTCCGCCAGAATGCTCAGGTCGTAACGGTCGAGTTTGCTCATCGGTCGGGCCTTTATCTTGATAATTGCGGCAGATTATCTATCCGAGGTTAAAAATTGCGCAAGTGATGTTTATTTACGCAATCTTCGCAATCATCTGTCGGCGCGCCAAGCCTATTCTTATCACCAAGATCACTGCTCGGACAAACAGTCCAGTGCAGCCCGCCCAATCAGGCCGGCTGCGGTCGCGGCACCTACAGGTAGCTGGCGCCCCCCGAGCTGCACACTGTCCAGAAGACGATGTGAGGTGAGCCGACGTCAAAAGCGTCGCGCACGGACGAAGTTCTCAAGGGGAGGCCGACGGGTCTCCCTTTTTTAATGCCTGCGAAATAAACCCAGCGGCTGATAATCTGTCGCCGAACCGGCCTGTGATTTCTCCAGTCTTATCATCAGGCCCTGAACCGTCGTGAGGAATAACATGAAGTCGCGCATCTGGCGTTTGGCAGGTGTTGGTCTGTTGTGGGCAAGTGTCAGTGCGCAGGGAATGGCCGATGATCAGCAGAACCGTGGAGGTCCTGACGGTGGGCGCGATCACGATGGGCGAGGCGGCAACGGCCAGGGGTATTCAGGCCAGCCTCGGCCCCAGAGCAACGAGATCATTCGGGGCGACAATAGTCGCCAGTTCGAACCCGGTGCCCAGCGTCAAGGCGGGCAAAACTATTATCGGCCGCCTCACGACCCTAACGGCGAGGGGCGGCCGCCGCAGCAACCGGGCAATAATCTACCGATCCAGGGACGTCCCGACAGCGTGACCCAGACCCGGGAACCGCAACCGGGTTATTACCGCGATATTCCGCGCCGCAACGACGGCTATCCCAACGGTGGGCCGCGTCCTGGACCGGGCCATCACAACCGCCCTGACCCGCATTGGGCGGGACGGCCGGACGGCCATGGCAACGGTTGGGGGCCTGGCCCGCAATATCGTCCGGGGTATGTGATCGATCGCTTCCCGGATCGCAATTACCGCGTGCCCTATCGCGGGCAGGACTATTTCTATTCGGGCGGCTACTGGTATCGCCCACAGGGTCCGCGCTATGTCGTGGTCCAGCCGCCACGGGGTATTCGCACCCGCTACCTGCCCGACTACGCCCGGGAAGTGTGGATCGGCAGCTCGCTGTTTTTCCTCGCCGCCGGGGCCTATTACATCTATGAGGCCAACACCCAGGATTACGTGGTGGTCGATGCGCCCGTTGCCAACCCGCAGCCGCAACCCCAGGGCAACAGCTACGACGTGGTGGCGTATCCGGCCAACGGCCAGTCACCCGAGCAGGTCAATCAGGATGGCTACGATTGCTATCGCTGGGCCGTGCAGCAGAGCGGCTTCGACCCGCGCAACTACACCTACCCGCCGGCGCCGGAGGTGGTGCAGACCTATCGGCAGGCCCAGGGCAGTTGCTTGAGTAGCCGGGGGTATCAGGTGAGTTACTGAGCGCAATGCGGTCCCTTGTAGTGAGAACGCGTTCCCCTGTGGCGAGGGAGCTTGCTCCCGCTGGGACGGTCCGACGCCTCGGGCGAAGCGGCCCAAGGATCTTGCGGTCGCTGCGCAACCGAGCGGGAGCAAGCTCCCTCGCCACAGGGTGGTGGTCAGGAATCAGGTGCGGGTGTTTTTCACTACCTCCGAAGGATCGGCATGCACCAGCACTTCGGCCTTCGGATAGGCGCGGTGGATGGCATCGGCGGCCTGGTCGCTGATGCCGTGGGCCACTGACAGGGTCAGCTCGCCGGGCAGTTCAAGGTGCAATTGCACGAACCAATGGTTGCCGGAGATCCGCGTGCGCAAGTCATGGGCGCCGAGCACGCCGGGTACGCCGCAGGCCAGTTCCAGCATGTGCTGGCTGACGTCAGGCGGTAGTTCCTCATCCATCAACACCGCGAAGCTTTCCCGGGCGATCTGCACCGCGCTCCAGAGAATGTACGCGGCGATCCCCAGGCCGAACCAGGCGTCGAGCTGGTACCAGCCGAAGCCGGCCAGCACCAGGGCCACCAGGATGCTGCCGTTGAGCAACAGGTCGGAGCGATAGTGCAGCGAATCGGCGCGCACGGCGTTGGAGCCGGTGGCGCGGACGACTTTATGTTGCAGCGCCAGCAACGCCAGGGTCAGCGCCAGGGAAAAAACGATCACGCCGACGCTCAGCCACGGCGCGTCCACCGGCACCGGGTGTTGCAAACGCTCGAAGGCCTGCAAGGCGATCAATACCGCACTGCCGCCGATGAACAGCGCCTGGGCCATGCCCGCCAGGGACTCGGCCTTGCCATGGCCGTAGCGATGGTCATCGTCGGCGGGGCGCAGCGCGTAATGCACCGCCAGCAGATTGAGCAGCGAAGTGACGCCATCCAATGCCGAGTCGGTCAGGCCGGCGAGCATGCTCACCGAACCGCTCAACCACCAGGCCAGCGCCTTGGCGACAATCAGGATCAGCGCCACGCCCACCGACGCCCGGGTCGCCAGGCGCAATAGACGCGCGTGTTCGGTGCTGGTGGTCATGGCGCGGTCGTTCCTTCAGTGGCGCCCATCACGCGGCCGGCTTGAGCCCGAGCGCGGCCAGTTGCTGCGCGCTGCCCTTGTGCTGGATCAGCCGTGGATCATCCAGCGGGAAGCTGCGGCCCAGTTCGCTTTCCAGGATCGCCTGCAGCTTGTGGTTGTCGACACTGCCGTCGGCGTTGATCGCCGGCTTGAGTTTCTCCGGGGCAATCTGGGCGGTCCTGCCTGGTTCGAAGTAGATGGCGCCAGTGGCGAAGTCCACCGCGAAGGCGATCAAGCCGGGGATGATGTAGAACAGCAGGCCGACGGCGTCGAGGGCGGCAATCGCCGGGTCGATCTTGCCATCGATCTGGCCGCGACGGTCGGGGTAGAAGATCGAACCGCAGGCGGTGACCTGGGTCAGCAGGGTGGCGACCAGGACGCCGCCAATCACGCGAAAGGGCATACGCATAACAATCTCCTGAGCAGGTAGGGGGCATTGCTGGTTTGAGTCCAGACCACGCCAAACAGTTCGCCGTTATACTCGGCCCTCTGTTCTGGAGCCAGCATGATTTCTTTGCCGATTGATGAAGTTTTACCCGCCTTGCGTCAAGCCCTGGCGTCGCGCCACGAAGCCGTGCTCGAAGCGCCGCCCGGCGCCGGTAAAACCACCCGCGTGCCCCTGGCCCTGTTGCACGAGCCCTGGCTGGCCGGGCAGACCATCCTGATGCTCGAACCCCGGCGCCTGGCGGCTCGGGCGGCGGCCGAGCGACTGGCCAGTGAGTTGGGGGAAAAAGTCGGTGAAACCGTCGGCTACCGGATCCGTCTCGACAGCAAGATCGGCCCGAACACCCGCATCGAAGTGGTCACCGAAGGCATCCTCACCCGCCGCTTGCAGGACGACCCGGCGCTGGAAGGCGTGGGCCTGCTGATTTTCGATGAGTTTCACGAGCGCAGCCTCGACGCCGACCTGGCGCTGGCCCTGAGTCTCAACGGCCGGGAACTGTTTCGCGAGGACCAGCCGCTGAAGATCCTGCTGATGTCCGCCACTCTGGAAGGCGAGCGCCTGGCCGGGCTGTTGGACGACGCGCCGATCCTGCGCAGTGAAGGGCGGATGTATCCGGTCAGCGTCCGCTGGGGCCGTCCGTTCCAGCCGGGTGAGTTCATCGAGCCGCGACTGGTGCAGACAGTGCTGCAAGCGCTGCACGATGAAGACGGCAGTGTGCTGGTGTTCTTGCCGGGGCAGGCAGAGATCCGTCGCGTCCACCAGCAACTGGCCGACGCTTTAGGCGAGAACACCGATGTGCTGCTCTGTCCGTTGCACGGCGAATTGGACCTGGCAGCCCAACGCGCGGCCATCGATCCGGCGCCCTCCGGTAAACGCAAAGTGGTGCTGGCGACCAACATTGCCGAAACCAGCCTGACCATCAACGGCGTGCGGGTGGTGGTCGACGCTGGCTTGGCCCGGGTGCCGCGTTTCGATCCGGGCAGCGGCATGACCCGGCTCGACACCCAGCGCATCTCCCGGGCCAGCGCCACCCAGCGCGCCGGTCGCGCCGGGCGTCTGGAGCCGGGGGTGTGCTACCGGTTGTGGTCCGAAGACCAGCACGAACAACTGGCCGCTTATGGCAGTGCGGAAATCCTCTCGGCGGACCTGGCCGGCCTGGCGTTGCAACTGGGACGTTGGGGCGTGAGCCCGCAGCAATTGGTCTGGCTCGACATTCCTCCGGCCGCCGCGTATGCCCAGGCCCAAGACCTGCTGCAGCGCCTGGGCGCGCTGGACGGTGCGCAACTGACTCGCCACGGCCAGGCCATGGCCGAGTTGCCCGCTCATCCACGAATCGCCCATTTACTGCTGCGCGGCCAGGCGCTGGGCCTCGCGGACATGGCCTGCAACGTTGCGGCGCTGTTGGGCGAACGTGACATTCTGCGCGGTGCCGGGGCGGATCTGCACAGTCGCCTGGCCTTGTTGTCGGGCGAAGAACGGGCCGCGCGCGGTGCACAGGGTGGCGTGCAGCGGGCGCGGCAGTTGGCCCGGCAATATCGCGGCTACTTGCGCGGCAAGGCCGAGCAAGCGGTGGCGGATCCCGACCATCCGCGCTGGCTTGGCGCGCTGTTGGCACTGGCCTACCCGGACCGCGTTGCCCAGCAGCGCCGACCGGGCGGGGCGGAATATCGCCTGGCCAACGGTCGCGCCGCGCTGTTCGCCGAGGCTGACAGCCTGATGAAACAAGCGTGGCTGGTGGTCGCCGACCTGGGCAGTCGCCAGGGCCAGCGCGAGGAGCGGATCTACCTGGCAAGCGATTTCGACCCGGCGCTGTTCGACTCGGTGTTGGCCGAGCAGGTGCGCACCGTGGATCAATTGGATTGGGACGAACGCGAAGGCGTGTTGCGGGCCGAGCGCCAGCGCAAGGTCGGCGAACTGGTGCTCAGTCGCGAGCCACTGACCGGCCTTGATGAAGCCGCCCGCAGCCAGGCCTTGGTGAACCTGGTGCGCCGCAAGGGCCTGGAACTGCTGCCGTGGACCCCGGAGCTGCGCCAATGGCAGGCGCGAGTGGCGCTGTTGCGCCGCCTGGACCTGGACGCCAAAGGCGAGAGCGAATGGCCGGACGTCAGCGACACGGCGCTATTGGGCAGCCTCGAACATTGGTTGATGCCCTACCTGGGACGGGTGTCGCGCCTCAGTCACTTCGCCAACCTGGATCTTTCCAGCATCGTTCACAACCTGCTGCCCTGGCCGTTGCCGCAGCGACTGGACGAACTGGCTCCCCACCATCTGAGCGTGCCGTCGGGTTCGTCGATCCGCCTGGACTACAGCGAGCATCCACCGATTCTGGCGGTGCGCTTGCAGGAACTGTTCGGCCTGGCCGACACCCCGCGCATCGCCGGCGGCCGCCAGATCGTCAAGCTGCACCTGCTATCCCCGGCGCGCCGCCCGGTGCAGGTGACCCAGGACCTGGCGAACTTCTGGCGCAGCACCTACGCCGAGGTGAAGAAGGATTTGAAAGGACGGTATCCCAAGCATTACTGGCCGGATGATCCGTTGGTGGCCGAGGCCACGGCGCGGGCGAAGCCGCGTAAGTGAGCTGATTGCGCAATTGAACACAGACCCTGTGGGAGCGAGCTTGCTCGCGATTGCGGTGTGTCAGTTACATCATTGCTGGCTGACCTGACGCTATCGCGAGCAGGCTCGCTCCCACAAGGGATTCGGCGGTGATTCTCAGATCACGGCGCAGCCGGCAACAAGAACCGCGCAATCACCGGCAGATGATCGGAGATCCGCAGGGTATCGTCCTGCCGCACCTGGGCTTCGACCCGTTTGATCCGTGGACTGTAGAACAGGTAGTCGACGGTGCGGTCGGGGCCGTTGAGGCCGGGGTCGTTCGGGTAGTGGGTCAGCCAGTGCTCGCGGTCGATGCCGCTGGCCTCGTTGTTGGTGGGGATCATCGGGTATTTGTCCCACAGCAGGTGCAGCGGGCTGTCGGCGGAGTAGGGCGTGCGCCGTTCGACGGGCAGGCGCCGGTACTGGCCCAGGGGCAGCAAGTTGAAGTCACCGCCGATCAGCCACGGCGTGCCGGCGGATTCGAGTTTGTCCAGCGCCTTGGCCACGGCGCTGACTTGTGCGGGCAGGGTTTCATCCGCCTTGGCGGCCCGTTCCAGGTGGGTGTTGAGCACCGCCAGTCGGCCGCCGTCATTCAGCGGCAGGTAACTCACCAGCAAGGCGTCCTTGGGTTGGAACTGACGGCTGATGAAATTGGCGTCGGCCACCGGCAGCTGGACCCGTTCGGCGCGGTCGATGCGGTAGCGACTCAAGGTCGCCAATTGCCGACCGACGCTGCCGAAGATGTGCGGGGAGGGTATGAAATCGGCCTTCCAGTCGAAGGCGCTGGTGCTGCACGGGTAGAGATCGGCCAGGCGTTCCTGCAGCAACTTGAGCTGGTTCTGGTAGTCACTGGCCTTGGCGCCGTTGTCCAGTTCCTGGAGCAGGACAACGTCCGGTTGTTCGTCGCGAATGACCCGCGCCACTTCATCGAGGCTGAAGGCCATGTCTTCCAGGGTCGGGCTTTCGTCGTCGCCCTGGGCCAGGTCATGCCAGAACACATAGCGCTTGCCGGCCAGGAACTGCACGTTCCAGGTCATCACTTTCAGAGCCTGGCCGGGCATCAGCGGCGCTGCGTTGGCCGCGCAACTGACCGGCATCGCTTCCCGGGGCTGCGGACGCCAGGTCAGGGCGTAGATCGACAGGGCGGCCAGGCTGACGATCGACAGCAGGCCCAGCAGGATGTAGCGCAATAGACGGGTCATGGCTCGGCTTATGGGCGAAACACAAAAGTGAGCCCGAGCATAACCGAGAGCGCTTCCCGAGCCCAAGCCCTGGGGGACGTCCTCAGCGGTTGTCCGGTTTCCCTTCGAGCAGCATGAACATGCGGAACAGCACCACGCTGGTGAACAGCTGCAGGAAACTGTGGACACTGTCGATCAACAAGCTGAGCAAGGGATTCTGAGGCGGCGGGTACGCCGAGACGCTGACGCCCTTGAGCAGCCACAACGGGCCCATTACACAGAGGATGCACGCCAGGATCCGCCAGAAATTACCGCGGCTCATTTTCATGCTTTCCCTCATCGCCGCCAGCGGCGTCAAGCCCCTCAGGACCAGCAGGTACTCACTGAAGGCCAGGGTCACCATCAACCACAAGCCTGGCAGTACGTATAACGAGATGCCGACCAGGATCAGCAGCGTGTTGAGGGCCGTCAGCAGGGCAAAACGCGGCCAGAGGGTCAGCGCCGTGGCCAGCAGATCACGGGAGCGTGGCGCATCGCCACGACTGCGGGCGTCGAGAAACAGGATCAGCGCGGCGGTGTATAGCGGGTACACCAGCAATCCGACGATCAGGCTGTAGCCGGGAAAACCTTCGGGGCCGACCGCGCTGTCCACGCCTTGTTGCAGCAGCGCTTCCAGTATCACCAACGGCAGGCACAGCTGAGCGATCCGGCCCAGATGGCGCTTGAAGAAATAAAGGGAGTCGCGCAGCACGTCAAACGGATTCATGGCTCGGTATCGCAGTTTAAAAAGCGGTCCGACACTTTAACCGATCGGGCCCCCGCACAAGCAAACGTAAACATCTGGTAAAGACCGTTGAAACCATGCGGACGAGCCCCATAACTGGTTCGCACCGGTCTTGGGATCGGAATGGTTTTCTACCCGGCAATCTGATGAGGTCGCCATGAACAGCGAAGAACAAACCCTGATCGATGGACTGTTTTCACGGCTGCAACAAGCCGAAAAGGACTCAGCCCCGCGCGACGCCCAGGCCGAGGCGCGGATCAAGGAGCACCTGGCGAACCAGCCCGCGGCCGGTTATTTCATGGCCCAGGCGATTCTGGTGCAGGAGGCCGCGATCAAGCGCCTCGATGAGCAGAACAAGCAGCTCACCCAGCAGGTCGAGCAATTGCAGGCCGAACTGCAACAGGCCCGCAGCCAGACGCCGGCGTCGAGCAATGGCGGCGGTGGTTTCCTGTCGAGCATTTTCGGCGGCAGCAATCGGGACTCGCGCCCGGCGCCTGCCCCAAGCGCCCCGGCGTCCGGCGGCTGGCGGGAACCGGGGCGGCAGTCGTTCAGCTCGGCTGCGCCCCAGCACGGGTTCAGCGCACCGCCTGCGGGCTACGGCGCGCCGCAGCAGCAAGCCCCGGCAGCGAGCAGCTTTCTCGGTGGCGCACTGAAGACCGCAGCGGGCGTGGCCGGCGGCGTGATGCTGGCCCAAGGTATCAGCAGCCTGTTCCACAACAACCAGCAACCGCAGGAAATCGTCGAGATCCTGCGCGAGGAGCCGGCCCAACCGGTCAATGACACCAGCAACAGTGGCGACAGCGGTTGGGGCGATGATCAGCGCGTTGCCGACAACGATAACTATGGCAGCGACCAGGGAGGTTTCAGCGACGCCGACTACAACGACGATTCTTCCTTCTTCAGCGACGACGACTCTTTCGTCTGACCTGCCATTCGTCCGGGGCGCCCGTGCGCCTCGGACCGATTATTCGCGTGACGTTCCTTTGGGCTGGCATACTGAGCGCCTTTACGGGCCCGCCGGCCTGCGCTCGTGCATCCAAGAGGAACCGCGGTGAAAAAAATTGCAGTGTTCGCCGACGTCCAGAACCTCTACTACACCGTGCGCCAGGCCTACGGCTGCCATTTCAACTACGCCGCGCTGTGGGCCGATGTCAGCAGGCAGGGGCAGATCGTCGAGGCCTACGCCTATGCGATCGACCGTGGCGACAGCAAACAGCAGCAATTCCAGCAGATCCTGCGCAACTTGGGCTTCGTCGTGAAGCTCAAGCCCTACATCCAGCGCAGTGACGGCTCGGCCAAGGGCGATTGGGACGTGGGCATCACGCTGGACATCATGGACGCCGCCGATCACGTCGATGAAGTGGTGCTGGCCTCCGGCGATGGCGATTTCGACATGCTGCTCGAACGCATCATCAGCAAGCATGGGGTGCAAGCGGTGGCCTATGGCGTGCCGGGGCTGACGGCCAACTCGCTGATCCGCGCTGCCAGCCGCTACGTGCCTATCGAAGGCGCGTTGCTGCTCAAGAATTGATTCATACGGAGTTCAGACAGGTTTGGAACGCATCGCAGTCATCGACTTTGAAACCACCGGCATCACCCCGAGCAGCAGTTGCCGGGCCACGGAAATCGCCGTGGTGATTCTCGAACGTGGGCAGATTGTCGACCGTTACCAGAGCCTGATGAACGCCGGCGTACGGGTGCCGGCCTTCATCGAGCAATTGACCGGCATCAGCAACGCCATGCTGCGCAGCGCACCGCCGGCGGAAAAGGTAATGAACGAGGTCAACGAGTTCGTCGGCATCACGCCGCTATTGGCCCATAACGCTGCGTTCGACCAGAAGTTCTGGGACTTCGAACTGGGACGAATCAAGCGCACCCGCTTGCAGAACTTCGCCTGCTCATTGTTGCTGGCCCGACGCCTGATGCCGGCAGCACCGAACCACAAGCTCGGCACCCTCAACCGCTTCGCCGGCTTGCCCCACACCGGCCAGGCTCACCGGGCCATGGCCGACGCCGAAATGGCCGCCAACCTCACCGCCCATCTGGCCGGCGAACTGCGGCAGAAACATGGGCTGCGGGAGTTGTCCCATGACTTGCTGTGCAGCTTGCAGAAAGTGCCGGCGGCGAAGATCAATGAGCATCTCAAGCGCTATCGCGTAGTCTGAACGCACCATCTACCCCTGTGGGAGCGAGCCTGCTCGCGATAGCGCAGTGTCAGGCAGCATATTCGTATCTGATACACCGCAATCGCGAGCAGGCTCGCTCCCACAATATTGATTTGTGTTGAATCTGCTATTTGCCATTGCCTTCCAACTGCCCCAACGGCACGCGCTTTTCAATGGCGCTGGAGAGCACGATCGAGGTCTTGCTGAAGCCGAACTTGGCAATACGGTTGATCAGTTCCTCCAGCTCCGGCATCGAGCCGACGGCCGCTTGCATGATCACGCAGGGATCGCCCGTGACCCGGTGGCACTCGGTCAGTTGTGGGATCTTGCACAGTTCGTCGTAGGTCTTCTGGTTGCCGTGCTGGTTCATTCGCAGTTCGATCACGCACTGCACCGGCAGGCCGATCTTCGCCATGTCGACTTTGGCCTGGTAACCGGTGATCACCCCGTTGGCTTCCAGCTTGCTGACCCGCTCGGCCACCGCCGGGGCTGACAGGTTCACTTTACGGGCCAGGTCGGCGTAGGACGCACGGCCGTTTTCCAGCAGGGCGGCGAGCAGCATGCGGTCGTATTTGTCCACGGTATGGCTTCCAGAGAGGGGCACTTTCGAAAGCACGGTTTATAGCGTTGATCTCCGTGTTTTGAAAAGTGTATGGCTCGGATAAACAGGTTTTGTAGCTTATTTTCCGCCGGTCGCCTTTCTAGAATAACCTCTCTTCATTGACCTGACTTCGAGCCAACCATGCCGGGCCTACGCCGTTTCCCTCTGCCATTGATCGCTGCCTTTTTCGCCTTGTACGTTATCTGGGGTTCGACCTACCTGGTGATTCGTATTGGCGTGGAACATTGGCCGCCGCTGTTGCTGGCCGGGATTCGCTTTGTGCTGGCAGGCTCCCTGATGTACGGCTTCCTGCGCTGGCGTGGGGCGCCGGCACCGACTTGGGCGCAATGGAAGGCCGGGGCGGTCATTGGCGTGTTGTTGCTCAGTTTTGGCAACGGCGCGGTGAGCGTGGCCGAACACACCGGCGTGGCCTCCGGTGTGGCGGCGTTGGCCGTGGCGACGGTGCCGTTGTTTACCTTGCTCTGCGGGTATTTCTGGGGGGCGCGCAATACCCGTCTGGAATGGGCGGGGATTGTCCTGGGGCTGATCGGCATTGCCATGCTCAACCTGGGCTCCAACCTGCAATCGAGTCCGTTGGGCGCCACGCTGCTGGTGTTCGCGGCGGCGTCGTGGGCCTTCGGTTCGGTGCTGAGCAAGCACGTGCCGTTGCCGGCCGGGGCCATGGCCAGTGCCGTGGAGATGCTGGTGGGCGGTGTGGTGCTGTTGATCGGCAGCGTGGCCAGCGGTGAACGCCTGGAACAGGTGCCGCCGTTCGAAGGCTGGTTCGCCCTGGCCTACCTGACCTTCTTCGGTTCGATCATTGCCTTCAATGCCTACATGTACCTGCTCAAGCACGTGCGTCCGGCGGCGGCCACCAGCTATGCCTACGTGAACCCGGCGGTGGCGGTGCTGCTGGGCATCGTCTTCGCCGGCGAAAGCATTGGCGTCGAAGAGGCGGTGGCGATGTTGGTGATCATCAGTGCGGTGGTGCTGATCGGCTTGCCGCAGTGGCGCAAGCCCAAGCCTGCGCCGACCGTATCGTGATTTAGGGTAAACTGCCGCGCATTGCATACACCTTGCGCTGATTTTCCTACGGTAATTCCATGACTTTCGCCTCCCTTGGCCTGATCGAACCCTTGCTGCGCGCTCTCGACACGCTCGGCTACCAGACCCCGACCCCGGTGCAGGCCCAGGCCATGCCGGCGGTACTGGCCGGCCGTGACCTGATGGCGGCGGCCCAGACCGGCACCGGCAAAACCGCCGGCTTCGCCGTGCCGCTGTTGCAATTGTTGACCACCGAAGGGCCGAAGGTGGCCTCTAACTCGGTGCGGGCGCTGATCCTGGTGCCGACTCGTGAGCTGGCCGAGCAGGTCCATGAAAGCGTCCGTCAGTACGCGCAGAACCTGCCGCTGAGCACTTACGCGGTGTACGGTGGCGTCAGTATCAATCCGCAGATGATGAAGCTGCGCAAGGGCGTCGACCTGCTGGTCGCCACGCCGGGGCGCCTGCTCGATCTGTTCCGCCAGAATGCGCTGAAGTTCAACCAGCTCCAGACCCTGGTGCTGGACGAAGCCGACCGCATGCTCGACCTCGGCTTCTCCGAGGAACTGGCGAATATCTACAAGGCGCTGCCGAAAAAACGCCAGACCCTGCTGTTTTCGGCGACCTTTTCCGACGCCATCCGTCTGCTGGCCGGGCAGATGCTCAATGATCCGCTGAGCATTGAAGTCAGCCCGCGCAACGTGGCCGCCAACACCGTCAAGCAATGGGTGGTGACGGTGGACAAAAAGCGCAAGCCGGAGCTGTTCGTGCACCTGATGCGCAAGAACAAGTGGAAGCAGGTGCTGGTGTTCGCCAAGACTCGCAACGGCGTCGATGCGTTGGTGGAAAAACTCCAGGGCTTGGGCGTCAACGCCGACGGCATCCACGGCGACAAGCCCCAGGCCACCCGGCAACGGGCGCTGGACCGTTTCAAATTGGGTGAGGTGCAGATCCTGGTGGCGACCGATGTGGCCGCCCGGGGTCTGGATATCGAAGATTTGCCGCTGGTGGTCAATTTCGACTTGCCGATTGTCGCCGAGGACTACATCCACCGTATTGGCCGTACTGGCCGGGCGGGCTCGACCGGGGAGGCAATTTCCCTGGTTTGCGCCGATGAGGTGAATCTGCTGTCGGCCATCGAGATGCTGACCCGTCGGACATTGCCTCGGCAGATGGAACAGGACTTCGAGCCCGAGCACCGGGTGCCGGACACCGATGCCAGCGGCCAGGTGATCAAGAAACCGAAAAAACCGAAGAAACCGAAAACCGCCGGCGGTGGCGGCAAGCGCAACCTGGGCAAGTGGGTCGACAGTGGCGACGCGGCGCCGGTGGAGCCTTCGATCAAGCCTGTGCGTAAAGTGCCGGTGTTCAATACCGGGCCGCGTAAGCGGAAGCCGTAGAAGGGCGGTTGCGAAGGGCAAGCTGCAAGGGGCAAGCTTCGAGCTGCAAGCAGACGCGCTAGGCTTGTAGCTTGTAGCTTGTAGCTTGTAGCTTGTAGCTTGTAGCTTGTAGCTTGTAGCTTGTAGCTCGCAGCTTAAGCGCCGCCGTTTCGAAGAAACTCCAACATCCCCAACCCCGCCGCCCGTCCGCTGGCAAAGCACGCGGTCAACAGATAGCCACCGGTCGGCGCTTCCCAGTCGAGCATTTCCCCGGCACAGAACACTCCAGGCACGGCCTTGAGCATCAGCCGTTGATCCAGGGCTTCGAATGTCACGCCGCCGGCGCTGCTGATGGCTTCATCCAGCGGGCGGGTTTTCACCAAGGTGATCGGCAAGGCCTTGATCGTCTGGGCCAGCCGCGCCGGATCAGCGAAATCGTCAGCCGTGGTGCACTCGCGCAGCAGCGCCGCCTTGACCCCATCGATCCCCAACTGACTTTGCAAGTGCTTCGCCATGGAGCGTGAGCCGCGAGGTTTCGCCAGGGCTTGTTGAATCTTATCCACGGGTCGGCCCGGCAGCAGGTCCAGGTGCAGGGTTGCGCTGCCGTGCTGGTTGATGGCCTCGCGTATCGGCGCCGACAGTGCGTAGATCAGGCTGCCCTCGATGCCGGTGGCGGTGATCACGCATTCGCCGAGGCGCGGCACGTCGTCGTTCAGACCGATGGCAATATTCTTCAGCGGGGCGCCGGCGAACTTGTTGACCATCAGCTCGCTCCAGCCTGGCACGTCGAACCCGCAGTTGCTCGGCTGCAACCGCGCCAGGGCCACGCCGCGCTGCTCCAGCGGCAGCATCCAGGCGCCGTCCGAGCCCAGGCGCGACCAACTGCCGCCGCCCAGGGCCAGCAATGTCGCACTGGGTTGTAAGGCTTTTTCACCTTCGGGGGAAGCGATCCGCAGGCTGCCGTCCGGGTTCCAGCCGAGCCAGCGGTGACGCGTGTGGATAGCCACGCCCGCTTCGCGCAAGCGCTTGAGCCAGGCGCGCAGCAGCGGGGCGGCCTTCATGTCGGTGGGGAACACCCGGCCGGAACTGCCGACGAAGGTGTCGATGCCCAGGCCGTGAATCCATCCGCACAGCTGATCGGCGCCGAATGCCCGTAGCAGTGGGGCGAGGTTCGGCGCACGTTCGGCGTAGCGCGCCAGGAACGCCGGGAAGGCTTCCGAGTGGGTGATGTTCATGCCGCCCACGCCGGCCAGCAGAAATTTCCTACCCACCGACGGCATGCCGTCGTACAGATCGACCCGGACGCCGGCCTGGCTCAACACCTCGGCCGCCATCAGGCCGGCGGGGCCGCCGCCGATGATGGCGACGGTTGGAATGTTGGATGGGGCGGTCGAGGTCATGGCGTGAACTGCAGAGGCGGGGTTGAGCGCGGCATTCTATCAGCACAAAAATCCTGTGGGAGCGAGCCTGCTCGCGATTGCGGTGGATCAGAGACAAATGTGTTGCCTGATACGCCGTCATCGCGAGCAGGCTCGCTCCCACAGGGGAATGAAGGCGTCGCTGAGATGGTGGTCAAAAAACAACCAGGGCTCTGGAAGCTATACACAGCATAGGCTGTAGGCCGTTTCGCTCAGGTTATCCACAGGCCGTTCCACAGCGGATGTGGGTAACGCGCCCAGAATTCAGTGACATCCTGATGACACCCAGACCTTTTGCGCGCTGTGGTGCAGGATCCCATGGCGGCGGGCCAGGGCCCGGCGATCCTTGCTGTAGCCGCCGCCGATCACTCCGACCACCGGGATGTCGCGGCCCAGGCAATGGCGCATGACGCTTTCGTCCCGGGCGGCGAGGCCTTCGTCGGTCAGCTTCAGGTAGCCGAGGGCGTCGTCCTTGTGCACATCGACGCCAGCGTCGTACAGCACCAGGTCCGGCTGGTAGAGCGGCAGCAGGTAATTGAGGGCATCGTCCACCACCTTGAGGTAAGCGGCGTCCTGCATACCCATCGGCAATGGTATGTCCCAGTCGCTGTGGGCCTTGCGTGCAGGAAAATTCTTTTCGCAATGCAAGGAAACTGTCACCGCGTCCGGGGTGTCATGGAGTATTCGGGCGGTGCCGTCGCCCTGATGCACGTCGCAGTCGAAAATCAGCACCCGCGAGACCCGGCCGCTGGCCAGGAAATAGCGGCTGATCACCGCCAAGTCATTGAAAATGCAGAACCCGGCAGGGTGATCGTAGTGGGCGTGGTGGGTGCCGCCAGCCAAGTGGCAGGCCAGGCCATGCTCGAGGGCCTGCTCGGCCGCCAGCAGCGAACCGCCCACGGCGCGTACCGTTCGGCGGGCCAAGGCCTCGCTCCAGGGCAGGCCAAGGCGCCGTTGGTCTTCACGGGACAACTCGCCGCCCATGTAGCGTTCGATATAACCGCGGTCGTGGGCCAGGGCGAGGATGTCTGGTGGGCACAACGACGGGCGCAGCAGGTCGGCGTCGCGGGTCAGGCCGCTGTCCACCAGGTGATCGCGCAACAGGCGGAACTTGTCCATGGGGAAGCGGTGCTCCGCCGGGAATTCGGGGCTGTAGTCTTCGTGATAAATCAGCGGTAGCGGCATAGTGTTTTCAGTGGTGATCGAGTGACGGATCCTACCAGCGATGTAGACTCAAGGCATGGAGAGGGTATGAAGATGGAGCCGATACTGGAGCTGGAAAGCGCGCGACTGATATTGCGGCAATGGCGCGACGACGATTTGCCGGAGTTCGCCGCCATGTGCGCCGATCCACAGGTGATGCGCTATTTCCCTGCGCCCTTGAGCCGCCTGGAAAGCGCGGCCCTGATCGGGCGTGTGCGCGGGCATTTTGCCGAACATGGTTTTGGCCTGTGGGCGTTGGAGCGCAAGGACACCGGGGCCTTCATCGGTTTCACCGGGCTTGGATTGGTCGGGTTCGACGCGCCGTTCACGCCGGCCATCGAGATCGGCTGGCGGCTGGCCCACGAACATTGGGGTCTGGGCTATGCCAGCGAAGCGGCGTGGACCGCGCTGCGTTGTGCGTTCGAACAATTGAAGCTGGACGAAGTGGTGGCATTCACCGCGGTGGATAACCTGCCCTCGCAGAAAGTCATGCAGGCAATCGGCATGCACCACGATCCGGCGGACGACTTCGAGCACCCAAAACTCGCAGTTGACCATCCATTGCGTCACCATGTGCTCTATCGCATCAATCGTGAGCAGTGGCTCCAGACCCTGCACGCTTAGCCGACACGGACGTTTATACTGCCCGCCCATTGGCCCGGGCCAACAATCGATCCCACCGCCGCAGCACAGACTGCGCGGTATTTGCGCTGTGTGAGGAACGTCTTAAATGAGCCACGTGTTGGAAGATCTGGTCGACCTGCTGACCCTGGAACCGATCGAAGAGAACCTGTTTCGCGGTCGCAGCCAGGACCTGGGGTTTCGCCAGTTGTTCGGCGGCCAGGTGCTCGGCCAATCCTTGTCGGCGGCCAGCCAGACCGTGGAAGAGGCGCGCCATGTGCATTCGTTGCATGGCTATTTCCTGCGTCCCGGTGACGCGGCCCTGCCGGTGGTGTACCAAGTGGACCGCGTGCGTGACGGCGGCAGTTTCAGCACCCGCCGAGTCACGGCGATCCAGAAGGGCCATCCTATCTTCACCTGCAGCGCCTCGTTCCAGTACGACGAACTGGGCTTCGAACACCAGGGCAGCATGCCGCAGGTGGTCGGGCCGGAAAACCTCCCGTCCGAGCTGGAGCTGACCCAGCAGCGTGCGCATCTGCTGCCCGAGCACATGCGCGAAAAGCTGCTGTGCCCCAAGCCGATCGAGGTGCGCCCGGTCACGGAAAAGGACCCTTACAATCCGCAGCCGGCCGATCCGATCAAATATGTGTGGTTCCGCGCCGATGGCGCCCTGGCGGACTCACCGGCCTTGCACAAGTACCTGCTGGCCTATGCTTCGGACTTCGGTCTGTTGACCACCTCGATGTTGCCTCATGGCAAGTCGGTCTGGCACAAGGACATGCAGGTCGCCAGCCTTGACCATGCCCTGTGGTTCCACGCCGACCTGCGGGCCGACGATTGGCTGCTTTACGCCATGGACAGCCCGTGGGCTGGCAACTCCCGTGGTTTTTCCCGGGGCAGCGTGTTCAATCGCGCCGGGCAACTGGTGGCCTCGGTGACCCAGGAAGGCCTGATTCGCCATCGCAAGGACTGGGCATGAGCCTGACCGATGTGCGGCACTGGGTGTTCGACATGGACGGTACGCTGACCATCGCCGTGCATGATTTCGCGGCGATCCGCGTGGCCCTGGCGATTCCGGCCGAGGAAGACATCCTGACTCACCTGGCGGCATTGCCGGCTGACGAGGCGGCGGCCAAGCATGCCTGGTTGCTCGAACACGAGCGCGACCTGGCCCTGGGCTCACGGCCCGCGCCGGGGGCGGTGGAGCTGGTCCGTGCCCTGGCGGAGCGCGGCGATCGGCTGGGTATCCTGACCCGCAACGCCCGCGAGCTGGCCCACGTTACGCTGGAGGCGATCGGCCTGGCCGATTGTTTCGCCGTGCAAGACGTCCTGGGCCGTGACGAAGCACCGCCCAAGCCGCATCCCGGCGGCCTGCTCAAGCTGGCCGAAGCCTGGAACGTGGCGCCCGATGCGCTGGTGATGGTCGGTGACTACCGCTTCGACCTGGACTGTGGTCGGGCCGCGGGGGCGCGGACGGTGCTGGTGAACCTGCCGGACAATCCATGGCCGGAACTGACGGATTGGCATGCGCAGGATTGTGTTGAGTTGCGGCGGATGCTGTTCGCTTGAGAGATAGTCGGCTGATAAATCGCTATCGCGAGCAGGCTCGCTCCCACAATAGATCGGTGAAGATCACAGAATCCATATCCACTGCAGATCCCCTGTGGAAGCGAGCTTGCTCGCGATAGGGCCCTACCATTCACTATAGAACTCACTGCCCGAACAACGCCCTGCGCCCCTCCAGCGAATTGAACATCCCGTCCCCATCATGCCCGACCCCGGGCACTTCGATCAGCCGTTGGTTCAGCCCCACCGGATGGCGCCGGGTCAGGTAGTCGAAGAAGAAATGCCCGCGCAGTAGCCGGTACGGGCCCTGAGTCTGGGCCTCACAGCTTTTATCCAGCGCCGGCTGCTCGGGGTCGACATCCTGTTGTCCCAGCAGATAGACGATGTCGCGTTTGACGTAGTTATCCTCCAACTGCTTCGGCGTTTGTCCGCCAGCGTAAGCGGGCAGCTTCTGCAGGCCATATTTCCAATCATTGAAGCCGGGGCAACCCGCCGCGTCGAACGCCATGGGCCGCTGGGCATCGAAGTAGGCATAGGACGACGGGTTGGCGATGACAAAGCGCGGGCTGATCCGGAACTGGCCGTGGGCGAGCAGGGCATAGCGCTGCACGACCTGGGCGCCACCGGAATGCCCGGCGATGACGATCTCCTTCACCTCGGGAAATTGCTGGACGTCGCTGACCCGCGCAATGATGTCGTCGAGCACCTGAAACGAGCTGACCGCGTTCGGCCCGGTGGATAAACCTCCGGCCATCCAGTCGTTGCCTTGCCAGCGCAACAGGTCGTTGGGCAACTGATGACGCGCCACGTCCTGCTGGTTGAGAAACTGCGGGGCAATGATCAGCGTCGTCGCCTGCTGACCGGCTTCGATGACGGCTTTCTCGGCGCTGTGCAGGTAGGTTTGGGCATTGCGCAGCCGACCATGGACGATGATCAGTACGCGCTGGATCGACGCCGGGGGCGGGCTGACGCCGACCACCAGGGCGCCGCCCTTGAGTTGCAGGCGCCCTTGGGCGACGACGTTGACGCCGTGCTCATCGGCCTGGGCAGTGGAGCACAACAGCACCAGTGCCAGCAATGCGCCCCACTTCATCTACAGGTTTTTCGCCGCGAAGGTGTCGCACTGGCTGACCTGACCCTGGGCGAAGCCGGTCTTGAACCAGCGCACCCGCTGTGCCGAGGTGCCGTGGGTAAAGGAGTCCGGCACTACCCGGCCCTGGCCCTGTTGCTGCAACCGGTCATCGCCAATGGCGTTGGCGGCGTTCAGGGCTTCCTCGATGTCGCCGGGTTCCAGCCAGTTCAGGCGTTTCTGCGCATGGTTGGCCCAGACGCCGGCCAGGCAGTCGGCCTGCAATTCCTGACGCACCAACAGGCCACCGTCGCCTTCCATTTGCCGGCCCTGTTGGCGCGCCTCCTGGATTTTCGCCGAGACCCCGAGCAGCGTCTGCACGTGGTGCCCGACTTCATGGGCGATGACGTAGGCCTGGGCGAAGTCCCCGGCGGCAGAGAAGCGTTGCGACATTTCCTTGAAGAAACTCATGTCCAGGTAGACCTGCCGGTCCGCCGGGCAGTAGAACGGGCCGGTGGCGGAGGAGGCCAGGCCACAGGCGGAATTGACCCGCCCGCTGAACAGCACCAGTTTCGGCTGCTGGTACTGGCGCCCGGCCTGCTGGAAGACCTGGCCCCAGGTGTCCTCGGTGTCACCCAGGATCGAGCGCACGAACTCGGCTTGTTCGTCGTTGGCCGGCGGTGCCTGGCGGGTCTGTGACGAGGCGGGGGCGGACTGGTCCATCTGTCCGGCCAGTTGCCCGAGAATCTGCATCGGGTCCTGGCCGGTGATCCAACCGATGCCGACGATCAGCAGGATGGCCGTGAGGCTCAATCCCTTGCCGCCGCCGAAGCGCATGCCGCCTGCGCCGCCCCCATCACCACGGGCGTCCACCACGTTGTCGCTGCGGCGACCTTTTTTCCATAGCATGTGGGAATCCTCTGAATGACCGGTGGGAAGGTGCTACTGCTGCCTTGAGTCTAGCGTCCGCAGGCCCAAGGTGCGCGCCATGCCTGAGCTTCAGGCAATCAAGCTGGATTTTGGTTCATCAACCGAGAGAAACGCATCGATCCTGCAATTGCTTTACGCTGCGCATCATTTGATTTTCGACATGGCTGCGAATCTTTCGTGGATGCCAGTCAAACTGAAACGGCCTTAGCGACGCGATGCGCTATCGCTTATTCGTCGCCAGCATGCTTTGCTTCCTACATCACGCAATACGGGATTCGTACATGACCGTCAGCACTCCGCTTTCCGGCGTCAATCAGGCTTTCAAAGGCATCCTGCTGATTCTGACCGCGACGTTCCTGTTTTCCAGTCACGATGCGATCTCCAAATACCTTTCGGGTTTCTACCCGATCATCATGGTGGTGTGGGCGCGTTACGTGGTGCATACGCTGCTGATGGCCGGGATTTTCCTGCCGCGTTCGGGCTTGCGGGTCCTGCGGACCAAGCGTCCGTTGTGGCAAGTGATCCGGGCACTGTGTCTGCTGGGCACCAGCCTGTTTTTCACCACGGCGCTGTTGTACATCCCGCTGGCGGAGGCCACGGCGGTGAACTTCCTGGCTCCGGTGCTGGTGACGGCGCTGTCGGTGCCGTTGCTGGGCGAGCGCGTCACGCGTGGGCAATGGATCGCGGTGATCTTCGGTTTCATCGGGGTGCTGATCATCGTCCACCCTGGTGGAGACCTGTTCACGCCAGCGGTGCTGTTGCCGTTCTGCTCGGCGCTGTTTTTCTGTTTCTACCAGTTGCTCACGCGCAAACTCAGCGAGATCGATAGTCCGACCACCAGCAACTTCTTCGCCGGTCTGTGCAATACCCTGGTGATGAGTGCCCTGGTGCCGTTCTTCTGGCAGGTGCCGAGCCTGACGCACGGCGCGATGATGCTGGCGCTGGGAGCTTGCGGAATGACTGCGCACCTGATGCTGACCCAGGCCTTCCGCTTCGCCGCCCCGGCGCTGCTCGCGCCGTTCGGCTATTGCCAGATCGTGTTTGCCGGGCTGTTGGGGTGGTTGCTGTTCAACCATACGCCGACACTGACCACGGTGGTCGGCATCGTGCTGATTTGCCTGAGCGGGTTGGCGGCGGCGTGGCAGCAACGCCGCAAGTAGCCGCCACACAGAATCCTTTTTGACCAGACAGTCCCCTGTGGCGAGGGAGCTTGCTCCCGCTGGGCTGCGAAGCGGCCCTCGCTTTTTTGCGATTGCTGCGCAATCGAGCGGGAGCAAGCTCCCTCGCCACGGGTGCCAATCAGTTTTCCAGGGTCGGAACCTTGCGCGGAGCCATGAAGTACAGCCAGATCAAGGCAGTGAAGTACATGGCCGGGATCAGCGTGAACAGCACGGTGTAGTTGTTGTTGGTCACGGTCAGGATGTGGCCCACCAACTGGGTCATGAACATCCCACCGATGGCCGCGCACATGCCGCCGAAGCCGAACACCGTGCTCATCATGTGTTTGGGCGTGTAGTCCATCACCAGACTCCAGATGTTCGCGGTCCAGGCCTGGTGCGCGCCGATGGCCAGGGAAATGGCGAACACCGCCATCCACAGGTTGCTGGCACCCGCGGCCAGGATCACGCCGACGATGCAGCAGGCGAACAACAGCATGGAAATCAGTCGTGCCTTGATCGGGTTGAGCCCGCGACCGATCAGGAATGAGGACAGGATCCCGCCGCCCACGCTGCCGAAGTCGGCGGTGAGGTAGATGATGATCAGCGGGATGCCCATCTGGGTCACGTTGATGCCCAGGTTGTATTGCTGGTTCAGGAACGGCGGCAGCCAATAGAGGTAGAACCAGAACACCGGCGCGGTGATCGAGTAGGCCAGGGCAAAGGCCCAGGTACCGCGCATGCGCAGGATCCGGGTGAAGGGCACGCGGGCCTGGTCCGGTTCGTCCTGAGCCTGGATGTACGCCAGCTCCGACGATTTGACGGTGGGGTGATCTTCCGGGTTGAAATATTTCAGCCCCCAGAACAGCAACCAGACCCCGCCCAGCGCGGCCATGCACAGGAACGCCGCCTGCCAGCCCCACACGTGCAGCACCAGCGGCAGCAGCATCGGGGTGAACATCGCACCGACGTTGGTGCCGGCGTTGAAAATGCCGGTGGCAACGGCGCGTTCGCCGGCCGGGAACCACAGCCGCGTGGTCTTCACGCAGGCCGGGTAGTTGGCGGCTTCGGTCAGGCCGAGAATGAAGCGGCAGACCATGAAGCCCACCGCCGAGGTCGCCAGGCCGTGGGCGCCGGTCGCCAGGCTCCAGAGCAGCACCGCGCAGAAGAACACCCGCTTGACGCCGATCCGGTCGATCAGCCGGCCTTGCAGCACGAAGCCGACGGCGTAGCCGACCTGGAACCAGAAGTTGATGTTGGCGTAGTCCATCGCCGTCCAGCTCATTTCCTTGGCGAGGATAGGCTGCATGACGCCCAGGGCGGCCCGGTCGATGTAGTTCAGGGTGGTGGCGAAGAACACCAGCGCGAGCATGCCCCAACGGGTCTTGCCCACGGCCAGGGCACCGCGGATCTTGTCGCGGATACCACCGGTCGTGACGCCCATGCCTGGGCTTAAGGGGGAACTTTGGGAAGGATTCATAGCGTTTACCCGTTTTGGAATTCTTATGGGGTGATCGGGGTTTTCATCCATCGATACCGGCGATCTGGCCTGCGTCAATGTGGAGCCGATGGTGCGCAGTGGACAAAAAATCGTCAATTCGGCATCCGGCATTCTGTTCGATAATCGCCCAGAAAACTAACTGGGTGGTACATATTAAATTGCCCAAAGAAACCGACAACCCAATAATCGGCTCAACCTAAAAAAACGGCGCACCAGCTATAGCCGATGCCTGTCCCGGGAGCCGAAGTCATGCAGCGTTCCATTGCCACCGTATCCTTGAGCGGCACCCTGCCGGAGAAGCTTGAGGCCATTGCCGCCGCCGGTTTCGACGGTGTGGAAATATTCGAGAATGACCTGCTTTACTACGACGGCAGCCCGCGGGAAATCCGCCAGATGTGCGCCGACCTGGACATCGCCATCACCTTGTTCCAGCCATTTCGCGACTTCGAGGGCTGCCGTCGCGATCGGCTGGCGCGCAACCTGGAGCGAGCCGAGCGTAAGTTCGACCTGATGCAGGAACTGGGCACCGATTTGGTGCTGGTGTGCAGCAATGCTGCGGCCGACAGCCTCGGAGATGAGCAGATACTGGTCGACGACCTGCGTTTACTGGCCGAGCGGGCCGGGGCGCGGGGCTTGCGCATCGGCTACGAGGCGTTGGCCTGGGGGCGGCACGTCAATACATATCAACAGGTCTGGAATATCGTGCGCCAGGCCGATCACCCCAGCCTCGGGGTGCTGCTCGACAGCTTCCACACCTTGTCCCTCAAGGGCGACCCAAGCGCCATTGCCGAGATTCCCGGCGACAAGATCTTCTTCGTGCAAATGGCCGACGCGCCGATTTTGGCGATGGATGTCCTTGAGTGGAGCCGGCATTTTCGCTGCTTCCCGGGCCAGGGCGAATTTGACTTGCCGGGTTTCCTCGCGCCGATCATCAAGAGCGGCTACACCGGGCCGCTGTCGCTGGAGATCTTCAACGACGGCTTCCGCGCCGCACCGCCACGGGCCAACGCCGCCGATGGTTTGCGCTCGTTGCTGTACCTGGAAGAAAAGACCCGCCAACGCCTGGCGCAGCAAGTGCCGTCCATCCCTGATGCCGACATCCTGTTCGCCACGCCGCCAGCCAGCGAATACAACGGTATCGAATTCCTGGAGTTCGCCGTGGACGATGACCTCGGCGCCAAGCTGGCCCATTGGCTGGAGCGGCTGGGGTTCGTCAAGGCCGGCCAGCATCGCTCCAAGAATGTGAGCCTGTTGCGTCAGGGCGACATCAACCTGATCCTCAACAGCGAACCGTACTCCTTCGCTCACAACTTTTTCGACGCCCATGGCCCGTCGTTGTGCGCCACGGCGTTGCGGGTAAAGGACAGCGCCAGCGCCCTGGCGCGGGCCGTGGCCTACAAGGGCCAGCCCTACCGCGGCCTGGTCGGGCCCAATGAGCTGGAACTGGCGGCGGTGCGTGCCCCGGATGGCAGTCTGATTTACCTGGTGGATCAGGACGCCGACGTTTATGGCACCGATTTCAACTTGCAGCCCGGCGCTGTCATCGGTGCCGGACTCAAGCGCATCGACCACATGGCGATGGCCTTGCCGGCCGACAGCCTCGACAGCTGGGTACTGTTCTACAAGAGCCTGCTGGATTTCGAGGCTGACGATGAAGTGGTATTGCCCGACCCGTATGGCCTGGTCAAAAGCCGTGCGCTGCGTAGCCGTTGCAGTTCGATCCGCCTGCCGTTGAACATTTCCGAAAACCGCAACACCGCGATCTCACACGCCCTGTCGAGTTATCGCGGTTCTGGCGTGCATCACATCGCTTTTGATTGCGATGATATTTTTGCCCAGGTCAGCCGCGCCAAGGAGGCCGGTGTGCCGTTGCTGGACATTCCGCTCAACTATTACGACGACCTGGCGGCGCGCTTCGATTTCGACGACGAGTTCCTCAGCGAGCTGGCCTACTTCAACGTGCTATACGACCGTGACGCCCAGGGCGGCGAGTTGTTTCATGTCTACACCGAGCCGTTCGAGGGGCGGTTTTTCTTCGAAATCATCCAGCGCAAGAACGGTTACGCCGGCTATGGCGCGGCCAACGTCGCGGTACGGCTGGCGGCCATGGCGAAATCCCGCAGCGGTGGCTTGCGACACGCCAAATTGTAGGGAAATCGTAACCGCGGCGGTAATGGGTGGTGCGGTGGCTTTCGTCGCCGCAAGGTGCGGCCCATAATCGCCAGTCTGTGCAGTGACGGCCGTGAGCCCGCAATGACTATGAATCCAGAGCTATCCGCCGTGCCCGACGCTCCTGTCGCCGCACCGCGCAAGAGTCGCAAGAACAACCCGCAGAAGACCCGGGAAAACATCCTCCAGGAAGCCATCGTCGAGTTCGTCCAGCAGGGCCTGGCCGGTGCCCGGGTCGACGCCATCGCCGAGCGCATCCACACCTCCAAGCGCATGATCTATTACTACTTCGGCAGCAAGGAGCAGTTGTATGTCGAGGTGTTGGAAAAACTCTACGGTGACATCCGCCACACCGAGAGTGCCCTGCACCTGGCCGAGCTTGCACCGATCGAGGCGATCCGGCGCCTGGTGGAGTTCACCTTTGACCACCATGACCGCAACGTGGATTTCGTGCGCATCGTCTGTATCGAAAACATCCACAACGCCGAATACGTCAAGCAATCCGCTGCGCTCAAGGCGATGACCAACACCATCCTCGACGCCCTGGGCGTTATCCTGCGCCGGGGCGTGGAAGAGGGCGTGTTCCGCGCCGGCCTCGAACCCTTGGATGTGCACTTGCTGATCAACTCGTTCAGTTTTTACCGGGTCTCCAACCGCCAGACGTTCGGCGAGATTTTCCAGATCGACCTGTCGGATGAAGAGGTCAAGCGGCGCCACCGCGAGATGATTTGTGAGTCGGTGTTGCGGTATCTACAAGCCTGAATAAACAGAATTTCCGGTGGGAAAACTTTCCTGTGGGAGCGAGCCTGCTCGCGATTGCGATGTGTCAGCAACATTAATGCAAGCTGATCGAACGCTATCGCGAGCAGGCTCGCTCCCACAGGGGGATCTTCCACAGGGGGATCTGCTCAGGATTTCAGTGATTCATGCTCTGGAAATGCCTGAGCATCCGCTGCGCATCCGGCGCCACGCCGCTGAACAGCTCAAACGCCTTCACCGCCTGGAACACCGCCATGTTGCCGCCGTCCAGCGTACGGCAGCCAAGTGCCCGGGCATTGCGCAGCAGTTCGGTTTCCAGCGGGAAATAGACGATTTCCGCGACCCACAACTCGCCCCGTAGCAATTCCACGGGTACCGGCGTACCCGGCAGTTTCGCCATGCCCATGGGCGTGGTGTTGACCAGGCCGTCGGTCTCGGCCATGGCGCTGCGCAAATCGTGTCCGGCCCTGGCGCGGCCTGCGCCGAAATGTTGGTTCAGATTGTTCGCCAATGCTTCGGCACGGCTGACCTCGACATCAAAAATGCTCAGCGTCTGTACGCCTTCTGCCAACAGCGCGTGGGCAACCGCCGCGCCGGCACCGCCAGCGCCCATCTGGACTACGTGTTTGCGGGAAACGTCACCCATGCCGCGACGAAAACCCTCGGCGAACCCCAGGCAATCGGTGTTGTGGCCGATGCGCTTGCCATCCTTGAACACCACGGTGTTCACCGCGCCGATGCCACGGGCCTCGGGTGACAGTTCATCGAGCAGCGGGATGATCGCCTGCTTGCAGGGAAAAGTAATGTTCAGCCCGGTGAAGCTCATGCGTTCGGCGGCGCTCAGCAGCTCGGGCAAGGCGCCGCTGTCGAGTTTCAGCGCGTCGAGGTCGATCAGCCGATAAAGGTAACGCATGCCTTGGGCATCGCCTTCGTGCTCATGCAGCGCAGGGGTGCGGGAGGCCTGGATACCGGCACCGATCAGCCCGGCGAGCACAGTGATATTCGACATGCTCATCAACCCTTCAACCGCTGACTGAAATGTTCCAGTGCAAGGCGATAGCCATGGCTGCCGAACCCGCACATCACGCCGATGGCGATGGAGGAGACAAAGGAGTGATGGCGGAAGGTTTCCCGGGCGTGGACGTTGGACAAGTGCACTTCGATCACCGGGACTTCGCTGGCGACCAGGGCGTCACGGATGGCCACCGAGGTGTGAGTCCAGGCCGCCGGGTTGATGACGATGCCGGCGCAACGGCCACGGGCACCGTGAATCCAGTCGATCAGTTCGCTTTCCTGGTTGGTCTGGCGAAACTCCACCGCCAAGCCGAGTTCTTCGGCCGTGCGACCGCACAGCGCCGAGATATCCGCCAGGGTTTCATGGCCGTAGGTCGCCGGTTCACGGGTGCCGAGCAAGTTGAGGTTCGGGCCGTTGAGCACCAGAACGATTGGAGGCATCGCAATTTCTCCCCATTTTTTGTTGTTGGCTTCGGCAGGTTTTCGCCGTGGGGATAAATTGTACTAGGCGGTTAATTTTTTCAAACGAAGCCGGCGGTGACGGGCAATAAGTGTTCGGTGATCGAACAGCCGCAACTTCCGGGGTCAAACCCGTCGCGAGGGAGCTTGCTCCCGCTGGGCTGCAAAGCAGCCCCGAGTCCTGTCACTCCGGTATCTCAGTTGAGTGAAGCTGAGTTTTGGGACTGCTGCGCAGTCCAGCGGGAGCAAGCTCCCTCGCCACGGTCTGAGATAGGTGGTGAGGGGCTTGGCTTAGCGCCGAGTCAGCAACACCCCGGATTCCATGTGATGGGTCCAGGGGAATTGATCGAACAAGGCGCAGCGGGTGATGCGGTGGGTGTCGTGCAGTTGCGCGATGTTGGCGGCGAGGGTTTCAGGGTTGCAGGAGATGTAGAGGATGTTTTCGAAGCGTCGGGTCAGCTCGCAGGTGTCCGGGTCCATGCCCGCACGGGGTGGGTCGACGAAGACGCTGCCGAAGTCGTAGCTTTTCAGATCCACGCCATGCAGGCGACGGAACGGCCGGACTTCATTCAGGGCCTCGGTCAGCTCTTCGGCGGACAGGCGCACGAGCGTGACGTTATCCACAGCGTTTTCGCTGAGGTTGCTCAGCGCGGCGTTCACCGAAGTCTTGCTGATTTCGGTTGCCAACACGTTGCGCACCCGGGTCGCCAGGGGCAGGGTGAAGTTGCCGTTGCCGCAGTACAGCTCCAGCAGGTCGTCGCTGCGATCACCCAGGGCGTCGTACGCCCAGTTCAGCATTTTCTGGTTCACCATACCGTTGGGCTGGGTGAACGCGCCTTCAGGCTGGCGATAGCTGAAGGTGCGGCCGCCGACGTCGAGTTTCTCCACCACGTAGTCGTGGCCGATCACTTCGCGCTTGCCTTTGGAGCGGCCAATGACATGCACGCCCAGGTCACTCGCCAGCTTCGCAGCCGCCGCCTGCCAATGCTCGTCCAGCGGGCGGTGATAACACAGAGTGATCATCGCATCGCCGGCCAGGGTGGTCAGGAATTCCACCTGGAACAGCTTGTGGCTCAGCGGCGCGCTGGCCTGCCAGGCGGCCTTGAGCTGCGGCATCAACTGGTTGATGCGCAGGCTGGCGATGGGAAACTCCTCGATCAGGATCGGCGTGCGCTTGTCGTCCTGGGAAAACATCGCGTAATGCCGCTCGCCGGCCTCGCGCCAGAGGCGGAATTCGGCGCGCAGGCGGAAGTTCGCAAGCGGCGAGTCGAACACCGTCGGCTCCGGTGCATCGAACGGAGCCAGCAGTTCACGCAGGCGAGTGACCTTGTCCTGGAGTTGGGCGGCGTAGGCCTGGGAATCGAAAGTCATGCGTTGAACCAACCCAACTTGATCACGAACAGGATCGACAGGATGACCAGCGCCGGGTTCAGCTCACGGCCACGGCCGGACACCAGCTTGATGGCGGTCCAGGCGATGAAACCGAAGGCGATGCCGTTGGCGATGGAATACGTGAACGGCATCGCCAGCGCGGTGATCACCACCGGCGCGGCGACGGTGATGTCGTCCCAGTCGATCTCCGCCAGGCCCGAGGTCATCAGCACCGCGACGAACAGCAGGGCCGGCGCGGTGGCGAAGGCCGGGACGCTGGCCGCCAGTGGCGAGAAGAACAGCGCCAGCAGGAACAGGATCGCCACGACGATGGCGGTCAGGCCGGTGCGGCCGCCGGCGCTGACGCCCGCCGCCGACTCGATGTAACTGGTGGTGGTCGAGGTGCCCAGCAGCGAACCGGCCATGGCGGCGGTGCTGTCGGCGATCAGTGCACGGCCCATCTTCGGCATGTGGCCGTCCTTGCCCATCAGCCCGGCGCGCTTGGCGACGCCGATCAGGGTGCCGGAGTTGTCGAACAGGTCGACGAACAGGAAGGCGAAGATCACGCTCACCAGGCCGATGTCCAGGGCGCCTTTGATGTCCAGTTGCAGGAAAGTCGGGGCCAGGGACGGTGGCGTGGAGACGATGCCGGCGAATGGAGTGAAGCCCATCAGGATCGAGACGATGGTCACCGCAAGGATGCCGATCAGCACCGCGCCGCGCACTTTCAGTGCTTCGAGGGCGACGATCAGCACGAAGCCGAGCGTTGCCAGTATCGGTGCCGGTTGTTTCAGGTCGCCGAGGCCGACCATGGTCGCCGGGTTCTTCACCACGATGCCGGCGTTACTCAGGGCGATCAGCGCCAGGAACAGGCCGATACCGGCGGCGATGGCCGAGCGCAGCGGCAACGGGATGCTGTTGATGATCCACTCGCGGATGCGGAAGATCGACAGCAGGAAGAACAGCACCGCGGAGACGAACACCGCGCCCAGCGCCACTTGCCACGTATGACCCATGTGCAGGACCACGGTGTAGGTGAAGAAGGCATTCAGGCCCATGCCCGGTGCGAGGGCGATCGGGTAGTTGGCGATCAGGCCCATGACCGTGGAGCCGATGGCCGCCGCCAGGCAGGTGGCGACGAACACTGCGCCCTTGTCCATGCCGGTCTCGCCGAGGATGCTCGGATTGACGAACAGGATATAGGCCATGGCCAGGAAGGTCGTGACGCCCGCCAGAATCTCGGTCCGCACGTTGGTGTCATGTGCCTTGAGTTGAAACAGCCTTTCCAGCATGTCTGCTCCCCGTGGCGCGCCGGGCGCCGTGAATGTATCGACCTCAACAGCAAAGCACAGGCCGCCAGCGGCGCCCGGGAATTTTCTGCGGGTCGGAAAAAGCCGCGCATCATACCAGCAGCGCGGCGATGTGGCTGCGATCCTCGTCGATGTTTTGCCAAAGCAACAAGTGGGCCATACTGCCCACCGTTTCCGGGAGATCTGAAGGTGGCGTATGACAGACAATTGGATGGCGGCGTTGGGCTGCGTGCTGGGCCTGTGGTTGTCGGCCACAACCGCCAGTGCCGCATCGGCGCCGCCGTTGAGCGAAGTCAAGGTGCTCAAGGTCGAATCGCCGGCCTGTGGCTTCGAGGACATTGCCCCGGGGCAAGCGCAGACCCGCTGCAATCACAGTGGCTCGAATATCAAGGTCTACGTGCTGGAGGTCGGCTATGGGCGCCAGCCGCATGTCACCCTGGATGGTTTCGAAGTCGACGGTACCCGCTCGCCGGTGTGCGCGTTCAGCAATGGCAATCTCAACGATTGTTCCACCCAAACCAAAATCGTCGGCTACCTGTATGTCTTCGACCTGAAGGGCAAGCAGGAAGGTACGTTCAGCTTCAGCAATGTCTCGATCAACGCACCGGGCAATCGGATGTCCACCGAGTTGTACATCAAGTGATGGGGTCTGCCTGACATCGACGCAGTCCGGTAAACGTGACTAGGCTTTGGGGTACACCCCAGCGGAGAGAGCCCATGATTCCCGGAACCAAGATCCCCCGAGCCCTGATTGCCGCCGCCGAAGGTGTCGACGACTTGCAGACCGTGACCCTGATCGATGTGCTGCGCCGGGCCCAGGTCGAAGTGGTGGTGGCGAGCATCGAAGGGCGGCGGATGCTCACCTGTGCCCGCGGCACGCGCCTGACCGCCGACGGCATGTTGGTGGACCTGTTGGCACAAGACTTCGACCTGATCGTCCTGCCTGGCGGCATCATCGGCGCCCAGCACCTGGCGGCGCATCAGCCGTTGCAGCAATTGATCAAGGACCAGGCCGCCGCCGGCCGCTTCTTCGCCGCCATCGCCGAAGCCCCGGCCCTGGCCTTGCAGGCGTTCGGCGTGCTGCGCCAACGACGCATGACCTGCCTTCCGGCGGTGAGCCAGCAGTTGGCCGGTTGCAGCTTCGTCGATCAAC
The DNA here is from genome assembly GCF_052041925.1 of Pseudomonas sp. SMN5. Lineage (NCBI taxonomy): Bacteria > Pseudomonadati > Pseudomonadota > Gammaproteobacteria > Pseudomonadales > Pseudomonadaceae > Pseudomonas > Pseudomonas sp. SMN5. Next base: position 85,014 of record NZ_JBKGGX010000021.1, read on the forward strand.
CTGTGGTGGTGGACGGCAACTGCATCACCGCCCAAGGCTCGGCCGCCGCCCTGGCGTTTGCCCTGACGCTGGTGGAGCAGCTCAGCGGTAAGGGCGTACGCAGTGTCGTGGCGGCGGAGTTGTTGGCCTGACGGACCTCAAGCGTGTAGTGGGAAGGGTTCGATCAGCGGTTGTTCGCGCTGCTCGGCTTGCCACAGATCGTAGTCGGTCTGGACGCCCAACCAGACCCTGGCCTTGCCGATCCCGGCACGCTCCAGGCGCACGGCCAGATCGGGGCTGATGGGCGCGTGACCGTGCAACACTCGGGAAAGATGAGGCCGGGCGAAGCCCAGATGTCGGGCCAGTTCGGTGACCGTGATGCCCAATTCGGGTAACACGTCCGTCAGCAATGTTTCGCCAGGGTGTGGCGGATTGTGCATGGGCATGTTCCAGCCTCCTGATCAGTGGTGGTCCAGATAATCGACCAGTTCGATATCGGATCCGATAAAACGGAAAATCATCCGCCAGTTTCCTGAGACGCTGAGCGACCAGTCATCGGTCAGCTCACCCCTGAGCGGATGCAATCGCCATCCAGGGATGTCCAGGTCGTGCGGAGCCTGCGCCCGATCCATGAACTGGAGCATGCGAGCCAGGCGTTTGCAATGGTCGGCCCGGATACCACGGGTTGAACCCGTTTCATAGAAGATCCTAAGGCCTTTGTGCTGGAAGGATTTAATCATGGAAACGAGTGTAAGGCGATACATTACACTGGATGCGGTATCTATGTACCGCACAGGCTCGACAAACCTGTGCTTTGCCTGATCGCCCGGTTTTTCCGAGACCTCGCAATCGCCTTGAACGCTCACCTCACCCTGAAGTCGTACCCCTTATGACGGCGGTTTCCCAAAACGCCGCGAGTACGACCAACCGTGAGGTGTTTATGAGCGCGACCCTGTCCGATGCGACGCAGGCGTCCTTCGTCCGTCATCCGATCCGTCTGACACTCAATGGTCAGATGCGCGAGTTGCAGGTCTTGCCCTGGACCACGTTACTGGACCTGCTGCGTGAGCAGCTGGACCTGGTGGGCAGCAAGAAGGGCTGCGATCACGGCCAGTGCGGCGCTTGCACGGTGCTGCGCGACGGCAAGCGGATCAATGCCTGCCTGACGCTGGCGGTGATGTGCGATGGCGCCCGGCTGACCACTGTCGAAGGGCTGGCCGACGGCGACCGGTTGCACCCCATACAGCAGGCGTTCATCCGGCACGACGCGTTCCAGTGCGGTTATTGCACGCCGGGGCAGATCTGTTCGGCGGTGGGCCTGGCCAACGAGGGCAGGGCCCGGACGCCTGGACAGATCAGCGAGTGGATGAGCGGCAACCTGTGCCGCTGCGGTGCCTACAACAACATTCGCGATGCCATCGAAGAAGCGCTGCCGCTCTGCCAGCAACCGTCGGAACAGGGAGATGACCGATGAACCCTTTCCAATACAGCAAGCCCGATACCGTGCAGGCGGCCGTCGAGCTGTCGAGCCCTGTGTCACGTTTCATCGCCGGCGGCACCAACCTGCTGGACCTGATGAAGGAAAACCTCACCCACCCTGAACACCTGATCGACATCACCGGACTGCCCTTGGCTGACCTCAGCGAAACCCCGTCCGGCGGAGTGATGATCGGCGCCTTGGTGAGCAATGCCGACCTGGCCTGGCATCCGTGGATCGAGCGGCGCTATCCGTTGCTGTCCCAGGCAATCCTGGCCGGCGCGTCGCCGCAGTTGCGCAATATGGCTAGTACCGGCGGCAACCTGCTGCAACGCACGCGTTGTTATTACTTCTATGACGCCAGCGTGCCGTGCAACAAACGCGAGCCCGGTAGTGGCTGCCCCGCCCGGGTTGGGTTGAACCGGATCCATGCGATTTTCGGCGCCAGCGAGCAATGCGTCGCGACGCATCCTTCGGATATGTGCGTGGCCCTGGCCGCCCTGGAGGCGGTGGTTCATGTGTTGGGGCGGGGCGGGGCGCGGACCATCGAATTCGCCGACTTTCATCGCCTGCCCGGCGATGCCCCGCAGCGAGACAACCAACTGGCCGACGATGAGTTGATCACCGGTATCGAGTTGCCCGCCGCTGGTTTCGCTGAACATAGTCATTACCTGAAGATCCGCGACCGAGCGTCCTACGCCTTTGCGTTGGTCTCCGTGGCGGCCGCGTTGGAACTCGATGGACCGGTGATCCGCCAGGCACGTCTGGTTCTTGGCGGTGTAGCACACAAGCCGTGGCGGGACCGGGCCGTGGAGAGCTGGCTGACCGGGCAGACCGTCAGCCGCGAGACCTTCACCACCGCCGCCGATGCGCTGTTGCAGAATGCCGAGCCGCTGGCGCACAACGGTTTCAAGGTCAGGCTGGCGCGCCGTGCGGTGATCCGCGCCTTGGGTGATGCGGCACTGTCGGGAGGGCAAGCCTGATGAACGTTTCAAGCAAAACCATAGGGCAGCCGCTGGACCGGGTCGACGGTCTGCTCAAGGTAACAGGCCAGGCCCGTTATGCCGCTGAATATCCCGAGGACGGCCTGCTGCATGGCAGCGTCGTGTCCGGCAGCGTCGCTCGCGGTCGCGTGCTGCGCATCGATGCCTCCCGCGCCTTGGCGTTGCCCGGTGTGATTGCGGTGATCGACCATACCAACCGGCCACGGATCGCCAGCTACGACGAACCCTACCAGGATGCCGACGCAGCGGACGGTTCGCCGTTCCGGCCGCTGTACAACGATCAGGTGCTCTACAGCGGCCAGCCTTTGGCCCTGGTGGTCGCGGAAAATCTTGAGCTGGCGCGCTATGCCGGTTCGCTGGTTGAAATCGAATACGAGGTTCAGGACCATCAGACCGATCTGACGATCCTGCAAAACGAAGCCCATCCGGCGCCGGCCGAATTGCCCAAGCCTCGTGGGAATTTTCAGGGCGAATACGCCAGTGCGGCGTTGAATGTGGATGTGTCCTACAGCACCCCCATCGAACACCACAACCCGATGGAGCCGCACGCTTCCACCGTGCTCTACCAGCCTGACGGCAGCCTGCACATCCACGACAAGACCCAGGGCACGCAGAACTGTCAGTCGTACATACAGAAAGTCTTCGGTCTTGAGAAAGAACAGGTGCGGGTGTTTGCCGCGTTTGTCGGCGGCGCCTTCGGTTCCGGCCTGCGGCCGCAATACCAGCTGCCGTTGGCGGTGATGGCGGCGCTGGCGCTCAAACGCTCGGTGCGGGTCAGCCTGACGCGCCAGCAGATGTTTACCTTCGGCTATCGTCCGCGGACCTTCCAGCACTTGCGCTTGGGCGCCGCGGCCAACGGGCGCTTGCTGGCGTTGGCCCACAGCGCCGTCGGCCAGACTTCGCGTTTCGAGGATTTCACCGAGCACGTGGTGGAGTGGAGTGGCATGCTCTATCACTGCGACAACGTGGAACTGACCTACAAGCTGGCGCCCTTGGACGTCTACACGCCGTTGGACATGCGCGCTCCCGGTGCCGCCCTCGGCTTGATCGGCCTGGAATGCGCCATGGACGAGCTAGCGTGCGCGTTGGCGATCGATCCGGTTCAACTGCGCTTGATCAATTACGCCGAACGCAACGAGAACGAAGGCAAGCCGTATTCCAGCAAGGCGCTGCGCGAATGCTACGCCGAAGGCGTACTTCGCTTTGGCTGGGACAAGCGCAACCCGGAACCGCGCAGCATGCGTGAAGGCCGGCAACTGGTGGGTTGGGGCATGGCCGGCGGTGTGTGGGAGGCCATGCAGCAAAAGGCCAGTGCCCGCGCCTCATTGGATGCGAACGGCAAGCTCACGGTCAGCAGTGCTACGACCGACATCGGCACTGGCACTTACACAGTCATGACCCAGATCGCCGCCGAGGCGTCAGGCGTTTCCCTTGAGAACGTGACCTTTGTCCTCGGTGATTCATCCTTGCCGACTGCGCCCTTGCAGGGCGGATCGTTCACTGTTTCCTCCGTGGGCACCGCCGTGCAGCAGGCCTGCGAGGCCTTGAAGGAAAAGCTGTTGGCCGTGGCCCGGCAGACTTGCCCGGCCTTTAGCGGTGCGACCATCGAGCAAGTGACCTTCGCCGATGGCCAACTACGCCTGGGCGAGGCCAGTGTGGCGTTGGCCGAGCTGGCGCAAAACAGCGGGGAGACGCCCTTGCAGGCTGAGGTCACGGCCGGACCGGACGACAAACGCCAAGCCTACGCCACTGCCACACACTCGGCGGTGTTCGTCGAGGTCCGCGTGGATGAAGACCTCGGCACCGTGAAGGTTCATCGGGTGGTCAGCGCTATCGCTGCCGGACGAGTGATCAATCCCAAGACCGCCCGCAGCCAGATCCTCGGCGGCGTAGTGTGGGGCATCGGCATGGCTCTGCACGAAGAAACGCTGACCGATCATGGCCTGGGTCGGCACATGAACCACAACCTGGCCGAGTACCATGTGCCGGTCAACGCTGACATTGGCGAAATCGAGGTGATTTTCGTCGAGGAACACGACGAGATCGTCAACGCGCTGGGGTCCAAGGGCGTGGGTGAAATCGGCATCGTCGGGGTGGCGGCAGCGGTAGCGAATGCGATTTACCATGCCACCGGCAAGCGGGTGCGGGAGTTTCCCATCACCCTCGACAAGTTGCTTTAGGCTTGTAGGAAAAGTGCCTGCGCGACGATCATGCTGCGTTGAAAACAGGCTCGGAATGCTCATTTACAACCAGTAAACTCCGCTTCCTCGCCTGTTTTCGCCTTGCCTGATCGCCGCTCGGCGACTTTTCATACAACCCTAGGCTTTCGTCGCTTCCGGCGCCTCGTGCACCGGCTCATGCATCCGGTCGCGGTTGGCCAGGGTCGGGAACAGCTTGATCCAGACCCCGGTCACCAGCAGCGTGCCGATCCCGCCCATGACCACCGCCGGCACGGTGCCGAACCAGTGGGCGGTGAGGCCGGACTCGAACTCGCCCAGCTGGTTCGACGCGCCAATGAACAGGCCATTCACCGCGCTGACCCGCCCGCGCATTTCATCCGGTGTTTCCAATTGCACGAACGAGGCGCGGATCACCATGCTGATCATGTCCGCCGCGCCCAGCACCACCAGCACCGCCAGTGAGAACCAGAACGAAGTGGAGAGGCCGAAGGCAATGGTGGCGACGCCGAACACACCCACGGCGGTGAACATCACCCGACCCACCTTGCGCTCCACGGCGAACCGCGCCAACCACAGCGACATCAACAAGGCCCCGACCGCCGGCGCCGAGCGCAACAGGCCCAGGCCCCAGGGACCGGTCAGCAGGATGTCCTTGGCGAACACCGGCAGCAGCGCTGTGGCGCCGCCGAGCAGTACCGCGAACAGGTCCAAGGAGATCGCCCCGAGAATGTCTGGGCGGCTGCGGATGAAGCGAATCCCGGCGAGCAACGAGTCCAGGGTCGCCTTGCCTTTGTTCAACGGGGTTTGCCGGGCCGGCAGGTTGAGCATCAGGCAACAGGCAATGACATAGAGCAGCACAGTCGGTCCATAGACCCAGACGCTGCCGAAGGCATAGAGCAGTCCGCCGAGTGCCGGGGCGACGATGGTGGCCGATTGCTGGGCCGATTGCGCGGCGGCCACCGCCCTGGGAAACAGCGCGGCGGGCACGATACTCGGCAGCAGCGCCTGGGTGGTCGGCATCTCGAAGGAGCGGGCCGCGCCCAGCAAAAACGCGAGGATGAAGATCATTTCCCGGGTGACCTGATCGGTGGCGCTGCCGATCACCAGCGCCAGGGCAATTAACGCCTGCAACGACTGGCAGATCGCCGCGACCTTGCGCCGGTCATAACGGTCGGCGACGTGCCCGGTGTGGAGCATGAACAGCACGCGCGGCGCGAACTCCACCAGGCCGACGAGGCCGAGGTCCAGCACGTTGCCGGTCAGTTGATAGAGGTTCCAGCCAATGGCCACGGTGAGCATCTGGAAGCCGCTGGCGGTGAAGATCCGCGCCAGCCAGAAGGCAATGAAAGGGCGGTGGTGACGGAGCAGCAACGGCGCTTGGCTGGGCATCTATGATGGGTCCGGTGATGAAGGCATCGAGATTATCACCGAGCTGTAACCAAGAGGTACGACCACTGGAAAAATAGTTAGCCAAACATCGATATCCGGTGTTCCGCATACTTGGGCCAGGGAGCTTGCTCCCGCCGGGCTGCGTAGCGGACTTGAAATCTTGCGACTGCTGAGCAGTCGAGCGGGAGCAAGCTCCCTCGCCACAGGTGCGCGTGCCATTGACCGGTAACCGCACTGAGACAACCTGTCACGCGACAAAAGACCACGCCGTTCATCGGCAATAATCCGACTACTCTTTACGCATTGCTTGACCCAGATCAATTCCCTTTTGGGCGCTGAACTGGCGGCCATCCGGCCAGCATCCTGCGTGGTAACGGTTTTAAAAAGAACGATTTGAAAAGCATTGCACTCCATATCACTGGGGCCGTGATGCAGGCCCCACCCGCAGCCGGTTTTACCTGACAGAGGAAGACTTATGTTCGGTTTGGAGGCGCTCGATCTCGCCCGAATCCAGTTCGCGTTCACCATCTCGTTCCACATCCTGTTCCCGGCCATCACCATTGGCCTGGCGAGTTACCTGGCGGTGCTCGAGGGCCTGTGGCTCAAGACCCGCGATGACACCTACCGCGATCTGTACCATTTCTGGTCGAAGATCTTCGCCGTCAACTTCGGCATGGGCGTGGTCTCCGGGTTGGTGATGGCTTATCAGTTCGGCACCAACTGGAGTCGCTTCTCGGACTTCGCCGGCGCGGTCACCGGGCCGCTGCTGACTTACGAAGTGCTCACGGCGTTCTTCCTCGAAGCCGGTTTCCTCGGTGTGATGCTGTTCGGCTGGAATCGCGTCGGTCGCGGCCTGCACTTCTTTTCCACGGTCATGGTGGCGATCGGCACCTTGATCTCGACCTTCTGGATCCTGTCTTCCAACAGTTGGATGCAGACCCCCCAAGGCTATGAAATCGTAGATGGCCGGGTGATACCGGTGGACTGGTTGGCGGTGGTGTTCAACCCCTCGTTCCCGTATCGCCTGCTGCACATGTCCACCGCAGCGTTCGTTGCCACGGCGTTCTTCGTCGGCTCGTCGGCAGCCTGGCATTTGCTGCGCGGGCGTGACAACCCGGCCGTTCGCCGCATGCTGTCGATGGCGATGTGGATGGCCTTGATCGTCGCGCCGATACAGGCCGTGATCGGCGATTTCCACGGTCTCAATACCCTCAAGCATCAACCGGCGAAAATCGCCGCCATCGAAGGCCACTGGGAAAACGTCGGCAATGAGCCGACCCCGTTGATCCTGTTCGGGCTGCCGGACATGCAGGCCGAGAAGACCCGCTTCGCCGTGGAAATTCCTTACCTGGGCAGCCTGATCCTGACCCACAGCCTGGACAAGCAGGTGCCGGCCCTCAAGGAATTCCCACCTGAAGACCGGCCCAATTCGACCATCGTGTTCTGGTCGTTCCGGGTCATGGTCGGCCTCGGGCTGCTGATGATTTTCACCGGCCTGTGCAGCTTGTGGCTGCGCCGCAACGACCGGATCTTCCAGTCCCGACCGTTCCTGCACCTGGTGCTGTGGATGGGGCCGTCCGGGCTGATCGCGATCCTGGCCGGCTGGTTCACCACGGAAATCGGCCGCCAGCCCTGGGTCGTCTATGGCCTGATGCGCACGGCCGACGCGTCGTCCGGCCACAGCCTCGCCCAGATGAGCATCACCCTGGTGCTGTTCGTGGTGGTGTATTTCGCGCTGTTCGGCGCCGGCCTGAGCTACATGATGCGCCTGGTGCGCAAGGGGCCGGTGGCCCACGAGGCCGAGCCGACCGATGGCGGTCCGGGCCAGAAACGCACCCCGGCCCGTCCATTGTCGGCCGCCAACGAAGGCGACGACGAAGCCGACCACAACGACCGCTCGAACAAGGGGAATTGAGCCATGGGTATTGATCTTCCGCTGATCTGGGCCGTGGTCATCATCTTCGGCATCATGATGTACGTGATCATGGACGGCTTCGACCTGGGGATCGGCATTCTCTTCCCCTTCGTCAAGGGCGAGCGCGACCGCGATGTGATGATGAACACCGTGGCGCCAGTCTGGGACGGTAACGAGACCTGGCTGGTGCTGGGCGGTGCCGGCCTGTTCGGGGCGTTCCCGCTGGCCTATTCGGTGGTGCTGTCGGCGCTGTACCTGCCGCTGATCCTGATGCTCATCGGCCTGATCTTCCGGGGCGTGGCCTTTGAGTTCCGGTTCAAGGCCAAGGCCGAGAAACGCCACCTCTGGGACAAGGCGTTCATCGGCGGTTCGCTGACGGCCACGTTCTTCCAGGGCGTTGCGCTGGGGGCGTTTATCGATGGCTTCGAGGTGGTCAATCGCCAGTATGCTGGCGGATCCCTGGACTGGTTCACGCCGTTCACGGTGTTCTGCGGCCTGGCACTGATTGCCGCCTATGCGTTGCTCGGCTGTACCTGGCTGATCATGAAAACCGAGGGCAAGTTGCAGGAGCAGATGCATGACCTGGCACGACCCCTGGCATTCGCGGTGCTGGCGGTGATCGGGATTGTCAGCATCTGGACGCCACTGGCCCATGCTGACATTGCGGCGCGCTGGTTCACCCTGCCCAACCTGTTCTGGTTCCTGCCGGTGCCGATCCTGGTGCTGGTGACCATGTACGGGTTGTTCCGGGCGGTGGCCCGCAACGCCAACTACACACCATTCATTTTGACCCTGGTGCTGATCTTCCTTGGCTACAGTGGCCTGGGCATCAGCCTGTGGCCGAACATCGTGCCGCCGTCGATCTCGATCTGGGACGCCTCGTCGCCGCCCCAGAGCCAGGGCTTCATGCTGGTCGGGACCTTGTTCATCATCCCGCTGATCCTGGTGTACACCTTCTGGAGCTACTACGTGTTTCGCGGCAAGGTGACCCACGATGACGGTTACCACTGATCCACTGCGAGGCGATGAACATGGCCAAACCTGATCTGAAAGACATAGAGGCCGCCGAACGAAAACCGCTCTGGCAACGGCTCGGCTGGCTGGCGGCGATCTGGGCCGGCAGTGTCCTGGCGTTGTTCGTAGTCGCCAGCCTGATGCGGATGTTCATGAACGCCGCCGGCCTGACCACCCACTGATTTCCCATCCCGTTGCCTTGCGGCACGGTTTCAACCCTCCGAAAGGAGGGTTTTTTACAGTGGAAAGATTACTTGCGAGCTATTTACTTGCGAGCTTTGAGGATCACGAATTTCGGGGTCGAGGCCACTTGCTCGACGCCCCGGAACAGCCGCGCCAGCTTGCTGTGATAGCCCAGGTGCCGGTTGCCGACGATGTACAGCGCACCACCCACCACCAGCGCTTCGCGGGCCTGCTGGAACATGCGCCAGGCCAGGAAGTCGCCCACCACTTGCTGCTGATGGAAGGGTGGATTGCAAAGCACCACGTCCAATGATTGCGAGGGTTGCCCGGCCAGGCCATCGCCGGCACGGACCGTCACTTCGCGTTTGCCGAGGGCCGCCCGCCAGTTTTCAGCGGCCGATTGCACGGCCATGTAGGACTCGTCCACCAACGTGTAGTGGGCCTCGGGATTGTGCAGGGCGCTGGCAATTGCCAGTACGCCGTTACCGCAACCCAGGTCCGCGACCCGGGCCTGGCCCAGGTTTTTCGGCAGGTGCGGCAGGAATGCGCGGGTGCCGATGTCCAGCCCTTCGCGACAGAACACGTTGGCGTGATTGAGCAGCTCGATTTTCGGCTCGTCCAGCCAATAGCGGGTCGGGTAGGGCGATACGGCCCGTGTCACGACGGCCGGGGTCGCAATCAACAACCGGGCTTTCTTCACCGCCAGGGACGCCTGCACGGGGCCGATGTAGCGTGCCAACAGGTCTCCGGCGGCCCGGGGCAGATGTTTGATCATCGCGGCGGCTATCACTTGGGCCCCTGGCGCCAGTTGGCCTTGCAGACGGATAAGCTGTTCCTCGAGCAGGGCCAGGGTCTTGGGCACCTTGATCAAGACCCGGTCGAACGGGCCGGTCAGCGGCTCGCTCGCTGGCAATGTCGGGACCGCGTCGAAAGGCTGGCCGTTGCGCACCAGGTTCTTCTCCAGCGCTTGCAGCGCCAGGAACGAATCGCCGCTGCTGAGCACCGCCACCTTGCCGGCCAGGCTCGCTGCAAGGGCGCCGAAGCCGTCGTTGAGAACCAGCACCCGGGTTTGCGGGGCGGGTTGTTGTTCGGCCAGGTACGCGAGCAGGTATTCGTCGGCCGCATCGAAGGCTTGCAACGGTTCGTTCTGCTGTTCGGGCTGGCGGATCAGGTCGAGTCGGGCGAAGGGGCTGTCAAGCAAGGGCATGGCTGGGGGCTCTGGAGATCAACGAAAGTCCCGCGGCCTGGATGGAGGTGTCTGTGCGGGACCGCTTGAATGAACTGCGTCGCGTACAAGCAGCGTCATCATTCAAGTGGAGCCGTAAATGGTACGTTCTTTTTCTGCACATTACTTGCGGGTTTTTCTGCTCCTCGCGGCTGCTGCGTTCATCAGATCACATGGAACTGGGCTGCCTTGGCCACCGCTGAAATCTTGTTGCTGACGTTCAGTTTTCGCATGCAACTGCACACATGGAAATTCACGGTCCGCTCGGAAAGACAAAGGATCCTGCCTACTTCCGAGGCCGTCTTGCCTTCGGCAGACCAGCGCAGCACTTCGATTTCCCTGGGTGATAAATGATATTTGTGGGTGACAGCGCTGGCATCCGACAGCTTCTTGCTGGCCAGGGCATGCAGACGCTGACTGGCGAAAATGGCGTAGCCGAGGTTGCCATAATGCTCCTCTATATCGATTGGGCAGTGCGTCCTTGCGAGGCTGAACAGACTGTAATGGATACCGTGTTCATCATGGATGGCCTGAGTCCAGCCGTGTTTAAGTCCCTGTCGATTAAGTTCGCGCCATAACTTGGGGGTTCGGGCAAAAACACCCTCGTTCCATAAGATCGGCAACGTTGATTGATTGCAATGTGCTATTACTGGATCGTTTGAAGCGTAACCGTTCTGTTCATAGAACCTGTCCCATCCATAAGGGTAATTATTCAGGTTGACCTTACCGGTGTGCTTGTCCGGGCTGCCGAGGTAAGTGGCAAACGCGCAATATTCAAAGCCTTGATTGTTAAAGAAATTAAGGACCAGGCGATAAGCCGCCTGCAAATCTTTTTCGCAGGATAACTTCTTGAGTTGCAAGTCCTTCCACTTGTCCATCGCTTTCTCCTGGGTTGATTCGTCCATGCGGATCCAATCCATGATGCGAAAATTCAGTGTAGGACCATTCCTAACTTCGCGTAGGTTTTTTTGAACAGATTTGGTCGGGGGTAGATATATCTTGAAACATCAGGCATTACAAATGGTGTTGAATTGTATAAGTTTGGTTGATTTATGGCGCGAGAATGCGGCGATTGCTATTAAAGCGCCACTAATTGTTCGGTGGTTAAAATACACGCTTTGCGGGACACTACAGGCCTAGTTTTGTTGGAGTGGCCCATGACCGATAGCGAAGAAAAGTTCACCCGTCAAACCCTGCTCGACGTTCAACCAGTGACCGCTCATCTGTTTACGTTGCGCACCACCCGTGATCGCGGCTTTCGCTTTCGCGCCGGCCAGTTCGCTCGGCTGGGTGTGGAAAAGGCGGATGGCACCACCGTCTGGCGTGCCTATTCGATGGTGTCTTCACCCTTCGACGAATTCCTCGAGTTCTTTTCCATCGTGGTCCCGCAGGGTGAGTTCACCAGCGAGCTGAGTCGCCTGGCGCCGGGTGACAGCCTGCTGGTGGAGCGCCAGGCCTTCGGCTACCTGACACTGGATCGTTTTGTCGACGGCCGGGACCTGTGGCTGTTGTCCACCGGGACGGGCGTCGCGCCGTTTCTTTCGATCCTCCAGGATTTCGAAGCCTGGGAACGATTCGAGCGGATCATCCTGGTGTACAGCGTCCGCGAGGCCCGTGAGCTGGCGTATCAGGCGCTGATCGAAGGGTTGGCCCAACGCGAGTACCTGGCGGAGTACGCCCACAAGCTTCGCTTCATTGCGACCGTGACTCGCGAGGCGCATCCGGGGACCCTCAATGGGCGGATCACTGCGTTGATCGAGAACGGCGAACTTGAACGTGCGGCCGGTGTGGCGCTGACGCCGGAGCATTCACGGGTGATGCTGTGCGGCAATCCGCAGATGATCGACGACACGCGCAAGCTGCTCAAGGCCAGGGGGTTGCAACTGAGCCTTACGCGTCGGCCGGGCCAAGTGGCGGTGGAAAACTATTGGTAGGAGAGTGCGCCCAGGAGTTCAGCGCGCGCCCCTGTGGCGAGGGAGCTTGCTCGCGCTCGATTGCGCAGCAATCGCAAAGAGCCGGGGCCGCTCCGCAGCCCAGCGGGAGCAAGCTCCCTCGCCACAGATCTGAGCGGCCCAGCTTGCTTCTGACGAGGGCTCAGGGCCGCTCGTTCTGCGCCTTGAGCAGGTCGCGGATCTCGGTCAGGAGCAATTCTTCCTTGCTCGGAACCGGAGGGGCACTGGGCGCCACGGCTTCTTCGCGCTTGAGGCGGTTAATGGCTTTCACGCCTAGGAAAATCGCGAACGCCACGATGATGAAATCGATGGTGGTCTGGATAAATTTGCCGTAGGCCAGCACCACTGCAGGCGTGTCCCCCTGGGCGGCCTTGAGCGTGATTGCCAGATCGCTGAAATCGACTCCGCCGATCAGCAGACCGATGGGCGGCATGATCACATCACCGACGAAGGACGAGACGATTTTGCCGAAAGCGGCACCGATAATGATCCCGACGGCCATGTCGACGACATTGCCTTTGACCGCGAAGGCCTTGAACTCGCTTAGCACGCCCATGAGTTGTTGTTCCTTGTGACAGATGAGTTTGAGTGGCAGTGTAATTCAGCCAGACGCGTCCCGCTTGAAACGCCCGCTTACAAAGCTTCAGTTATCGACCCAGTGCCTGCCGAAAAGTTTACAAAGTGCCATCAATCGCGCGTGATACTGGGTTTAGTACCGATCCCCCACAACGTTTTTTCTATCGAAGCGGTACGGCTTTTCTATTTAGGTTTTGGATTTTCGAGCACTAGCCTCTGAAGGGCGCACACGGATGCGCTCTATAACATCAGAGGAAATTTCTATGAATACTTCCCTTGGCGGCGGAACGTTTTCCCACCGTCGTGCCCTTTTTGCGCTGACGGCGGGCCTGCTGTCTTTTTCCGTCAACGCCGCGACCTTGACCCGGGATAACGGTGCCGCGGTCGGCGATAACCAGAACTCGCAGACAGCGGGGCCCAACGGCCCGACCTTGCTGCAGGACGTGCAATTGATTCAGAAGCTCCAGCGCTTCGACCGTGAACGCATTCCCGAGCGCGTGGTACATGCCCGGGGCACGGGCGCCCATGGTACCTTCACGGTGTCCGACGACCTCAGCGACCTGACCAAGGCCAAGGTCTTCGCCGCAGGCCAGACCACACCGGTGTTCGTGCGCTTTTCGGCGGTCGTGCATGGCAACCATTCACCGGAGACCCTGCGCGACCCTCGTGGCTTTGCCACCAAGTTCTACACCGCCGACGGTAACTGGGATCTAGTGGGGAACAACTTCCCGACCTTCTTCATCCGCGACGCCATCAAGTTTCCCGATATGGTCCACGCTTTCAAGCCGGACCCGCGGACCAATCTGGACGACGATTCACGTCGTTTCGACTTCTTCTCCCATGTCCCAGAGGCGACACGTACTCTGACCGAGCTGTATTCCAACTCCGGTACGCCGGCCAGTTACCGCGAAATGGATGGCAATGGTGTACACGCCTACAAGTTAGTGAATGCCAAGGGTGATATTCACTATGTGAAATTTCATTGGAAAAGTTTGCAGGGGCTGAAAAACCTCGATCCGAAAGAAGTCGTGAAAGTTCAAGGGCAAGATTACAGTCATATGACTAACGACTTGGTCAGCCATATCAACAAGGGGGACTTTCCAAAGTGGGATCTGTACGTTCAGGTATTGAAGCCTGAAGAGTTGGCAAAGTTCGACTTCGATCCATTGGACGCCACTAAGATCTGGCCGGGGGTGCCTGAGCGCAAAGTCGGGCAGATGGTTCTGAACCGCAATCCGGCGAATGTTTTCCAGGAAACCGAACAGGTGGCGATGGCCCCAGCCAATCTGGTGCCGGGCATCGAGCCTTCGGAAGATCGGCTGCTTCAGGGCCGGGTGTTCTCTTATGCCGATACGCAAATGTATCGGCTGGGCGCCAATGCGTTGCAGTTGCCGATCAACGCGCCCAAGGTCGCGGTGAACAACGGTAACCAGGATGGTGCGATGAACCCCGGCAGCACCAGCACCGGCGTGAATTACCAGCCGAGCCGGCTGGAGCCCCGCGACGAACAGCCGGCGGCCCGCTATAGCCAGACCGCGCTGAGCGGCAGTACCCAGCAGGCGAAGATTCAGCGCGAGCAGAACTTCAAGCAGGCCGGTGACCTGTACCGCTCCTTCAATCAGAAAGAACGCAACGATCTGATCGAAAGCTTCGGCGGCTCCCTGGCGACCACCGATGATGAAAGCAAGCACATCATCCTGTCGTTCCTCTACAAGGCTGATCCTGAATACGGCACTGGCGTGGCCCGTGTCGCCAAGGGCGACCTGTCCCGGGTCAAGGCGCTGGCGGAAAAACTGACCGACTGACCGACTGCCAGCAGGGGGTTAACCCTGTGGGAGCGATCCTGCTCGCGAAAGCGGTGGGCCAGTCGGCGAAGGTTCGGCTGACAGACCGCAATCGCGAGCAAGCTCGCTCCCACATTGGCTTTGTGTGGTCTGAGGATTTGCTCACCCCCGATTCCCTGTGGGAGCGCGTTTAAGGAGATCTCATGAAGGTCAGGTTTCTATTATCGATAGTTGCGATCTGGTCGGCGGGCGTGCTGGCCGACCAGCCTGTGCCGGCCGACCCGGCTGCCATACGGGAACAACTGCAGAATTATTATTTCGACGCCGCCCGCCGGGGCGACGTGCCGATGCTCGACACCTTTATCGAGGCCGGCTACGCCCTCGATACCCAGGATGAAAAGGGCTACACCGCGTTGATCCTGGCGGCGTATCACGGTCAGGGCCCTGCGGTGGAGCGGCTGCTGTCGGCCGGCGCCGATGCCTGTGCCCAGGACAAGCGCGGTAACACAGCACTGATGGGGGCCATTTTCAAGGGCGAGGTGCAGATCGCCCGCCGCTTGTTATCCACCGAGTGCAGTCCCGACCAGCGCAACGCGGCAGGGCAGACCGCAGCGATGTACGCCGGGCTGTTCAAGCGTGTCGAACTGCTGGATGCCTTGAAAGCCAAAGGCGCTGACCTGGATGCCGCCGACCCGCTGGGCAATACCGCGACGGATCTGGCCAAGGGTGAAATCAGAATGCCGGCCCCTCGTTGACCTCCGCCTGGGCTATCATCGCGGTTTTTCCCGGGGGTTCAGATGGCCAAGGCAAAGCGCATGTACGGCTGCACCGAGTGCGGCTCGACCTTTCCCAAATGGGCCGGCCAGTGCAGTGAGTGCGGGGCCTGGAACACCCTGACCGAAACCATGGTGGAAAGCGGCGGCGCAGCGGCGCCCACCGGGCGCACGGGCTGGGCCGGCCAGCAGGCGCAGATCAAGACCCTGGCCGAAGTCAGCGTCGAGGAAATCCCGCGCTTCTCCACCGCCTCCGGCGAGCTGGACCGCGTGCTCGGTGGCGGTCTGGTGGACGGTTCGGTGGTGCTGATCGGCGGGGACCCGGGCATTGGTAAATCCACCATCCTGTTGCAAACCTTATGCAACATTGCCACGCGCATGCCGGCGCTGTACGTCACCGGTGAAGAGTCGCAACAACAGGTCGCCATGCGCGCCCGACGCCTGGGGTTGCCCCAGGACCAGCTGCGGGTCATGACCGAAACCTGCATTGAAACCATCATCGCCACGGCACGCCTGGAAAAACCCAAGGTGATGGTGATCGACTCGATCCAGACGATTTTCACCGAGCAACTCCAGTCGGCCCCGGGCGGTGTGTCCCAGGTTCGCGAAAGTGCGGCGTTGCTGGTGCGTTACGCCAAGCAGAGCGGCACGGCGATTTTCCTGGTGGGCCACGTGACCAAGGAAGGCGCGCTGGCGGGCCCGCGGGTGCTGGAGCACATGGTCGACACCGTGTTGTATTTCGAAGGTGAATCCGATGGGCGCCTGCGTCTGTTACGGGCAGTGAAGAACCGTTTCGGCGCCGTCAACGAGCTGGGCGTGTTCGGCATGACCGACAGGGGGCTGAAAGAAGTCTCCAACCCCTCGGCGATCTTTCTGACACGTGCCCAGGAAGAAGTGCCGGGCAGTGTGGTCATGGCAACGTGGGAAGGCACTCGCCCGATGTTGGTGGAAGTGCAGGCGCTGGTGGACGACAGCCACCTGGCGAACCCGCGCCGGGTCACGCTGGGCCTGGACCAGAATCGCCTGGCCATGCTCCTGGCCGTGTTGCATCGGCACGGCGGCATTCCGACCCACGACCAAGACGTGTTCCTGAACGTGGTGGGCGGGGTCAAGGTGCTGGAGACCGCGTCTGACCTGGCGTTGATGGCGGCGGTCATGTCCAGCCTGCGTAATCGTCCATTGCCCCATGACCTGCTGGTGTTCGGTGAAGTGGGACTGTCGGGCGAAGTCCGCCCCGTGCCCAGCGGGCAGGAGCGGCTCAAGGAAGCGGCCAAGCACGGTTTCAAACGCGCCATCGTGCCCAAGGGCAATGCGCCGAAGGAGGCACCGGTGGGGTTGCAGATCATCGCGGTGACACGTTTGGAACAGGCGTTGGATGCGTTGTTTGAGTAACGCGTTCCCCGTGGCGAGGGAGCTTGCTCCCGCTGGCCTGCGAAGCAGGCCCGGAAACTTCACTCAATTTTTCTGACACACCGGGTTGCTGGGCTTGGTGTTGCTGGACTTGGGGCTGTCGCGCAGCCCAGCGGGAGCAAGCTCCCTCGCCACGGAAGCTCCGGCGATTCAAATCTGGATCAACGCCGCCAGCTCCCGTTCCAGTTCGTCATGATCGGCCAGGTTCAGTTCCACCAGCCGACGCAGATGCGCGATGGAGTCCAGGTCGATATGCTCGCAGACGAAACCCAGGTGGCCGTGATCGTCGTGGGCCAGACGAACCTCCATCTGCACATCCACCTCATTGCTCAGGTGGATGTCGGCCATGAAGGGTTCTTCAGGGTTGCCAAGCCAGGGCTCGGGCTTTTCGATCAGCAGGCCCTTGAGAGACAGGTCCAGCAGTTTCACCGGCCAGATATAGGGCCCCTGGCTCAGTTCAGTCCGTGCATGAAATTCGATTCGTACGAAGCGGCGACGTTCGCTCATTACGCATTCCCTCCGGAGATTCATTGACTATAGACCCAACTGGCGCGTCACCGGCACCGTTCGGCCGGTGACAGACGAATGTCGGGTATGGCCTTTGCGACGGTTAGCGCTAAACTCCGGTGGCTAACCTTCTTGTCCACCCTGGCTGGAATATAAAAATGACAAACAATAATAGCCTGCTGCGCCATATTCCCTGGCTCTTGCTGGCCGTCCTGGGAGCGTGCGCCCTGGGCGTCGTGGCCCTGCGCCGCGGCGAAGCCATCAACGCTCTCTGGATCGTCGTCGCAGCCGTGGCCATCTACCTGGTCGCCTACCGCTACTACAGCCTT